>QCNI01000019.1 GCA_003213255.1 Prochlorococcus sp. AG-424-P16
ATGAAATAAGGGTAAAAGAGGAATTACAGGCATTATGGATTAAAATTAGTATTATTTTGACAAAAAAAGCCATCAAAAACGATTTCTTTTCTTAAAGTAATAAAAAACTCAAATTAACATGGATGCAACACTAGTTAAAGATATCGGAATTAAAGCATTATTAGTTGGCGGAGCTGTACTAGTTTCTTTTTGGACTTTTAATGCAGTCAAATTAGTTATAAGCGCCAGAGGAATTAATCCATTAGTAAGAAAGTTTTTCGATCAAATAGCTGCTGGCAGAATTGATGCAGCTTATGGTTTGACTACAAAAACTTATAAAACTCATGTAAAACGACAAGACTTTCTTAAATTTTTAGCTAGTTTAAACCTCAATAAATACAGAAATTTAAAATCAGGAAGACCTAGAGTCCAAGAAGATCAAATCATAATAACTTTGAATTTAAAATCAGAAGACAAACAAGATGAGCTCCCATTAGATTTTACTTTTGCAAAAACTGACAATGATTGGAAAATAGACAGAATAGCTAAAGTGAATTAATAATTTCTTGTGAGACAAAAAGAATTGTTTAAAGAAGAAATAATATATCAATTAGAATTACACCCAAGTAGATTAGATAAAGAAAAAATCATTTCAGAAGCAATGGAAGAAGGTCTAGATGATTTTTTTGAAGGCATACGTATGGCACTTGATCCATTGGTAACTTTTGGGGTAAAAATTGTCCCTGAGAAAGAGACTGAAAAAAGTCAAAATTTTTTATGGGAAGATTTTAGAAAATTAGCCAATAAGCTTATTCAAAGAGAACTTACTGGTCACGCTGCTCGCGATGCAATTCTTACGGCTATGGAGTCTGCAAAAAAAGAAGAGTGGAATGGATTTTATAGACGAGTTTTAATTAAAGATCTTAGATGTGGTGTATCTGAAAAAACAATCAACAAGATAGCAAAGAAATTTCCCAAATATGCTATTCCTATTTTTTCTTGTCCTTTAGCTCATGACAGCGCAAATCATGAAAAAAAAATGATAGGAAAAAAGCAAATTGAAATCAAGTTAGATGGTGTACGCGTCTTAACTATTATTAGACAAAATAAAGTAGAAATGTTTTCTCGTAATGGAAAACAATTCCATAATTTTGGTCATATTATCTCAGAAATAGAAAAAGTCTTAAAAGAAGACCCAGCACCTTATGACTTAGTACTCGATGGTGAAGTGATGAGCGCTAACTTTCAAGATTTAATGAAACAGGTACATAGAAAAGATGGCAAAGAAACAAAAGACGCAGTTCTCCACCTATTTGACTTATGTCCCCTTGAAAACTTTCAAAAAGGAAAATGGAACACTAGTCAAACAAAAAGAAGTTTATTAGTAAAAGAATGGGTAGCAAAACATTCTATGCTCTTAAAACATATACAAACACTTGAATGGGAAAATGTAGATCTCGACACTATTGAAGGACAAAAAAGATTTGTAGAGCTGAATAAATCTGCTGTGGAAGGTGGGTATGAAGGAGTAATGATTAAAGATCCTGATGCTATGTATGAATGTAAAAGAACACACAGTTGGTTAAAAGCAAAACCTTTCATTGAAGTCACTTTAAAAGTTGTATCAGTTGAGGAAGGTACAGGCCGCAACAAAGGGAGACTGGGAGCAATCCTGGTAGAAGGAGAAGATGATGGTCATGAATACAGTCTTAGTTGCGGAAGCGGATTTAGTGATATTCAACGTGAAGAATATTGGTCAAAACGTAATCATCTCGTTGGTCAACTTGTAGAAATCAGAGCTGATGCAAAAACCAAGTCAAAGGATGCAGTGGCTTTTAGTCTTAGGTTTCCTAGATTTAAATGCTTTAGAGGATTTAAAGCTGGAGAAAAAGTTTAAATTTCAAAAAATAATATTCAACAAAGTAGTCAATGAAAAATGTGGTTTTTAAATAAAAAAATCTTGGCTATAAAATATAAGAATAATTATCAGAACTTTTTGAGAGACCTATGACGAAGAAAACAGTTTTCAACTTCATAAAAACACCATGTGGACAGGCAAAATATATAGAATTAGAAGCCAACAAGACTTTACTAGGTAAATTAAGGCTTTTTTGGTTTATCTTAATTGCATCAATAAGAGATTGGAATATTAAAGAGTAAATTCTTAAGATTTTTCAAAATATTCTCTGGAGTATTTAGCTGAGAAATATACAACTAAAAAAGTTGAAATAATTCCAATGCTAGTAATATATAAATTATTTGGTGATTGCACATTTTTCAACTCCTGAATACTTTTTGCCAAACTACCTATTGAACAATAAAGAAAAGTTCCTGGAATTATTCCAAGAAGACCAAGAACGAAATCTCTAAATTTAACATTATTCAAACCATAAAAATAATTAAGAATACTGAAGGGAAATATCGGAGATAATCTCGCTAAAAAAATTAATTTAAGTCCGCCTTTTTCTACTACTTTTTCCATGACAATTAATTTTGGATAACGGCTAAAAAGAGTTTTTAGCTTTTTTGCAAAAAAACTTTTTGATACAAAAAAAGCAACTGATGCGCCTATAGAAGCGGAAATGAAAACAATAATAGATCCTAAATATGAGCCATATAAAAAACCTGATAATAAAGATAACCAAGAGGCTGGAAGTATTAATAAAACAATTAAAATATAAATACAAACAAACGAAAAGATCCCAAAACCAGTATTAAAAAAAAAAGACAAATTATAAATATTTTCAAGAAATATATTCATTCTCAATTCAAAAGTTCAAGTTTTTTACTAATTCTTTCCTTTTGTACCGAACCCTCATTTAATTTAAATCTACATTCGTCAACAATATCTTTTGGAGCCTTATCAACGAAATTTTTATTAGATAATCTCTTATTTAAATTTTCTAATTCAATAGTCACCTTTTTTAAATCCTTGGTTAACCTTTCCTTTAATGCATCTATATTTACAAAATCCTGAAAAGGTAAGTAAACCTCTAAATCACTAATTATCCCAGAAAAAGATTTAGCAAACTCTTTTTTATCAACAGCATTAGTTTTAAAAATAAATACTTCAGAAGATTTAGTTAAGGTTTGAATATCATCAACTAAAGTTTTTAGAAAATCAATCAATTCATCATTGTCTGAAATTAAATATACAGGACCTTTTTCTGATGGCTTAAGGCCTAATTCAGCTCTCAAATTTCTAATCAGCCTAATAATTTCAAAGAGTTGCTGAAAGGAATTATCAAGCTTATTATCAACAAATTTATTTTCGTGAATTGGCCATTTTTGAAGAGATAATAATACATTATCTGGTTTCAGTTGCAGCACATGCCAAAGTTCCTCAGTAATATGAGGCATAAAAGGATGAATCATTACCAAAATATCATTGAGCACTTTTATTAAAACTTTTTCAGATATTCCTCTATTTTTAGTCTCTTTATTATTAAACCGTTGTTTAGCAAATTCTACATACCAGTCACAAAAATCATTCCACGTAAATTCATATAGAAGTTTCGCAGATTCTCCCAATTTATACTCTTTCAACAAAGCAGCGACTTTTATATTTACCTGATTCAATTTCGATAAAATCCACTTATCACATAACTCTAAAGAAGTTTCATCACTCTCATTAAGCGAATAATTATTATTAGAAGTTTTATTAATTAACACAAATTTAGTTGCATTCCATAATTTATTCGCAAAATTTCTTGAAGCTTCAACAGTTGAAGACGTATCTTTTTTCCTATCAAAATCAAGCCTGATATCTTGTCCAGCGCCTGCAACTTCTCGAATTAAAGCAAATCGTAGAGCATCAGAACCATATTTATCAATTAATAGTATTGGATCAATACCATTACCTGAACTTTTACTCATTTTTTTATTGTTTTCATCTCGAACTAGACCATGAATATAAACATCCTTAAAAGGAATATTATTTGTAAAAGTATTTCCCATCATTGTCATTCTTGCCACCCAGAAGAAAATAATATCGAAACCAGTAACAAGAACACTATTTGGATACCATTTTTTAAAATCTGGATCATTTGTATTTGGCCAGCCAAGGGTTGAGAAAGGCCATAAACCACTTGAAAACCATGTATCCAAAACATCTTTATCACGAACCAATTTAATATCTAATCCAAATTTTTTATTAGCTTCGATTAAGGCATCCTCTTCATTTCTTGCAACGATATATGGAGTATTTTGTTCTATTGTGTCTTGAGATTCATCTAAAACATACCAGGCTGGTATTTGGTGCCCCCACCACAATTGACGACTGATACACCAATCATTGATATTCTCTAACCAATCCTTATAAACTTTCTCCCATCGTGGAGGAATAAACGATGGTTTTTTAGAATCAATTTCATTAAGACATCCTTGTGATATATCATCCATTTTCAAAAACCATTGTGTTGACAATAAAGGTTCAATTGGCACCTTACCTCTATCTGAAAAAGGAACAGTATGTTTATAGTCCTCTATCTTTGTCAAAAGGCCTAAGTTATCCAATTCATTGATAATTTTCTTTCTAGCCTCATATCTATCTAAATTTTGAAAAATACCTGCATTAATATTTAAAGTTCCATCTTTGTTCATTACATTAATCTGTTTTAAATTATGCCTTTTTCCTATTGCAAAATCATTTGGATCATGGGCTGGAGTAACCTTCACACAACCCGTACCAAAATCTTTATCAACATGTGAATCAGCGATAATAGGTATTTCTCTATCAACGAAAGGAACTTTTACTTTGACACCAATAAATTCTTTATATCTATCATCATCAGGATTAACCGCCACAGCAGTATCACCCAAAAGAGTTTCTGGTCTTGTTGTTGCAACTTCTAAGTACTTATCTAAGTGTTCACCACTTTCAGAAATTAAAGGGTATTTAAAATGCCATAAATGACCATTTACTTCTTGCATTTCAACTTCTAGATCACTTACGGCAGATTGAGATTCAGGACACCAATTAACTAAATATTCACCTCTATAAATTAAATTCTTTTTATAAAGAATATTAAAAGCCTCAACAACTGCCTCATTTAATTTTTGATCAAGAGTAAATCTTTCTCGAGTCCAGTCGACTGAATATCCTATCCTTTTTAATTGAGAAACTATTCTGCCGCCACTTTGTTCTTTCCACTTCCATGCTTTTTTAAGAAATTCATCTCTTCCAACATCCTCGCTTGTTTTACCCTCGTTTTTTAATTGTTTTTCGAGAATAGTTTGAACAGCTATTGAAGCATGATCAGTTCCCGGTAAACACAAAACATTTTTCCCTAAAAGTCTTTGAAAACGAACTACAACATCTATCAAGGCCGTGTTAAATGCATGCCCCATATGCAAAGATCCAGTTACATTTGGTGGCGGAATAACCACACAAAAAGGCTCACCATCATCCTCAGGGTTAGGACTAAACGCCTTTAGACTTTCCCATTTTTCTTGCCACTTCTTCTCTATTTCAAAAGGTGAATAATTCTCTAAAGATAATTGATCATTCATCTCTGTCATATCCAAATTTTATTTCAATAAACTTTTTATTTATTTTATCTTGAGAGCAGCCAATTAATGAAAATAATATTAGTTTGCAAAAAAGACACATCCATTCTACAAAAGTTTGAAGCCAGAACCACAGGAACAACGTTTTGCGTTTTTTGGTGTTGAAATAAGAAATCCACCACCGCTCAAATCACCGTAATAATCTAATTTCAAATCTTTAAGTAAATTAAACTTTTTTGCATCCGCGTATAAAGTTACTCCTTCAGTTCTGGAAATAGGAGATCCATTACATGACCCTGGCCTTAATTTAATATGCATCCATCCTTCGGAACAATTTTTATCCTCTACTAAATCAATCGACATTTCTCCTGGAAAACCTCCAAAAGAAGATTGCCTAGATAGTTCTGAAGCAGCGCTTTGACTGATTGAAAGATTGACGATCTCAGTCATTAGAAAAATAATAAATGGGCGATCCAGGGTTCGAACCAGGGACATCCTGCTTGTAAGGCAGGCGCTCTACCGCTGAGCTAATCGCCCTATACTAAATCATTCTAATAGATGAAGTTGAAATATTTATACTAAGTATTTAAATATTTCATGATTGAGGCAAAATTAAATTAATAAAATATATCCTATGTCCTCAAACGATAGATATAACTTACAAAAAAATTCCGATTTAGAGACTGTAGAAAGCTTTAAAATTTTAATATCTAATATAAAATCATTAAAAGATAAAACTTGGGGCTGCCCATGGCAGAAAATACAGTCTCATAAATCGTTGATCCCATTTTTACATGAAGAAAGTAATGAGTTTATAGATGCGATATATGAAAAAAAGGAGGATAACATATGTGAAGAGTTAGGAGATCTTTTATTACAAGTAATGCTTCATGCTGAAATCGGTTACGAAAAAAAAGAATTTGAACTAAATGATGTTATTAAAAATCTAAACAAGAAAATTATTAATAGACATCCATATATTTTTAAAAAAAAAGAAAAAGTATCTCTAGAAAAATCGCAACAGATTTGGGAAAACATTAAAAATTCAGAAAAAGAAACACCTCATATGGAATCATCAATTAGTAAAAATTTAAATATGAAAATCAAAAATTTACCACCAATGATCGGAACAGATAAAATCACAAATATTGTTAAAGAATATGGTTTTAAATGGGAGAGTACCGATCAGATTTTTGAAAAGTTAGAAGAAGAGATTAATGAATTAAAGGAAGCAATTAAAAGTAAGAATGATTTAGAAATAAAAAATGAATTTGGGGATATTTACTTTACCCTTCTGAATCTCTCAAACTTTTTAAAAATAAATCCTGAATCAGCTCTTCAAAAAACTAATAAAAAATTTTTAGAAAGATTTTCAATCATTGAGCATCATGCAGGCGATAATATTAAAAAACAAACTTCTAAAGACTTTCAAAGGCTTTGGCAAATAGCCAAGCGAAAACTTAAAAGAAAAAATTCTTAAATGCAAATGACTAATATTGCAACATGGATAGATGAATATCATAAAGGCTCAAGATTCGGTCTAAATGGAGATGTTTTAATTAAACAAAAATCTCAATATCAAGAAATTATTGTTATTGAAAATGATTACTATGGCAGAGCTTTAATGCTTGATGGTTGTTGGATGACATCACTAAAAGACGAGAAATATTATCATGAGTGTCTTGTGCATCCAGCATTAAGTAGCATTGACGAAAAATCTAATATACTAATTATTGGTGGAGGAGATGGCGGTACAGCAAGAGAATGCGTTAAATATTCTCAAATATCAAAAATTGATCTAGTAGAAATTGATAAAGAGGTAATCAAAATATGTAAAAAATTTTTAAAGGAAATTGGAGGCGAAGCATGGAATGACAAAAGATTAGAAATACATGTTGATGATGGTTTTAAATGGGTAAAAAAAACAAGAGATAATTTTTACGACGTTATTTTTATAGATTGTTCAGATCCCTCAGAATTTTCAAATTTATTATTTTCAGATTCTTTTTATAAAGAATGTAAAAGAATACTTACACCAAAGGGGATATTAGCAACGCAAAGCGAATCTCCTGAATCCTTCAAAAATGTTCACATAAATATTTTGAAAACCCTAAAAAAAATATTTAAAGTTTCTGAAACTATGTATTCTTTTGTGCCTATATATCCAAGCGGGATTTGGAGTTGGACATTCGCTTCTTCAGAAGATCTCAATTTATCAAAGCAAAATTATGATGATGTCCTAAAAATAGAAAAAGGATGTGAAATTTGGAATTTAAATTTTCAAAATGCAGCATTCAAAATGATGCCAAATAAAATTGTAAAAGAACTAGATTCATAAGATGACAAAAAATTTATTTGATAACGAAAATTCAATTTATATGGGAGCAAAAAGAAGTCCCAAGAATTGCTCAATTGGTATATTTGGCGTTAATTATGATGGGACATGTTCGTTTAAACCAGGAGCAAGATTTGGTCCAGAAGCAATAAGACAAGTCAGTTCTTGTTTAGAAACATATTGTCCAAAAATAAAAAAAGACTTAGAGGATGTTATGTATGTTGATTTTGGATCAATACTAATTGATAAAAATGACTCAAAGTCCGTTATTGAATCGGTTAAATCAGCAACAAATTATTTAATTAGTAAAGGCCTTAGTCCAATTATGCTTGGAGGCGAACACTCTATTACAAGAGGTGCTATTGAAGCATTAGTAAAAAAATATCCAGATTTAATATTGGTTCAACTTGATGCTCATGCAGATTTAAGAGAATCATATATAGGTAACGAACATAGTCATGCTTGTACTATGAAAAGATGCTTAGAAGTGCTACCTGAAAAAAAAATTTTGCAAGTAGGAATTAGAAGTGGGACTAAAGAAGAATTTCAAATTATGCATAACAACAACCAATTAGTTAACTTTTGTCCAGGCGGAAATGCAAATGAATTAAAACAAGCGCTTCTACCATACGCGAAGTCTCCAATCTATTTAACAATAGATTTAGATTGGTTTGATCCCAGTTTACTAGCAGGGACGGGCACTCCAGAACCAGGAGGATTTTTTTGGAATGATTTTGAAGAAATACTGAAAACTTTCAAAGACCTAAGAATTGTGGCTTCAGATATTGTGGAATTATCTCCAGAAATTGATAAAAGCGGAGTAAGTAGCATAGTTGCAGCCAAAGTACTTAGAAGCTTAATTTTGTCATTAGAAAATATGCAATAAAAAATTTCTAAACTACAGTGTAAAAATACTAAATAAAAACTAAATATTTCATGGATTTGCTAAAAAGTCCTCTTTATTCAAAATATGTTGAATCCAATGCAAAATTAGTGGATTTTGCAGGTTGGGAAATGCCCATATCATTTTCAGGATTAATTAAAGAGCATGAATCAGTTAGATCTTCAGCAGGATTATTTGATATTTCTCACATGGGTGTGATTTCTATCAAAGGAATCAATCCAAAAGATTATATTCAAAAACTTTTTCCTACTAATTTATACTCCTTTTCTGCAGGACAGGGACTTTATACAGTAATGCTCAATGATAAAGGAGGAATAATAGATGACTTAATAATTTATGACCTTGGTATACAAGAAAATGACATATCAGAATTATTGTTAATAGTTAATGCAAGTAGATATGAAGAAGATTTTCAGTGGATAAAAAATAATTTAAATATGTCTGAAATTTCGATAACAAACTTTAAAAAAGATAAAGTACTTTTAGCACTACAGGGAAAAAACTCATTCAATTTATTTGAAGAATGGATTGAATCTTCGATCTCACATATCCCTAACTTTGGATGCGAATATAAAATTTTTGAACATATTTCGCCTAAAGAAAAAATTTTCTTTTCAAAGACTGGCTATACAGGGGAAAATGGCCTAGAAATACTTTTATCTAAAAAAGCAGCAACTAATTTATGGGATTTCTCAATTTCCAAAAATGTTGCACCTTGTGGTTTAGGAGCCAGAGATACTCTTAGACTTGAAGCAGGCATGCATCTTTATGGTCAAGACATAGATGAAGAAACTTCTCCATATGAAGCAGGGTTAGGCTGGCTAGTACATCTAGAAAATAATCACGAATTCTTTGGAAGAAGATTTCTTGAAGAGCAGTCAAGATTAGGTATTCAAAAAAAGTTAGTTGGTCTCTCTATAGAAGGTAAAGCAATAGGAAGAAAAGGTTGCGCAGTTTTTAAAGGTGAAGAAAATATTGGGACTATCACCAGCGGCAGTTGGTCTCCAACTAAACAACAAGCTATAGCTTTTGCATACATCAATATTACGCATGCCTTAATAAATAATGAAGTTCAAATATCAATAAGAGGCAAAAAATTCAAAGGGGTAATAACAAAGAGAGCGTTTTATAAAAAAAATTATTAACTAAATTTACCCTTAAAGAATTATTATAAGTTATTGATAAATAAATCATACTTAGATGAGAAACAAAATTTGCAAAGAACTCAATAATACAGATATTGGTAAATTAGTTAATTTATGCGGATGGGTAGACAGAAGAAGAGATCATGGTGGTGTAATTTTTATTGATTTAAGAGACCATAGTGGATTTTTACAAATAACAATTAACCCCGATGATGGTGCAGATCTATTTAAACAGGCAGAAACTCTAAGAAATGAAACAGTAATAAAGGTTACCGGAATTATTAACGAAAGGCCAAAAGATTCAATAAATAAAAATTTAAGTACTGGAGAGTTAGAGCTTAAAGTTAAAGATTTGCAAATTCTCAACCAAATTAAAAAAAACCTACCTTTTCCAGTATCTATACATGATTATGAAAATACAAAAGAGGAACTCAGATTAAAATATAGATACCTTGATTTAAGAAGAGGCAAATTACTAGAAAATTTGAAAACAAGACATAAAATTATTAAAGTTGCTAGAGAATTTCTTGATAATTTTGGATTTACAGAAGTAGAAACTCCATTACTTACAAAATCAACTCCAGAAGGTGCTCGCGATTTTCTTGTTCCTGCTCGTCTTTCGAATGGAGAATTTTTTGCTCTACCTCAATCCCCACAACTATTTAAACAACTTTTAATGGTGGGAGGCTTAGATAAGTATTATCAAATCGCAAAATGTTTCCGTGATGAAGATTTAAGGGCAGATAGACAGCCAGAGTTTACGCAATTAGATATTGAAATGAGCTTTATTAATGAAGAAGAAATAATCTCCTTTAATGAAAGTCTTATAAAAAAAATATGGAAAGAAGTATTAAATATTGATTTTGATAATGCTTTTCCAAGAATGTCATGGCAAACAGCAATGGATAATTACGGCACTGATAGACCAGACACTAGATATCAAATGTTATTAAAAGATTTAGGAGACGTATTAGGTGATATTGGCTTTAATATTTTCACCAAAGCAATTAAGTCTGGAGGTTCTATAAAATCCATAACAGTCAAAGGAGGTAATTTAAGTATTAGCAACGTAAGAATCAAACCCGGAGGTGATATCTTCCAAGTAGCTCAAGATGCAGGAGCTGGTGGTTTGGCCTTTATAAGAGTCAAGGGAAATGAGCTGGAGACTATTGGGGCAATTAAAAATAATCTAAATGAAGAGCATATAGCTGATATTTTAAGAATCACCGAAGCGCAAGATGGAGACTTAATCCTCTTGGGTGCTGGAGATAAACAAATTGTCAACCAGTCATTAGATAGAGTGAGACAATACATCGCAAAAGACTTAAATCTCATAGATAAAAGTAAATGGAATTTCTTATGGGTAACTGATTTCCCGATGTTTGAGAGAAATGAAGAGGAAAATAGATATGAAGCTTTACATCATCCTTTTTGTTCTCCAAAAAATATAAAATCTAAAGATCCTGAAAACTTGCAAAAAGAACTCGAGGATTCAACAGCAAATGCTTATGACTTAGTTCTTAATGGCTTGGAATTAGGGGGTGGCTCTTTACGTATTCATGAAGCAAATTTGCAAAGAGAGGTTTTGAAAACGGTAGGACTTACTGCTAAAGAAATTAATGAAAAATTTGGATTTTTAATAGAAGCCTTAGAAATGGGTGCTCCGCCTCACGGTGGAATAGCGTTTGGATTAGATCGTATTACCATGCTTATCATAGGTGCAGATTCAATCAGAGAAACCATTGCGTTTCCAAAAAATCAACAAGCAAAATGCCTTCTAACAAATGCACCCTCAAATGTCTCTGAATCACAATTAAAAGAATTAGATATTGAAATAACAATTGATGAATAAGAATATATATGGATGTTCTAAAAGTTTTTTGTTTAAATAAAATATAAGGAGGATGTGCTTAATTAAAAATATTTAATGTCAAAATTTGTATTTGTCACTGGAGGAGTAGTTTCTAGCATTGGTAAAGGAATTGTAGCTGCAAGCTTAGGAAGATTATTAAAGTCTAGAGGATATAGTGTTTCAATATTAAAACTAGATCCATATCTCAATGTTGATCCAGGCACAATGAGCCCTTTCCAACATGGAGAGGTATTTGTAACCGAAGATGGGGCTGAAACTGATTTAGATTTAGGTCACTATGAAAGATTTACTGATACTGCAATGACTAGGTTAAATAGTGTCACCACAGGATCTATCTATCAAGCTGTTATAAATAAAGAAAGAAGAGGTAGTTATAACGGAGGAACTGTACAAGTAATACCTCACATAACCGGAGAAATTAGAGAAAGGATTCATAGAGTAGCCGCTAACAGCAATGCAGATATTATTATTACTGAAATTGGTGGAACAGTTGGTGATATCGAATCTTTACCTTTTTTAGAGGCAATAAGAGAATTCAAAAATGATGTCAATAGGAACGATGTTGCATACATACACGTAACATTACTTCCTTACATCAAAACCTCTGGCGAAATAAAAACTAAACCAACACAACATTCAGTGAAAGAATTAAGATCAATTGGAATTCAGCCAGATTTACTTGTATGCCGCAGTGATAAATCTATCAATGAAGCTCTTAAAAAAAAGCTTAGTGGTTTTTGCGGTGTCAGTATCAACTCTGTAATTGAAGCTTTAGACGCAGACAGTATTTATTCTGTACCTCTTTCTTTAAAAAAAGAAGGTTTATGCAAAGAAACCCTGAAGTATTTAGACCTTGAAGATAAAAAATGTGATTTGAGAAATTGGGAGCAACTAATACACAACCTAAGAAATCCTGGAGATCCAATAAAAGTTGCCCTTGTAGGCAAATATATTGAACTTGGAGATGCATATTTATCCGTTGTTGAAGCTTTAAGACATGCATGCATTGAGCAAAAGGCTTTATTAGATTTACATTGGGTAAGTGCAGAAATGATAGAAAAAAATTCAGCGGAAACTTACTTAAATGAAGTTGATGCAATTGTCGTTCCCGGAGGATTTGGCAATAGAGGAGTCAATGGAAAAATTTCGGCTATAAAATTCGCAAGAGAAAATAAAATTCCCTTTTTAGGTTTGTGCCTTGGTATGCAATGTGCAGTTATAGAATGGGCCAGAAATGTAGCTAATCTTCCAGATGCATCTAGTTCAGAACTAGACCCAAACACTCCAAATCCAGTGATACATTTATTACCAGAACAGGAAGATGTAGTTGATTTAGGTGGGACAATGAGACTTGGAGTTTATCCATGTAGATTGACAAAAAATACAACTGGAAAAAGCTTATATGATGAGGATGTTATTTATGAGAGACATCGACATAGATACGAATTTAATAATTACTACAAACAAAGTTTTTTAGATTCTGGATACAAAATTAGTGGTACATCACCAGATGGCAGACTAGTTGAGTTAATTGAGTTAGAAAATCATCCATACTTCTTAGCCTGTCAATATCATCCTGAGTTTTTATCACGACCTGGCAAACCTCATCCTTTATTTAAAGGATTAATAAAAGCCTCTCAAGATAAATTAACTGAATCAAATTAATATTCTTTATTTTTTTGAATGAAAATGACAAATTTTCTGCCCTTAGTCGAACAATTTCATTCATTACAAGGTGAAGGTTATCACGCTGGAAAAAGTGCTTTTTTTGTAAGATTAGCCGGATGTAAAGTTGGATGTTCGTGGTGCGATACGAAGAATTCATGGGACGCAAAAAAACACCCTTCTATATCAATTGAAAAAATAATAGATCGTATAAAAATTGCCAGAAAAAAAGGAGCATCTTTTTGCGTTATTACAGGTGGAGAACCTTTACAACATAACTTAGATAATTTTTGCAATGCCATAAAAACAATGACGATGGGAGAAGAACAAAACTCAATGAAAATACATATTGAAACAAGTGGAGTTAATTCGATATCAGGAAGCTATGACTGGATTACTTTATCTCCTAAAAGACACTCACCTCCAAAAAATTATTTTTTAAAAAACTGTAATGAAATCAAAATAATCATAAATGAAATAGAAGATATTGAATTTGCTATTCAAATAAAAAAAGAAACTTTAAAACAATATCAACTCTCTAAAAGCGAAGATGACTTAAAAAAAGAAGATAAAATTTTTTATTTACAGCCAGCATGGAACAATAAGAATGGTTTTTCTCTTGCTATCGATTTCGTAAAAAATAACCCCGATTGGAAATTGAGCCTTCAAACTCACAAATATTTAAAAATTAATTGAAATCGTATGACTCTTAAAAATAAATCGATAGTAGTTTTATTATCTGGAGGTTTAGATTCTTCTACAGTTACTGGTATCGCCAAAAAATCCGAAGCTAAAATTTTTGGCCTTTCATTTGACTACGGTCAACGTCATAAAAAAGAATTAAATTCTGCATCAATAATTGCAAAACACTTTGATATCGAAGAATTTAAAATTATTAAGCTTGACTTATCTTTATGGGGAGGCTCTTCATTAACTGATACACAAAAAAATATTCCAATAGAAGGAGTACAAACTAATAAAATTCCTAATACTTATGTTCCTGGAAGAAATACTATATTTATTTCCGTTGCACTAAGTTATGCCGAAGCAATAGATGCTGATTTTATAGGATTAGGAGTTAATGCACTGGATTATTCTGGTTATCCAGATTGCAGACCTGACTACATTAAAAAATTTCAAGAGTTAGCAGATTTAGCCAATAAAAGAGGAAGAGAAAATAATCCAATAAAACTTTGGACACCACTATTAGATTTAAATAAAGAGGAAATTATTAAATTAGCTTTTGATAATAATGTCCCTTTAGATAAAACATGGAGTTGTTATTCGGGTAATTCAAAACCATGCGGTAAGTGTGATAGCTGCAGAATTAGAAATGCCGCTTATGAAAAATGGCTTAATAACAATAATAAAAAATGAAAATAAAAAAAATAATTCTAGAAAAATGGATAGATCCAGCACTGATTACACATCATCTAACAAAAAAGTTCGGAGATAATGGATTAGCGTGGCTAGACAGTGATGGCAAAGAAAATGGGGAATGGTCAATAATAGGAATTAAACCAAAAAAAATAATCCAATCAAGAGATATCAATAACTTAGACAAAACTAATAATCCATTTAATAATTTAAGAAATATTGATAAAGGATTTTGGATCGGATGGTTAAGTTATGAAGCTGGAGTTTTCATAGAACCCAAAAACCCATGGCGAAAATCTAATATGGCAACTTTATGGATTGCATCATATGATCCAATCATTAAATGTAATCTAATAAAAAAAGAAATAATTATCGAAGGCACAAACTCATCTGAACTGATGAATTATAAAAAAATAATCAACAATATTAAAAATATTGAAGAAGAAAATATTATTAAAACAAATTTGAATTTTGACTTTTCAAAAATCAATTTGGATGAAATGGCAGAAAAATTTCAGAAAAATATTCTTAAATTGAAAAAATTAATTTCCTTAGGAGATATATTTCAAGCAAACCTAACAACTAAATGCGAAATTGAATCTTCCAAAAACTATAATCCTCTAGATATTTATTTGAAAATAAGAAAGAAATTAAGAGCTCCATTTGGAGGAATAATAATAAATAATGATAATTATAAAGAAGCTGTATTATCTACCTCGCCAGAAAGATTTATAAAAATAGATAATAAAAATTTTGTAGAATCAAGACCAATCAAAGGAACTAGATCAAGAGATGAGGATTTAAATCAAGACGCACTTAATGCGATAGATTTAATAACGAACGAAAAAGATAGAGCCGAAAATATTATGATTGTTGACCTAATAAGAAATGATTTAAGTAAAGTTTGCGAAACAGGAAGTATCATGGTGCCAGAAATATTAAAGCTTGAAAGTTTCATAAAAGTTCATCATCTAACATCAGTAATCACAGGCAAATTAAAAAAAGGCAAAAACTGGATTGATTTACTAAAAGCTTGTTGGCCTGGGGGCTCTATAACTGGAGCACCTAAATTAAGATCATGCCAGAGACTTTTTGAATTAGAAGAATGTGAACGTGGACCATACTGTGGCTCATTTTTGAAGCTTGACTGGAATGGAGAGTTTGACAGCAATATACTAATAAGATCATTTTTAATTAAAGACAAAAAAATCAAAATATATGCTGGTTGCGGAATAGTTATTGACTCAAACCCTGAAGAGGAAACTAATGAACTTAAGTGGAAACTTTTACCGTTAATTGATTCACTCAAATGATTGAAACATTAGGATGGCACAAGGATCAATGGTTGGACATTAATAGAATATTTTTTGCTGCTAATAATAGAGGATTAAAATTTGCTGATGGTATATTTGAGACCATTTTGATAAAAGAAAACAAACCTATTCTTTTTGATGAACATCTAAAAAGGTTAGAAAAAAGTAGCAAGATTTTAAATATTAATCTCAAAATAAATAAATTAACTTTGAGACAACTTATTCACGATGGAATTAGAAAGTTATCGCTTAAAAATAATCAATTTGCTTCAGTAAGAATAAACTATAGTCGAGGAACTAATGAAGGTCGATCACTGAAAATTGATAGCACTTCAGCGACAAAAGATTTGGATAATATATGGCTTGAGTTTTATAGAATCAAACCAAATTTTAATCCAATAAGCGTTTGCATTAGTCAAACAGAAAAAATAAATGAATTCAGTCTTATAAGTAAATGCAAAACATTTTCATATAATCAGGCAATACAAGTTTTGACAGAAGCTAATGAAAAATCATTTGATGATTCTATCCTTCTGAATACGTCAGGTGAACTTTGTTGTGGAAGTACATTTAATCTTCTAATTAAAAGAAATAATCAATGGATAACTCCTAGAAAAGAGAGCGGTTGTTTAGAGGGGATTATGATTTCTAAAGCTTTAAAATTGAAAATTGTAAAAGAAGAATTAATTTCTCCAGAATTTCAAAATGATGACATAATAGTTGCAATTAATAGCTTATCTTGCAGACAAATTAATCAAGTTAATGATTTAAAGCTTAAACCTGAATTCGATCCAATTTATTTTTGGGATTTATTATATAGTTGAACTTTATTAATATCTGGTAAATAGACATCAGATATTTTGGTTATATTATTATTAACCTTAAATTCGACAATTTTTCCAATAATAATAATTGATGGAGCTGAAAATTCTTTATCTTTGATTTTATCTGGAAGATTATTTAATTTCTCTATCAAACATTTTTGATTTTTTAAAGTAGCTTCTTGAATCACAGCGCATTTAGTATTCTTATCTAAACCACCTAGAATTAATTCTTCCACAATATATTCAATATTTTTTATACCCATAAAAATTACTAAGCTATCTGATGATTTAGCTAAATCTCTCCAATTCACTGTCATTTTTTCCTTATCAACACGCTCATGTCCAGTGACGAAAGTTACGGAACTAGCAGCATCTCTATGGGTTAGAGGAATGCCAAAATATGTGGGGGCAGCTATCCCAGAAGTAATACCAGGAACGATTTCAACTGAAATTCCATTTTTTTCTAAAATCGATACCTCTTCACCACCTCTAGAAAAAACGAATGGATCTCCCCCTTTAAGCCTTACGACGTTTTTACCTTCTTTTGCCAATTTCAAAATAAGAGCATTAGTTTCAGCCTGAGGTACAGAACACTTACCAGCTCTTTTGCCTACATGGAAAATTTCTGTATTTTTTCCTGCTTCTTTCGTTATTTCATCAGGAATTAAAGCATCATGAACTAATGCATCACAATTTTTTATTAGGCGTAAAGCTTTAAGAGTTAAAAGCTCAGGGTCACCAGGACCAGCTCCAACCAAATAAACAATGCCAGGCACAATAATCTTCATTAACAAGTATGGTAGTAAAAGTTAATCGTAATGAAGGTAAATATTATGAAAGAAAGTTTATTAAAACCAAATAAAAAATTTACTCTCCTTAGTGCGTTTATCACTCTTCTCAATGATCGTTTAAGTGAAAGTATATTGTTACCTATATTACCCTCTTTTGTTTTACTTTTTGATTCTAAAGCAAGTACATATGGTTTATTATCATGCACTTATCAATTAGCGCAATTTACAGCTTCTCCTTTTATAGGAGTTATGAGTGATAGATATGGAAGAAGACCTGTCACTCTTTTTTGTATTACTGGTTCAGTAATAGGAATATCAATATTATCTTTTACAGTTCTTTTTAATTGGTCAAATTCAATAGCCTCTATCCCGTTGTTTCTATTATTTTTAGCGAGACTAATTGACGGTTTAAGTGGGGGGACTGCAGCTACTGCAACAACAATTCTTGCAGATATTTCAAGCCCTGAAAAAAGAGCAAAAACATTTGGCCTTATTGGTGTAGCTTTTGGTTTAAGTTTTTTCTTAGGTAATATTTTTGTTGTAATTTTTGCAAGAAATACAAATAATAATTTTATTATTCCAGTTTTGATAGCCTCAATCATTCCAATAATAAATTTTCTCCTTGTATTTTTTTACTTACCAGAAACCAAGCCTAATAGTGACTCAAGTAAATCAAAAACTATTTTAAAAAACCCTTTAAAAGCCCTATTTACAGTTTTCAAAGAAGAAAAGATTAAAAAATTATCATTAGCTTTTTTAATTTACTTTATTGCTTTTACTGGATTGACCAATATCCTGATATTTTTCCTTCAAGAATCTTTAAACTGGACAACCAAAGCATCAAGTGGAACTCTTGTTGTAGTAGGAATCATTGCGATTATCGTTCAAGGAGGATTAATTGGGCCTCTGGTAAAGCAATTTGGCGAAATGCGATTAACACTCGTCGGATCAGGCTTTATTCTAGTGGCATGCGCTCTTTTAATAACTGCTCCAAAAGAAAATGCGACAATTAATATTTATACAGCTGTTTCATTTTTAGCCGTTGGAGCAGGGTTAATTACGCCCACATTAAGAGCACTAATATCTAAGAAATTAGACATTGATAAGCAAGGATCAATTTTAAGTAACCTTCAGGGTCTCCAGAGTCTTGGAGGAGTTTTAGGAATTGCAATGGCAGGAAGGGTTTATGATAGTTTTGGTCCTAAATCGCCTTTTATAGCTGGTTCCGTTATCTTACTTTTCATGATATACCTTATTGCAGAGGGTAAAAATAATAATTCTTTTAAAAATCAAAAATTAAAAGTTTCTTAATGAAAAACCAGACTGATGTTTTTATTAATAGAGAATTAAGTTGGATTGAATTCAATAAAAGAGTACTCCTTACTGGTATGGAAAAGGAGTACAAAATTCTAGATAAAGTGAAATTTTGTTCAATTTTTAGTAATAATCTTGATGAGTTTTTTATGGTCAGAGTAGCTTCATTAAAGGCTCAAGTTGAAGCAGAAATTACTAAAAAAAGTATTGACGGACTTACCCCTAAAGAGCAATTAAAAAAAATTAATGATGAAATAAAAAAGTTAACTATTCTCCAAGAAAACTATGTAAATAATGAATTAAAAAATGAATTAATAGAAAAAGGTGTAATTTTAAAAAAATATAGGGACCTAAATGAAAATCAAAGAAACTGGTGTAATAATTTCTTTACAACATCTATTTTCCCTTTATTAACTCCATTAGTTGTTGATCCGGCACATCCGTTTCCTTTTATAAGTAATTTAAGTCTAAATTTGGCAGCTTTAATAAAGGATGAGGAGGATTCAAAAAATCAGTTTGTCAGAGTAAAAATACCAACAAAAAATATACCCCGATTTATACGAATTCCCAACGAAATTAATCAACTTAGTGATGAAAGTTCTCACTATTTCATAAGTGTTGAAGATTTAATTGGGAATAATATAAATACTTTATTTTACGGAATGGAATGTATAAATTACTCTTTTTTTCGAGTGACAAGAGATGCAGATTTAGAATTAAAAGAACTTGAAGCTGATGATCTACTTTTAGCTGTTGAACAAAGTTTGCAAAAAAGAAGATTAGGTGGAGACGTAGTGAGATTAGAAGTTGAGTCAGATATGCCAGAAAATATTCTAAAGTTACTTATTGAAAGTATCTCAATACAGAAAGAATATATATACTTTTGCAAAAGTTTATTAGGCCTAGACGATTTAAATCAGCTTACAAAAATTGATAGAGATGATTTAAAAGAAAATCTACTAATTGGAAAAACTCAGCCAGAATTAAAACACTTAGATTTGCCTTCAAACAAAAACCCTAATTCTATTTTTAAAATACTTAGGAAAAAAAATATTCTGCTTCATCATCCCTATGACTTATTTAAAACTTCAGTTGAAGAATTTATAAACAAAGCAGCTGATGATCCACTTGTAATGGCTATAAAAATTACTTTATATCGAGTTTCCAAGGATTCGCCAATCATTGCAGCTTTAATGAGAGCTGCAGAAAATGGGAAAGAAGTAATGACTCTTGTTGAACTTAAAGCAAGATTTGATGAAGACAATAATATTCAATGGGCAAAACAACTTGAACAAGCTGGAATTCATGTTGTATATGGAATCATAGGATTTAAAACACATACAAAAATAGCTTTAATAGTAAGAAAAGAAAAAGGACGATTAAGGAATTATTTCCATATTGGAACAGGAAATTACAACTCTAATACTTCAAAGTTCTATACAGATTTAGGATTACTTTCAACTGATCCTGATATTGCATCTGATTTACTTGAGTTATTTAACTACTTATCAGGTTTTTCTAAACAAAAAAGTTATCAAAAGTTATTAGTCTCTCCCTTATCGATGAGAGAGAAATTTATATTTCTGATAAAGAGAGAAATTAAAAATGCAGAGGAAGGCAAAAAAGCGGAAATAATTGCAAAAATGAATTCTTTAGTTGACCCAGAAATAATTAAACTTCTTTATTTAGCTTCAAACTCAGGTGTAAAAATTACCCTGATCATAAGAGGTATTTGTTGCTTATATCCACAAAGAAAAAATTTAAGTGAAAATATTAAAGTCATAAGCATTATTGGCCACTTTCTTGAACACTCAAGAATTTTTTGGTTTTGTAACAACGGTGATAATGAGGTTTTTATTGGGAGTGCTGATTGGATGAAAAGAAATCTTGATAGAAGAATAGAAGCTGTTACGCCAATAGAGGATTATGAATTGAAATCTAATATATATTCACTTTTGCAAACCTACATTAAAGATGATTACTTTTCTTGGATCATGAAGGAAGATGGTTCTTATGCGAAATATGAATTAGATTCATCAGATAATCGTTCGCAAATTGACTTGATAAAAAATTAAAATAAATATTGATTTTTGCAACATTTAAAAAAATACTTAAAATTTTAAATTTTTTTAATTTTTTAAAAATCAAGTAATACCAGGGAATTTCAAGAAATAAGCATTTAAATAAAATTTTTTGTCTTTAAAATTTCAACGTAAAAGTAGTTTTTATTCCAATTTCAGTGCTAGCTTTTTAAAAAATCCATTATTTAGGAGGCCAGGGTGATGGGGATCCCTCTGGAATCTGCAAAAAGCTCTTCAGATAATAATTTTGATGAGCCAAGATTACCAAACACTGCGGGCAAGTCTCGCAAATCGAAATCCAGTCTTACTGCAAAACAAAGCCAAAAAAAATCTGGCAGACTCGCTTCAGATTCTATTGGCCATTACTTAAGTAGCATTGGTAGAGTACCTCTTTTGACTCCAGCAGAGGAAATAGAGTTAGCTCATCATGTTCAGAACATGAAAAAGTTACTACAAATTCCTGAAACTGATAGAACGCAACGAAATCTTTATCAAATAAAAATTGGCAAAAGAGCTAGGGATAGAATGATGGCAGCTAATTTAAGGCTTGTTGTCTCCGTTGCAAAAAAATACCAAAACCAAGGACTAGAATTATTGGACCTTGTCCAAGAAGGAGCTATTGGCCTTGAAAGAGCTGTAGACAAATTTGATCCTGCTATGGGATATAAATTCTCAACTTATGCTTACTGGTGGATAAGACAAGGCATGACAAGGGCTATTGATAACAGTGCAAGAACAATCCGTTTGCCTATTCATATAAGTGAAAAACTATCCAAAATGAGAAAAGTCTCTAGAGAATTATCACATAAATTTGGTAGACAACCTACCAGATTAGAAATGGCAACTGAAATGGGAATTGATCAAAAAGATTTAGAAGATTTAATTTCGCAAAGCGCTCCTTGCGCTTCCCTAGATGCTCACGCAAGAGGTGAAGAAGATAGAAGTACCCTTGGTGAACTCATACCTGATCCAAACTGTGAAGAGCCTATGGAAGGTATGGATAGAACTATTCAAAAAGAGCATTTAGGAACGTGGCTTTCTCAATTAAATGAAAGAGAACAAAAAATAATGAAGCTCAGATTTGGCCTAGATGGTGAAGAACCATTAACACTTGCAGAAATAGGAAGACAAATTAATGTTTCACGAGAAAGAGTAAGGCAATTAGAAGCTAAAGCAATATTAAAACTAAGAGTAATGACAACTCATCAAAAAGCAGCTTAACCAAATTGATAAAATTTACGGTAATTTTATTATATTTATTTTCAATTTTTCTAATATCAATAGTTTTCAAAAATTATAATAAAGATAGAAAAGAAATCGTAAGAAAAATAATACATATTGGAATAGGACCTTTAATACCAATTGCTCAATTTTTAAAGATTAATCAAAACTCTGCTTTAATTTTTACAGGAATTGTTTCATTAATTGTTTTCATCAATTACAAGTATAAATTGTTTCCAACAATTGAGGACGTTGAAAGAAAGAGTTATGGAACATTATTTTATTGTTTAAGTTTATTCATTTTAATTTATCTTTTCTGGGATAAAGATCCATATGCATTAATTACTGGATTTTTCATAATGGCTTTTGGTGATGGATTAGCTGGATTAATAGGAAAAAGCCTTAACTCAAAGAGTTGGATTTTTTTTAAACAAAAAAAATCTTTATTTGGTACTATTACAATGTTTTTAACAAGTTTGATAGTAGTTTGCTCAATAGGATATGCCCAACAAAATAGTTTTAATTTAAATTATTTTACAATAGCTTTTTTTGCAACTTTGCTCGAACAATTTAGTGTTTTAGGAATAGATAATTTCATTGTTCCAATTTCTTCAGCATTATTTTTTAATTTTTTTATAACTAGCTAAGTGAATTGTATAAAATAGCAAGTAAATCTTTTGTTGTTTCTATATCTATACATGCATCTGTAATGCTTCTGCCAAACTGGAGATCCTCTTTTTTTAAAAGTTTTTGATTTCCCTCTTTCAAATGACTTTCAAGCATTACTCCTAATATATTTTTTTCACCATTGCTAATTTGAGAAGCAATATTTTTTAACACTTCCGACTGTTTTCGAAAGTCTTTATTGGAATTACCATGACTACAATCAATCATAACTTTATGGGGAAGATTACATTGCTGCAATTCAAATGAAATTCTTTTTACGTGTTCATTTTCAAAATTTGGTCCTTTTGACCCACCCCTTAAAACTATATGTCCATCTGGATTTCCTGTGGTATTAACAATAGAAGCCATTCCATTTTCGTTTACACCTAAGAAATGATGCGATTTTGAAGCTGACTGCATTGCATTAATTGCAGTTGTAAAAGAACCATCCGTTCCATTTTTAAAACCAATAGGCATAGATAATCCTGATGCCATTTCCCTATGTGTTTGACTTTCAGTAGTCCGGGCACCTATAGCTGTCCAACTTATTAAATCGGCAATGTATTGGGGAACAATTGGATCTAGTAATTCTGTAGCAGAAGGTATGCCACAAGTTGCTAGATATGAAAGCAAACTTCTTGCCCTTCTTAAACCAGTATTAATATCATAAGAACCATCTAGATGAGGATCATTTATTAATCCCTTCCAACCAATAGTTGTTCTTGGCTTCTCAAAATATACTCTCATTATTATTTCTAATTTATTTTTATAAATTTTTCGGAAGTTTTGAATATATTTTGAATATTCCTTTGCCGCCTCTAGATCATGAATTGAACATGGGCCCACGATTACTAGAAGCTTCTGATCATTATGATGCAAAATATTTTGTATCGATCTTCTTGTTTTAGATACTGTATTGGCAGAGGCGTGATCTAAAGGTATATCATTATGTAATCTGCTTGGAGGTATTAATGGACGTGTTTCAACAACATGTAAATCTGATGTCTTTTCTAAAGCTGAATTATTCGATGATGTCGTCATTGATAAATTAAGAAGTTTGAATATTTAAAAAAGCATTTATGAATACTCTCCTTTTCAATATTAAAAATAACAATAGATTAGGCATTAAACCTTACTAATGAAGAATTTGGAAACATTGCTAAAAGATTATGCAGATCACGTAGCTGAAAGAGCTGCTAAAGGTATACCTCCTTTACCTCTAAATGCTGAGCAAACAAATTGTGTTACAAAATTATTAGAACAAGAAAGTAATTACGATACTTCTTATTTACTTGATTTACTAATAAACAGAGTACCACCAGGAGTTGATGAGGCTGCTTATGTAAAAGCAAGCTGGCTTACAGCTATTGTTAATTCCGAAAAATATTGCAAATCAATTAATCCCGAAAAAGCAATTGAAATATTAGGAACAATGATAGGCGGATACAATGTAAATTCTCTGGTTGAAATACTGAAAGAGGAAAATAGTTTACTTGCTAAAAAAGCTGCAGAAGTTTTAAAAAATATTATTCTTGTTTACGACTCAGCTAATGAAATCTATGAATTATCACAAAATAATTTTTATGCAAAAGAGGTTGTAAACAGTTGGGCTAATGCAGAATGGTTCAAAAATAAAAAAGTTCTGGAGAAAGAGATTACTTGTTTAGTGTTTAAAGTTGACGGTGAAACAAATACAGACGACTTATCTCCAGCTGTACATGCAACAACACGCCCGGATATTCCGATGCACGCATTAGCTATGTTGGAATTCAAAAAACCTGATGGATTAAAAATTCTTAATGATTTAAAAAAACAAAATTTACCAATAGCTTATGTTGGAGATGTTGTTGGAACAGGTAGTTCTAGAAAATCTGCTATTAATTCACTCATTTGGCATATAGGAGAAGATATTGCTTTTGTTCCAAACAAAAAAACAGGTGGAATAATAATAGGCAGCAAAATAGCCCCAATTTTCTTTAATACTGCACAAGATTCAGGAGCTCTACCTATAGAAGCTGACGTATCTCAAATGAAAACAGGAGATGTTATTAAAATATATCCTTATGCAGGCATGATTAAAAAAATTGAAAAAGATTCAAATACTGAAGAATTAATAAGCAAATTCGACTTGTATCCATCAACTCTTACTGATGAGATTCAAGCTGGCGGAAGAATTAATCTTATGATTGGAAGATCTCTTACAGACAAAATTAGAAATAAATTGGATTATCAACCTAGTGAAATATTTACCAGGCCACAAAATCCAACTGAAAGTAATGCCGGCTTTACTCAAGCTCAAAAAATAGTAGGCAAAGCATGCGGTCTAGATGGAGTAAGGCCAGGAATGACCTGTGAGCCAATTATGACCACGGTTGGTAGTCAAGATACTACTGGGCCAATGACTAGAGATGAACTAAAAGAACTAGCTTGTTTAGGATTTACTGCAGATTTAGTGATGCAAAGTTTTTGTCATACAGCTGCGTATCCTAAACCAGTAGATCTAGTTACCCATAAAGAATTACCTGATTTTATATCTCAAAGAGGTGGAGTAGCTCTTAAGCCTGGAGATGGCATAATTCATAGCTGGCTCAATAGAATGCTTCTCCCAGATACTGTTGGCACAGGAGGGGATAGTCATACTAGATTTCCTCTTGGCATTTCATTTCCTGGAGGCTCAGGCATTGTTGCCTTTGCCGCTGCAATAGGATCAATGCCATTAAATATGCCAGAATCTGTGCTGGTTAAATTTAAGGGAGAATTATTACCAGGAATCACTCTTAGAGATTTAGTAAACGCAATCCCTCTCTTTGCAATTAAAAAAGGACTCTTAACTGTTGAGAAAGCAAATAAGAAAAATATATTTAACGGGAAAATTATGGAAATTGAGGGATTACCAAATCTAAAACTTGAACAAGCTTTTGAACTTACTGATGCTACTGCAGAACGCTCATGCGCTGGTAGTACCATACTTTTATCCCAAGAAACGGTACAAGAATACTTAAGAAGCAATATTTGCCTGCTTGAAAAAATGATTGAGAGCAATTATGAAGATTCAAAATCAATTTCAAGAAGAATAAATGATATGAAAAATTGGTTAAAAAAACCATCATTAATTCAACCAGATTCAAACGCTCAGTATGAAGAAATCATTGAAATTGATTTAGCAAAAGTGACACAACCTATAGTTGCTTGCCCAAACGATCCTGATAATGTAAAAGAAATCACTGATGTTGCAAATACAAATATTGACGAGGTTTTTATAGGTTCTTGCATGACGAATATTGGCCATTACAGGGCAGCTGCGAAAGTTCTTGAGGGTGTACAAAATTTAAAAGCTAAATTATGGATTTGTCCACCAACAAAAATGGATGAAGAAACTCTAAAAGCTGAAGGTTACTATAAAATTTTCGAAGATTGTGGTGCAAGGTTAGAGTTACCAGGCTGTTCTTTATGTATGGGAAATCAAGCCAGAGTAGATGAAGGTTCCATAGTATTTTCTACAAGTACAAGAAATTTTGACAATAGACTTGGAAAGAATGCACAAGTCTTTTTAGGCAGCGCTGAATTAGCAGCAGTTTGTGCACTGCTTGGCAAAATACCTGAAGTTGAAGAATATCAGGATGTTACTAAAAATAAAATTAATCCATATTCAGATGAACTTTATCGCTATCTTCAATTTGATGAAATACACGATTTCAGCTTGACAAAGTAATCATGGACTATGCCAAACTTTATAAAAGATAATATTCAAAAAACAAGTAATAATTCCTCTCGTAGCATCAAAAAATTATTAAAACAAAGATCCCTAGTCGTTGCACTTTCGCTCTTATTAACAGGCTTAGGAGCCTCAATTACAAGCATAACTTTTAAAACTGGAATCTATTTTATTAATAATTGGAGATTAGCATTATTAGAGCAATTTCCATCTATTACGGTCTTACCTATTTTTGGAGCTCTAGGAGGAGCTATTGCAGGATATTTGATCAAAAATATAGCACCTGCTGCAAAAGGTTCAGGAGTGAGTCAAATCATGGGTTTTTTAAGACATAAAAAAGTTCCAATGAATTTAAAAGTAGGATTAGTAAAGCTAATATCAGGAATTATTGCTATTGGGGGTGGATTTCCTTTGGGTCCAGAAGGTCCATCCGTTCAAATGGGAGGATCAGTAGCTTGGCAAATGGCCAAGTGGCTCAAAGCTCCTACAGCTTTTAGAAGAGTTATAGTAG
>QCNI01000020.1 GCA_003213255.1 Prochlorococcus sp. AG-424-P16
GGCTTTACCTCTCGCTCTTGCTTTTGGTAATGCTGCGTTAGGACCTGGCGGAGCAATTTATGGACTATATGGAGCAGTAGTAGTTGGTTTTTTAGCAGCATTATTCGGCGGAACACCTGCTCAAGTCAGTGGACCTACCGGTCCCATGAGTGTAACTGTTGCAGGTGTAGTGGCAGGTTTAGCAGCAGTAGGAGTTCCAAGAGATCTTTCTGCGGGACAAATTTTACCTTTAGTTATGGCAGCGGTAGTCATTGGCGGCTTACTGCAAATATTATTCGGGATTTTAAAACTAGGTAAATACATTACCTTAGTTCCATATTCTGTTGTTTCAGGATTTATGTCTGGTATTGGAGTAATAATCATTGCGCTTCAGATTGGACCATTACTTGGAATTAGCACTCGAGGTGGAGTAGTCGAATCCTTAACTACTGTATTTTCAAATTTCCAGCCCAATGGTGCAGCTATTGGAGTAGCAATAATGACACTAGGAATAGTATTTCTTACTCCTAGGAAAATAAGTCAGTGGGTTCCTTCTCCTCTCTTGGCCCTATTGATAGTTACCCCAATATCAATATTAATTTTTGGAGATGGAGCTATTGATAGAATTGGAGAAATACCAAGGGGAGTTCCATCTTTAAATTTCCCAAGTTTTAATCAATATTTCCCAATCATTTTCAAAGCAGGATTAGTCCTAGCAGTACTTGGTGCGATTGACTCCTTACTGACATCTCTAGTAGCAGACAATATCTCTCAAACAAAACATAATTCTGATAGAGAACTTATTGGCCAAGGAATAGGAAATGCAGTTGCAGGCCTGTTTTCAGGTTTACCCGGAGCAGGAGCAACCATGAGAACAGTTATAAATGTTAAATCTGGAGGATCAACTCCAATCTCTGGTATGGTTCACTCGGTTGTTTTGTTAATAGTTTTGGTTGGTGCAGGACCTTTGGCTGAGCAAATACCAACTGCATTGCTAGCAGGAATTCTTATAAAAGTAGGCCTAGATATTATTGATTGGGGATTCTTAAGGAGGGCTCACAAATTATCTTTAAAAACATCAGTAGTAATGTATGGCGTACTTTTAATGACTGTTTTTTGGGATTTAATTTGGGCAGTTTTAGTAGGTGTATTCATAGCAAATATGCTCACTATTGATTCAATAACCGAAACTCAACTAGAAGGTATGGATGAGGATAATCCTTTGTCAGAAGATGATCAAGGAAAAAATGCTTTGCCTGCTGATGAAAAAGCACTTCTAGATAGATGTTCAGGCGAGGTAATGCTATTTAGACTTAAAGGACCACTTAGTTTTGGAGCAGCTAAAGGCATATCTGAGAGAATGATGCTTGTAAGAAACTACAAAGTATTGATATTAGATATCACTGATGTACCACGACTTGGAGTTACTGCGACTCTGGCAATAGAGGATATGATGCAAGAAGCAAAAAATAATTCCAGAAAAGCATATGTTGCTGGTGCTAATGAAAAAGTAAAAGATAGATTAGCTAAGTTTGGAGTTGAAGGCATTATTGAAACAAGAAAAGAGGCTTTAGAAACTGCTCTAAATGAAATAGCCTAGTAATTTATGGAAATAAATCCAATTCTGCAAAATGTATTAGCCCCGCCAGTTCTTTTCTTTTTGATTGGAGCAATATCAGTACTCTTTAAATCTGATTTAGAAATACCAGCTCCATTACCTAAACTCTTCTCCTTATATCTACTACTAGCTATTGGGTTTAAAGGAGGTATAGAGATACAGAAAAGTGGTTTTACAGATCAAGTATTGCCTACTTTAAGTGCCGCGATACTGATGTCACTTGTAATCCCACTGATTGGATTTTTAATTTTAAGATTTAAGTTTGATGTCTTTAATTCAGCCGCAATAGCAGCAGCATACGGTTCAATTAGCGCTGTTACATTTATTTCCGCAGAAAGTTTTTTGGAAAGTCAAAAAATAGCTTTTGATGGGTTTATGGTTGGCGCCCTAGCTTTAATGGAATCTCCTGCAATAATTGTTGGATTATTACTTGTGAAATTTGCAGCTCCCAAAAATAGACCAAAATCAAGAAAAATGCATTTAAGCTCAATATTACACGAATCACTTTTGAATGGATCAGTTTACTTATTGCTCTCAAGCTTAATTGTGGGATTTCTTACTGCTTCTAGTAATCCCTCAGGGATTGCAAAAATGGAGCCTTTTACTGGACAATTATTTTATGGAGCAGAATGCTTCTTCTTGTTAGATATGGGAATAGTCGCTGCTCAAAGATTGCCGAGACTTAAAAATGCGGGTTCGTTCTTGATTGGCTTTGCCATTTTTATGCCTTTGTTCAACGCATTTATTGGTGTTTTCGTTGCAAGATTTTTATCTTTAGGGCCTGGCAACGCACTTTTATTTGTGGTTTTATGTGCAAGCGCCTCTTATTTAGCAGTTCCTGCAGCGATGAGGATGACAGTTCCAGAAGCTAAATCTAGTTACTATATCTCAACTACACTAGGTCTAACTTTCCCATTCAATATAGTTCTTGGCATTCCCATATATATGAGTTTAGTAAATTCCATTATCCCATTGCCCCCTTTATAAAAATGAAAAGATTAGACTTGATATTTAGTGAAAGAGAACTTGATGCAATCATCAAAACATTAGAAAAAGCTAATGTTCCTGGATATACAGTTATGAAACACGCTACAGGCAGAGGGCCTGAAAGAGTTGTTACTGAAGATATGGAATTTACAGGATTAGGAGCAAATGCTCATGTAATTGTTTTTTGTGAGCAAGAATTAATAGATAAAATGAGAGATAACATCAGGGACGATTTAAGCTACTACGGAGGAGTTGCTTATATTTCTGAAGCAACACCCCTTTAAATTAAAGAAGTAATATTTATTTTTATGAATGAATCCAATCTACTCTTATATTTTTTCGACTATTTAAGTATCTATCAATTGACATTGCAGCAATACATCCATCAGAAGCGGCAACTACGGCTTGCTTAAATGGTGTATTTCTTATATCTCCAATAGCCCATACTCCATCTGAGTTTGTAGACATAAAGTCGTCAACAATAACCCCTCCGTCTTCTTTTAAAGCAATTTGATCCCCTAAAAAATCAGTAATAGGCTTTGAACCACTCATGTAGACAAAGACTCCATCTAAATTCAAATTGATAGGATTTTCTTCTTGTTTATTTTTTACAACAACCCCATTCACACCCATATCATCGCCCAATATTTCCAATAATCTTGTTCTACTCCAATGTTTTATATTGGAATTATCCATCAATTCCATTGCTTCTTCATTATCTGATTTAGGATCACTTGATGTAATCCAATGCACAGTTGATGCAAATTTAGTTAGAACAGTTGCCTCTTCAATTGCCTCCTTGTTCACTCCAACAACGGCAACTTCTCTATTTTTATAAAAAGCCCCATCACACGTTGCACAATAACTTACTCCTTTGCCAAGAAAATCGGCTTCACCCTTAAATGATGCAGGTCTACCCATGGCTCCACTTGCAAGTACAAGTGCTTTTGCTTTGAAAGTGCCTTCGGGGGTATAAACCATTTTCCATTCTCCACTAGCGTCTATTCCAAACACTTGAGCTCTTCTATAATCTGTGCCGTATTGCACAGCCTGCTCTCTCATTAGAGTAAGCAATTTCTCTCCACTTATATCAACCGGAACTCCTGGATAATTAGCTATTTGATGAGTTATCGCTAAAGCGCCAACAGATGGATTTTTATCTAAAATTACTGTTTTTAAGTTTGAACGAGATGTATAAAGTGCACAAGTACATCCGGCAGGGCCTCCTCCGATAATAACTACATCTGACTCAATGATTTCCAATTTTAAAAAACTCCTTTTTTAGTAGTTAATTAGATGAGTGCTTGGTTAGAAGATATTTTTAAAGAAAATACTTAAACCTTTATATAGATATAAGTTAAAAGAAAAAAAAGAAAAAAGCTTAATATAGAAACAAACTTACATAGGAAAACATAAAAAATTAATTATAAAAATGATCAGTTACGTGAAATGCTCTGTGTTGATCTATTATTAGGTCATATCGAAAAATCATTTGCCGTTGAAACATTATATTTTTCATGACCAACTCTGATTACCTTTTAAAAGCTGCCATTAAGAAAGTAACCGAAAAATTAAACGAAATATTGGTTGAAAAAATTGAAGAAGCAACAAATATTGCTAAGGATGCTCCAGAAATTTTCAAAAAAGAATTTGATAGTTTAAAAGAATCGATAATCGAAGAAGCATCAAGACTGGAAAAAGACGAAAATATTCAAGAAAATGAGTATACAAATACTTATAAAGATTCCAAAATAAAAATAGCTTTAAATGAAATTGAAGTTATTAATAATCAAATTGATCTCTTTAATAAAAATATAAATAATCAAATTAAATGAGTTATCAAATTCTCAATTATCGTTTAAAAAAATTGAAGAGGGCCTTTCTTATTTGGATAACTTTGATTTCGCTTTTAATAAATTTATGGATAGATAATATTAGATTTACAATTTTCCAAAATAAGAACAATGCAAAAAGTAGGGTCCAAATTAAAAGAGCTAGGTGGTTTACTAATCAATTAATAAAGCTTGGATCAGCATTTATTAAAATTGGACAATTATTATCAGCAAGACCTGATTTAATTCCTAATACCTGGATTCAGGAATTATCTAAATTGCAGGATCAAGTTCCTAATTTTCCATTTGCGCAAGTTGAAGAAACTATAAAAGAAGAACTAGGATCTAAGTTTAATGAAATAGATCAAATAATATGTGATCCGGTTGGATCAGCATCACTAGCTCAGGTCCATAGGGCGACGCTAAAAGATGGTAAGAAAGTAGTATTTAAAGTTCAAAGACCTAATTTAAAAGAATTATTTATTATCGATTTGGGCATAATGCAGCAAATAGCAGGATTATTGCAGAAAAATAAGAATTGGAGTCGAGGAAGAAACTGGGTTGCGATTGCCAAAGAGTGTAGGAAAGTTCTCATGAAGGAGCTTGATTTTAATTGTGAAGCACAATATGCAGCAAGATTTAGACAGCAATTTCTTGATGATGAAAATGTTGAAGTTCCTGAAGTAATTTGGCATATGAGCAGTGAAAAAGTCCTTTGTTTAAATTATCTAGAAGGAACAAAAATAAGCGATATAGAAAAATTACAATCACAAGAAATTGATTTACCTAAAATCGCAGAAATAGGCGCCATCAGTTACTTAAAACAATTAGTAAATTACGGTTTTTTTCATGCTGACCCTCATCCAGGAAATCTAGCAGTTTCAAATGATGGTAAATTGATTTTTTATGATTTTGGAATGATGGGCAATATCTCAAATAATCTTCAAACAAGATTAGGGGGGATGGTTAAGGCTGCTGCTTTAAGAGATGCCTCATCACTTGTAAGTCAATTACAACAAGCTGGGCTAATTTCAAAAGATATTGAGGTAGGACCAGTCAGAAGATTAGTCAGATTGATGCTTAAAGAAGCCTTAACTCCACCATTTAGTCCAAACATTATTGAAAAATTATCTGGAGATTTATACGAACTTGTTTATGAAACACCATTTCAACTACCAGTAGATTTAATCTTTGTCATGAGAGCTTTATCAACTTTTGAAGGAGTTGGTAGAATTCTCGATCCAGGGTTTAACCTTGTATCAGTTACCAAGCCTTATTTAATAGAACTTATGACTTCAAATAATCAAACTCCCAACGATTTAATTAACCAATTCGGAAGGCAAGTAGGTGAACTAGGATCTAAAGCTGTTGGAATTCCCAAAAGAATAGATGAAAGTTTAGAAAGATTAGAGCAAGGTGATTTACAATTGCAAATAAGAATGGGAGAGTCTGATAGGCAATTCAAAAAAATGTTTACTGCTCAAAAAACTTTAGGTCATTCTATTCTTATAGGAAGCTTATCAATTGCATCTGCTTTACTCGTAACTAATAAACAAAATAATTTTGCATTATTGCCACTTTTTTTTGCACTACCAATAAGTATTGATTGGCTAAAATGCCAATTAAGTATGAGAAAAGGCTCACGTTTAGAAAAACTTAAGCGCTAAAAAACTACAAATTTTTGGGACCTAAACCCAAAGCTCCAGCAAATCTTGCTTGATTTCCCAATTCCGCCTCAATTTTTAAAAGCCTATTGTATTTTGCAATCCTTTCACTTCTACTCAAAGAGCCGGTCTTGATCTGACCCGATCTTGTGGCGACAGATAAATCTGCAATTGTCGTATCTTCAGTCTCACCACTTCTATGACTAATAACACTAGTGAAACCTGACATTTTAGCCAATTCAATAGCTTCCAAAGTTTCAGTTAATGTTCCAATTTGATTTACTTTTATTAGGATTGAATTAGCAGATTTTTCCATAATCCCTTTCCTTAACCTTTCTGTATTAGTAACGAATAAATCATCACCTACAAGCTGAACTTTATTTCCTAATTCTTTGTTTAATTCTGACCAACCCTCCCAATCATCCTCAGCTAAACCGTCCTCTATTGAAACTATTGGATAATTAGAAACTAATCTTGAAAGATAAGAAATCATTTCAGAACTATTTAAATTTTTTCCTTCATATTTATAAACACCATCACTATAAAATTCAGTACTAGCTGCATCTAAAGCTAAAGATACCTGCTCACCAGGCTTAAATCCAGCTTTTTGAATTGCTAATAATAATAAGTCACCTGCTTCCTCGCTTGATGACAAATTAGGTGCAAATCCGCCCTCATCGCCTACAGCAGTGGATAGACCTTTTTGATCAAGTAATGATTTTAATGAGTGAAAAATTTCAGTACCCATTCTTAATGATTCACTGAAATTATTAACTCCATGGGGGACAAGCATAAATTCCTGAAAATCAAGACTATTTGGTGCATGAGCACCACCATTTATTACATTCATCAATGGGACTGGAAGAAGATTGGATAATGAATCTCCAAGATATCTATATAGGGGAATATCTAAAGCATTTGCAGATGCTCTTGCAGTTGCAAGACTTACCGCAAGGATTGAATTTGCTCCAAGATTAGACTTATTAGAAGTTCCATCTATTTCCATCATTAATTTATCTACTGAAGTTTGATCTAAAGATGACAAACCACATAAAGCCGGGGATATTGTTTCATGAATTTTATTAACAGCATTCAAAACACCTTTTCCCATAAATTTTGAACCACCATCTCTTAATTCATGTGCCTCATGAGCACCAGTACTAGCTCCGCTAGGAACAATTGCTCTACCACTTGCACCACATTCCAAAAATACTTCTGCCTCTACAGTTGGATTACCTCTTGAATCAAGGACTTGCCTTGCTTCAATAGTATCAATAAGGAAATCAATAGTTTCTTTCACAATTTAATTATTACTATTTAAATCCTATTAATAGCTGAACTATTTGGCTAATATCTGAAATATATATGTTAATCAATTATAATTTTAGGTTTTTTAACAGCTTAGATATTATTTTACGCTTTCATTAATTCCAAAGCCCACACGACACCTCTAATAAACAAATTTTTCAAATTCATCTTACAATTTGAAAATTATTAGATGATTATTAATGCAGATCGTATTTAGAATATTAATTAATAATCAACTATATTTTTATAGTTTATGAGAGAAACACTTACATCAAGTCCTGAACTTTTTAGCGATATAAGTTGGAATCTTCTTTTATTAGGAGAAGAAACAGCGAAAAAATGGGATCATAGCGAATTTAATATTGAACACATAATTCATACATTGTTCTCATCAAGTGAATTCTTTGCTTTTATTGAAAAATTATCAATCGACCAAGATACAGTTTTAGACATAACAGAAGATTTTTTGGAAGAGACACCAACAAATGAGTCGGATATTTTTACTATCGGAGAAGATTTAGAAATTTTATTAGATAACGCGAATCAAATTAAAACTCAATGGGGATCGAGATTAATAGAAATCCCTCATTTACTAATTGCTCTTGGAAGAGATTTAAGAATTGGAAATTATGTTTTTGAAGAAGGAAACCTTTCAATGGAAAAATTAGAGGAAGAATTAAAGTTTTACCCAAATATTAATCAATCAAAAAATTCTTTTAATTATGGGAATGTAATTCAAATAAATAATCAATCTAATTTTGAATCAGGCAAAGAAACTTTAGTTAAAGAAGAAAAATTGAAAAAAGCTATTGTTCCATTACCGAAAAGTGAACTTCAAATTGAAACCAAAAAACAAGTTGGAAAAGATGAAAATGCTCTTTCAATTTATGGAAAAGATTTAACAGAATCAGCTAAAAAAGGCTTACTGGATCCCGTTTTAGGAAGAGAAAACGAGATCAATAATTTAATGAGGGTACTCTGCAGAAGAAACAAAAATAACCCTATACTTATTGGCAATCCTGGAGTTGGTAAAACCTCAATTGCAAAATTACTTGCTCAATTAATTGTAGACAAAAAAGTTCCTGATACTTTAAAGGACTTACAAATTATTTCACTTGACTTAGGCGCATTAGTTTCTGGGACCAAATTCAGAGGTCAACTAGAGGAAAGACTAAGCTTAATAATGCAGGAACTAAATAATCCAAACCAAGGAATAATTTTATTTATTGATGAAATTCACTCAATATTAAGTTCTGACAGATCTTCTACCGACATAAGTAATATCTTAAAACCTTTACTAGCTGAAGGAGAACTTAGATGTATCGGTACAACAACACCTGAGAAATTTCGTGAAACTATTGAAAAAGATCAGGCATTAAATAATTGCTTTCAAAAGATAGCTGTTAATGAACCTTCAGTAGAATTAAGCGCAAAAATACTACAAGGGATCAAAAAGAAATATGAATCACATCATGGCATAAAAATTTCTGAAGAGGCTGTAAACTATTCTGCAAAATTGGCCGATAGATACATCAGCGATAAATGTCTCCCTGATAGTGCAATAGATTTAATTGATGAAGCAGCTGCGCAGTTGAAAATAGAATCTAATAATATGCCTCAAATCATTCTCCAACAAGAAAATAAACTTAATACTATTGATGAAAAATTGAATAATTTGCAAGGAGAAAATATCGAAGCTCAAGAAAAACTATTGAATAATAGACAACAATCAGAGGCAAAATTGAACGTTCTTTTGGAAAATTGGAACAATTTACGTGAAGAAATGGAGGAATTATCTATTTTAATGAAAGAAGAAGATAAGCTAACCAAACAAATTAAAAATAAATCAAATCGCCTAATTGAAAATGATTTAGATCATTTAGAAAAGCTTGAAGAAGAGTTAAGTGAAGTAGAGAATGAAATACAAAAAGTTGAGGAGAACTTTAATAAAATAAAGAAAAATAGAAATTTCCCTTTTAGATATCAAGTTGAACCTGATGATATTGCTGATGTTGTCTCAAAAATTACAGGAATTCCAATTTCTAAAGTAGTTTCCAATGAGCGTAAGAAATTAGTCAATCTAGAAACAGAACTAAGTGAAAAAGTTATTGGACAAGAAAAAGCTATAGAAGCTGTTTCTGCTGCAATTAGAAGAGCTCGCGTTGGTATGAAAAGTCCTAAAAGACCTATCGGATCTTTTTTATTTATGGGTCCTACAGGTGTTGGTAAAACAGAATTAGCAAAATCTCTTGCAACAGCTTTATTTGATGAAGAAGACGCACTTTTAAGATTAGACATGAGTGAATATATGGAGAAAAATGCCGTTGCAAGGCTTTTGGGAGCTCCTCCAGGTTATGTCGGTTATGAAGAGGGAGGTCAATTAACTGAAGCTGTAAGACGTAAACCCTATTCAGTAATACTTCTTGATGAAATAGAAAAAGCACATTCAGAAGTTTTTAATATCCTTTTACAAGTCTTAGATGAAGGAAGATTAACGGACTCTCAAGGAAGGACAGTAGACTTCAAAAATACCGTAATCATTATGACAAGCAACCTAGCTGGTAAATCCATACTGGAATATTCACAAAAGATTTCTAAAAGTGGTGGAAAGTTAGAAAAAGACCAACAAACCTTAGATGATTCCATTAATAATACATTGTCTTCAATTTTTAGACCTGAATTTTTAAATAGAATTGACGAAGTAGTAAAGTTTAATCCATTATCTATTGATGAACTTCAAAAAATAATAATTTTACAAATAGAAGATTTAAAAAACCTGCTACTTGAACAAAAAATAAATATTGTTATAGACAAGAAAGTTATTAATAAAATTGCAAATGATTCTTACGAACCTGAATATGGTGCTAGGCCACTTAGCAGGGAACTTAGAAGACAAATAGAAAATCCCTTGGCTGCAAAACTTTTAGAGGAAAACTTCAAAAATAAAAAAAATATAATAATTGAACTTAACTCTGCTAAAAAAGATGAGATCGTTTTCAAACCTAGCTGAGGAGTAAATCAATAAGCTAAAATAAAAACAAAAGCGTAAAGCTTAATTTCAAAAAAAATTTGTGACAAGTCCTACTACTAATAAAGAACCTCTTAAAAAGGATTCTCCTGAAGTCGAAGAGCCAAAAAAAAAGAATAATTTTTTTAGATCTACCTACGATGAACTTAAACTTGTAGTGTGGCCTAACAAACAACAACTTTTTAGCGAATCAGTAGCAGTTATAATTATGGTGTCGTTTTCTGCTGCAGCCATTGCTTCTGTTAGCAGATTCTATGGATGGGCAGCCTCGCAAATTTTTGGTTGAATTATCTCCCGAATATCCATTAATAAAGATCTTAATTAAGCTTCAAGAAAAATGAGTAATGAATTAACTACAAGCCTTGCTTCTTCAAAAGCAAATACAAGCATCGCAAGATGGTATGCAGTTCAAGTAGCATCAAGCTGTGAAAAAAAAGTAAAAGCGACTCTTGAGCAGAGATCAGTAACTTTAGGTGTTAATAATAGAATCATTGAAATTGAAATTCCTCAAACTCCAGGAATTAAATTAAAAAAAGATGGAAGCAGACAAACTACTGAAGAAAAAGTTTTCCCAGGTTATGTCCTCGTAAGAATGATTTTGGATGAAGACACAATGATGGCTGTTAAAAGTACTCCCAATGTAATTAACTTTGTCGGTGCTGAAGACGGTAGAGGCAGCGGAAGATCGCGAGGTCATATCAAACCTCGACCATTATCAAGACAAGAAGTTAATAGGATCTTTAAGCGCGCATCAGAGAAAAAAGCTGTAATCAAGTTAGATATTGAAGAAAAAGATAGAATCATTGTAACTAGTGGTCCATTCAAGGATTTCCAGGGAGAAGTTATAGAAGTTTCAGGAGAAAGAAATAAATTAAAAGCATTACTTTCAATATTTGGGCGCGAGACTCCTGTAGAATTAGAATTCTCCCAAATCAATAAACAAAATTAATTTCTAATTGTTCTTGTTTATCGAGTAAAATTATGATTTTCTACTTCAGCTTAAATTTTCTAATCTAATGGCAAAAAAAATTGTTGCAGTTATCAAGCTTGCTCTACAAGCAGGCAAAGCAAATCCTGCTCCTCCTGTAGGGCCAGCTTTAGGACAACATGGTGTCAATATCATGGCATTTTGCAAAGAATACAACGCAAGAACACAAGATAAAGCAGGTTTTGTAATTCCAGTCGAGATTTCTGTTTTTGAAGATAGAAGCTTTACTTTTATCACAAAAACACCTCCTGCTTCCGTCTTAATAACAAAAGCAGCTGGTATAGAGAAAGGATCAGGTGAATCCGCAAAAGGCTCCGTTGGGAATATAAGTAAAGCTCAATTAGAAGAAATAGCCAAAACTAAGCTTCCTGATTTAAACTGTTCGAGTGTTGAATCAGCAATGAAAGTGATTGAGGGTACTGCTCGTAATATGGGCGTCTCCATCACTGATTGAGTTCGATACAAAATTTCTCACTATTTAGGGGAGGTTAGTTAATAACCGTTTGCACCCAATATTATTATGAAAAAACTATCCAAACGAATGGCGGCTCTTTCAACTAAGATAGAAGATCGCATTTACGCACCACTTGAAGCTCTTAGTATTATCAAGGAAAATGCTAATGCAAAATTTGATGAAACTATTGAAGCACATATACGTTTAGGTATTGATCCAAAATATACAGATCAACAATTAAGGACCACTGTTGCATTACCACATGGTACTGGCCAAAGCATAAAAATTGCAGTAATTACGAGCGGTGAGAATGTATCGAAGGCTAAGGCTGCTGGTGCAGATTTATTTGGCGAAGAAGATCTTGTGGAAAGCATCAACAAAGGAAATATGGAGTTTGATCTTCTTATTGCAACTCCAGATATGATGCCAAAGGTTGCAAAATTAGGAAGAGTTTTAGGACCTAGAGGTTTAATGCCTAATCCTAAAGCTGGGACAGTAACTAATGACATTGCTAATGCAATAAAAGAATTCAAAGCTGGTAAGCTCGAATTTAGAGCAGATAAAGCTGGAATCGTTCATGTCCGCTTTGGAAAAGCAAGTTTCACAAAAGAGGCTCTATTTGACAACTTAAAAACCTTACAAGAATCAATTGATAAAAATAAACCAAGTGGAGCTAAGGGTAAGTATTGGAAAACTTTTTATGTAACTTCAACAATGGGGCCTTCAGTTCAAGTAGATATAAATGCTGTACAAGATTACCAACCTGAAGGTTAACGCTTTGTAGTATAATTTTAATTGCAATAATACGGCCAAAGAAAGTAGGTTGATTTAGTTATTCTAAATTTTTAATTCCTACCGAGGACTCGTCTTAGATTATTTCTTTTTGGATCTAATAAAAGCGGCCTCTTTAAAAGGACTTTGCCGCATTTCCTGCTCTCCCTAAATTACGATCCAAAAAACATCAATGGGCCGAACACTAGAGAATAAGCAACAAATCGTTACTGAGATTAAATCTCTATTAAACGACTCGGAAATGGCTGTAGTTCTTGACTATAAAGGTTTAACTATCAAAGAAATGTCAGATTTGCGATCTAGATTGCAAACAACTAATGGCATCTGCAAAGTTACTAAAAATTCATTAATGCGTAAAGCTATTGATGGAGATAGTAATTGGAACGATCTTGAATCTTTACTGACCGGAACAAATGCTTTTGTCTTAATCAAAGAAGATGTTGGTGGTGCTGTAAAAGCTATCCAATCTTTTCAAAAAGACACCCAAAAATCCGAAACCAAAGGAGCTTTATTTGAAGGCAGACTTTTAAGCGATTCTGAAATAAAAGAAATTGCAAGTCTTCCATCTAAAGAAGTATTGATGGCAAAAATTGCTGGCGCTCTTAAAGGCGTTGCAACAAAAATTGCGATCTCTATTAATGAAGTACCTTCTGGACTTGCTAGATCACTTAAACAACATTCTGAAAAATCAGAATCCTAAATTGAAAACCTAATTAACTTTTAAGAAAATGTCCGCAAAAACTGAAGAAATTCTTGAATCATTAAAATCTTTATCGCTTTTAGAAGCATCTGAGCTTGTAAAGCAAATTGAAGAGGCTTTTGGTGTATCTGCTGCAGCTTCTGCAGGTGTAGTAATGGCAGCTCCTGGAGCAGCTGGCGGTGACGCAGATGGTGGCGCTGCTGAAGAAAAAACTGAATTTGATGTAGTTCTCGAAAGCTTTGATGCAGCAGCAAAAATCAAAGTACTTAAAGTTGTAAGAAATGCAACTGGTCTAGGTCTTGGCGATGCAAAAGCACTTGTTGAATCTGCACCAAAAACAGTAAAAGAGGGAATTGCTAAAGCAGATGCTGAATCTTTAAAGAAAGAGATTGAAGAAGCTGGCGGTAAAGTTACACTTAAGTAAGAGAATATTTTTTCAAGCCGATAGACTTTATATCGGCTTCAAAAATTATGAATATTGATAGTATTGCAATTGAAGCTGCAACAGATGGAGCCTGCAGTGGTAATCCAGGTCCAGGTGGTTGGGGTGGTCTAATAATTTTTGATGACAAAAGTGAATTAGAAATAGGTGGTTCCGAGCAAAATACTACTAACAATAGAATGGAACTAACTGCGGCTATAAAAACACTTGAGAAATTAAAAACCTTTAAATTAAAAGAAAACTTTAAATTAAGAACTGATAGTAAATATGTAATAGAAGGGTATACAAAATGGATTATTAATTGGAAGAGAAATGGATGGAAAACAAGCTCAGGAAAATCAGTTCAAAATCTTGATTTATGGCAAAAAATTGATCAATTAAGAATTAATGGTCTTGTAATGGAATATGTTAAAGGCCATAGCGGTGACAAACAAAATGATAGGGTAGATAAAATAGCGACCAACTATAGTAAAGGTATATCTTTAAAAAGTAACTTAAAAGAGTCTGAATCTTCAGTAGAATTTTTTGAAAAAAATGCACCTTCAGAAATTCAGGAATTATTTTCAAGAAATGAATTAATTCAAAAATTTGCTAACAAAAAGTACTTTTTAAATTCACTAGAACTAAGTAATTTATTAGGCGAAGAAAACCACATAAAGATAAAACAATATTTACTTTTTGAATGGCGTAATTGGAGATTAATTCCTAAAGATAAAAAATATTGGATAATAGAAAAAAAAGAATCCTAATTTTTTATGAATGAACAGAAGGGAGTATTTAAAAATCTTTATAAAAACTTGATGACCCCTATACTAAAAAATGATTCTGGAATAGATGCAGAATATTTAACTAATTTATCGCTAAGCCTTCTATCATTTAGTTCAAGAAAATATAATTGGCCTTTAGTTTCATCAATCCTAAAAAATCTAAATGAAGAATTTTCTGTAATTGATAAAAGGTTAAGTCAAAACATATGTGGAATAAATTTTTGTAATCCAATTGGTTTAGCTGCGGGTTTTGACAAAAATGGGAATGCTGCGAATATATGGAAAGATTTTGGTTTTGGATTTGCAGAACTTGGAACGGTAACTAAATTTGCTCAAAATGGTAATCCAAAACCAAGATTATTTAGATTAGCTGAAGAAGAAGCAGCATTAAATAGGATGGGTTTCAATAATAATGGTGCAGAAAATCTGGTTAAAAATTTTCTTGAGCAGGGCATTGAGTTCAAAAAAAATAGAAAGAATATTTGTTTAGGGATAAATTTTGGCAAGTCTAAAATTACAGATTTATCTCAAGCAAAAGATGATTATTTAACTTCTCTAAAATTATTAATTCCATATTGTGACTACGCAGCAATAAACATTAGTTCTCCAAATACTCAAGGACTAAGAAAGTTACAAGATCCAATTCTTCTAAAAGAACTACTTGGAGAAATTAAAAACTTGCCTAATTGTCCACCATTATTTGTAAAAATTGCGCCAGATTTATGCTTTAAAGATATTGAAGATATTTGCCAATTAATAATCGAGGAAAACATCGATGGAATAATTGCTACAAACACCAGCATTGATAGATTAGGTCTTGAAAATAGAAAGATCAGACAAACTGGATTATTACTCTCACAAGAGAATGGAGGATTAAGTGGAAGGCCTCTCCAAAAAAAAGCAAATCAAATAATAAAACATATACATAATATTGATAAAAAGATTATTTTAATTGGCGTTGGTGGAATAGATAGTCCTGAGTCTGCTTGGGAAAGAATTTGTTCTGGAGCATCATTAATTCAACTTTACACAGGATGGATATATAAGGGTCCACAATTAGTCCCGGATATACTTGAGGGAATTATAAAGCAACTCAATAACCATCAATTATCTAGTATAAAAGATGCCATTGGATCAGATTTAAAATGGGTTGAATAAAATTAGGGAAAGAATAATGAACAAATCTGAACCTCATGATTACGCACCGTTAGCCATGCAAGGATCAAACTTGAAGCACGGTGGCAATGTGTATGCAATTGCAAAAAAATTAAATTTATTACCCTCCGAAATCATTGATGCGAGTGCATCATTAGTACCCTTTGATCCCCCTCAAATACTAATAGATTCAATAAATACGGAAATTAAGAATCTTGGCTTTAGATATTACCCAGAAAGAAACTTGAGTGATCTGAAAGAAATAATCGGCAAATTTCATGGGATAAATCCAGACAATATATTGCCTGGAAATGGAGCTTCTGAACTAATAACCTGGGCAGGTTATGAAGCATCCAAATTCGGAATAAGTTGTATTCCGTCTCCATCATTTGTCGATTATGAAAGATCTTTAAATTGTTGGAATAGCAATTTTATACATTACGAATTACCAAAAAACTGGAATGATATTTTTCCTCAATCATTTCCGATTCATCCAAAAGGTGATGTTATTTGGATATCAAATCCACATAACCCTACCGGCCAATTATGGGAAAAGAATTCATTAGAGAAAGTTTTGAAAAAATATAAATTAGTTATCTGCGATGAAGCTTTCTTATCGATAACACCTAATGGAGACAAAGAATCTTTAATACCATTAACCAAAAGATTTGATAATTTATTAGTCTTGAGAAGCTTGACCAAAATCTTTAATATTCCTGGTCTTAGATTAGGTTACGTTATTGGTTCATCAAAAAAACTTAAACAATGGGAAATAAATAGAGATCCTTGGCCTTTAAATTCATTTGCTATTAAAGCAGGAATTGAACTACTTAGTAATAATAAATTCTATGAACAGTGGACAAAACAGATTCACAGCTGGATAAATATTGAAAAAAAAAGAGTATATGAAAAATTATTAAAAATAGAGAAACTTAAAATTCATAACTCTTCAACCAACTTTTTTTTAATAGAAAGTGAAACATCTTTATCGCCAAATATAAAATACTTAGAAAATAAGGGAATATTGCTTAGAGAATGCACTTCATTTAGATTCCTTGACGAAAAGTGGGCAAGAATAAGTCTGCAGAATAGAAAAAATAACACTCTTTTATGTAAAGAAATTCAGAATTCCTTTAAAAAATAATTAATATACTTTTTAATCTCATTTTTAGACTTAATTTTATTATTATTTTCCATGTTTTTCTTCATGAGTTCTAATATTTCATAATGATTTTTTCCCTTTTTTGATTTTATTTTAAAAATTCTTTCTAGAGTTTCTTCAAAAACTTCTTTAGACATTTTATTCTGATTGATTAAAACTGAGCCTCCACTTTCAGCAAGAATCATGGCATTTTTCTCCTGATGATTATCTTTAGAATCTGGATATGGAATTAAAATTGAAGGTTTTTCAGCCTCCATTAATTCATTGATTGTTCCTGCACCAGATCTTGATATTACAAGATCACAGTTTTGAATTAAAGCTGCTATTTCATGAGTAAATTTCTTTTGAATATAATTTTTTGTGTTTTTTACCTGAAAAGGTTGCTGATTAGATTCGCCAACAATATGAACTATCCGAAACTGTTTTTTTATTAAAAATTCTAGAGATTCATAAAGAATTTGATTTATAGCTTTTGCTCCTTGACTACCTCCCATAACAATCAAAAGAGGTCCGTTTCCTTTTGGAACCCATTCTGGCAAAAAATTAAATTTATAGAATTGCTCTCTTAAAGGTGTTCCAGTGAAAATTGTTTTACAATTTTTTAAATAAGAATTTGTTTCTTTAAATCCTAAGAGAACATAGTTACATAAAAAACCAAAATATTTCGTGACCATTCCAGGAATTACATTTGATTCATGAATAATGATAGGTATCCTGAGAAGTTTTGAAGCAACAATCGTAGGTGCTGATATATAACCGCCAGTCGCAAAAACTAAGTTAATTTTGTTTTCTTTTAAGATCCTAATTATTTGAAAAGTTGACATTAAAATTTTTATATATTGAAAATACAAAAAAATATTTTTTCTTGGTGTCTTTATATTTAAAGTCCTCAAATTATATTTTTTGGGAATAAAATTCGCATCAAGTCTTTTACTAACACCCAACCAATGAATATTCCATTCATCTTCCACCTCTCTAGAAACTGCTAAGGCTGGGAAAATATGCCCTCCTGTACCACTGGCTGCAACTAATAAATTATTTTTTTTAGACATACAAACCTAAAATAGTAGAATAAAATAACCAATGATTAATATGTTTAATTTAAACTTATACAAAAATATAGGATTTCTTCTCTACTTATTTGTTTATCTTATTATTCCCTATTCAGCAATAACGCAAACTTTGAAAGTTGATTTTATAAGAAATCTAGAAAACTCCTTAAATGCAAAAGATTTAGATTTCATTAGAAAAAATTTTAGAAATGAAGACAGCCAAAATATACCAAAACAATTTTCAAAGATTATTAATGATTTCCCTAACAGCAAATGGATGATCAAGAGATTAAAATCCAATATCCCAGATGAAGATATTTTGCGAATAAAAGTTTCTGGGGAAAAAATAGTTAATGGAGAAATGTATATACTCGAATCCAAATTTGATTATTTATTTTCTATCGTAAATGGAAAAATAGATGAAGGGATTATCAAAAATTTATTCACCACAATAAGAAATGATAATAAAAAAATAGATATTAGTTTTAAAATTCCTGATAGAGTTCTTACTGGTTCAAAATACGATATCGATATAATTCTAAATAAGCCTCTTGAAGAAGTGATTATTGCTGGAGCTATAAAACCTCATCAAGTTAATTCATTGTTTGAACAAGAAATATTATTGGAGCCACTGGCATCTGGAGGGATTTTTAAAATAACAAGAGCTCCTTCAAAACCAGGGATACAAATTTGGTCAGGAATCATAGCTCATCCTGATGGGATGATTACTTTCACGAAGAGTATTGATATTGTAGATAAGATATAGCCTAAGCGTCATTTAACGCAGCCACACCTGGTAAAGTTTTACCCTCTAAAAGTTCCAAACTAGCCCCACCTCCAGTAGATATATGTGACATTTTCTCAGCTAATCCTGCTTTTTCAACTGCTGCCACTGAATCTCCTCCACCAATTATTGTACAAACTTCAGAAAAAGCACTTAAGTCCGCAAGAGTGGTAGCAATTGCATTTGTACCGTCTGCAAATTTATCAAATTCAAAAACTCCCATTGGACCATTCCAAATAATTGTCTTACATTCTGCAAGAGCATTCTGGAAAACTTTAATGGAATCTGGACCAATATCTAGACCCATCCAATTTCCACTAATTGCATCAATTTGAGAAATTTTACTATTGGCGTCAGGAGAAAATTCATCAGCCAAAACAACATCAGTAGGTAATAATAATTCTACTCCTTTTGCTTTTGCTTTTGCTTCTAAATCCTTAGCAAGCTCGAGTTTATCTTCTTCTACAAGGCTCTTTCCGACATCTAAACCTCTAGCTTTATAAAAAGTGAAAATCATACCTCCACCAATCATGATTTTGTCACACTTATCTAGTAAAGAATCAAGTACTCCTATTTTGCTACTAACCTTTGATCCTCCAACTATGGCTGCCAATGGACGCTTTGGGGAATCTACAGCGCCTTGTAGGTATTTCAATTCTTTTTCTAAAAGGAATCCAGCTACTGAGGGACTTAAATAATTTGTAACACCCTGAGTTGAAGCATGCGCTCTATGAGCAGCACCGAAAGCATCATTTACATACATATCGGCATGTGAAGCTAATTTTTTAGCAAACTCCAGTTCGTTTTTTTCCTCTTCACCAAAAAAACGAACATTTTCAAGTAAAAGAACATCTCTATTAGATAAGTTATTTGATTGTGCAACTGCTTCATCACCAATACAACTTTTAGTGAGAGCAACATTTTGCCCCAACAATTCACTTAATCTTGCTGCTACCGGAGTTAATCTCATTTTTTCATTTACCTTACCTTTTGGTCTACCAAAATGAGCAGCTAAAATAACTTTTGCAGAATGATTAATAAGATATTCAACAGTTGGGATCGCTGCACGAATACGGGTATCATCGGTTATTTGACCATCTTCATTTAATGGAACATTAAAATCTACTCTTACAAGAACTTTTTTTCCTTCTAAATGTGTCTTATCAAGACTGGAAAGAGATAATTTTGACATTAAACAAGCTATATTTATAATCTCAAGACCCTAACGTTAATTTGGGCTTATTGGGTTAAAAAGTAGTTACTGTTACCTATGCCTTAATAAATTTTAAGAATTAACGATTATAAAAATTTTTTAGTCATTAAATTTATACTAAACTTTAGAAGTAAATACTTTTGAAACTTATAAAAACTAAAAGGAATACAAAATTTTATTTGATTTATTGAAGTGGACATACCCAAAATCCAATGGTACCCAGGCCATATCGCAAAAGCAGAAAAGAAATTATCTGAAGTTATCAATAAAGTAGATTTAGTTATAGAAGTTAGAGATGCGCGAATTCCTTTATCAACAGGGCATCCTCACTTAAATAAATGGATAAATAATAAAAAACATATTCTTGTCATTAACAGATCAGACATGATCTCCCCTAATACAATCAATAGTTGGAATAAATGGTTTAATGCTAAAGATCAATATCCTCTTTGGTGTGATGCTAAAAGAGGAATAGGGATTAAAGAAATTTGTAGGTCAGCCAAAGATTCTAGGACTTCTATCGATGATAGAAGACTTTCTAGAGGAATGCGAATTAGGCCAATTAGAGCCCTTACACTTGGTTTTCCAAACGTAGGAAAGTCAGCATTAATTAATAGAATTGCAAAAAAAAGAGTTGTTGATAGCGCTAGGAAAGCAGGCGTGACTCGTAATTTAAGATGGATAAAATTAGAAAGTGGTATAGATCTGCTAGATGCTCCTGGTGTTATACCTCCAAATTTAGAAGATCAAAAATCAGCACTCAATCTTGCACTATGTGACGATATTGGTGAAGCTGCTTATGAAATAGAGAGTGTCGCAATTGGATTTATCAAAATTATATCCACTCTCAACAAAGATAAGAATGCGAATATCTCAGTTAAACAAATATCTAATAGATATGGAGTTGATATTACCAAAGGCTTTAATAGTCCTTCTGCTTGGATCGACGAAGCAGCTTCAAAACATACCTCAGGCGATAAAAGGAGAATGTCGCATAAATTATTGGAAGATTATAGAAATCAAATGCTGGGTAAAATTGCTTTAGAAGTCCCACTATGGAATTAAATAATCAAAATTCTTTCGGCATGGGAGAAGGTGAGCTTATAGAAATTATTTATGAGCTACCTCTTCCTATGAGGCTAGATAGATGGTTGGTAAGTAAAAGGCCAGAACAAAGTAGAGCAAGAATTCAACATTTTATAAATTCAGGTTTAGTACTTGTAAACTATAAGATCGCGAAAGCAAAGACCCCATTAAAAAATGGCGACAATATTCAAATATGGATGCCTCCTCCAGAACCTCTTATTTATTTGAAACCTGAAAAAATGGATTTAAATATCCTTTTTGAAGACGAGCACATCATAGTAATTAATAAACAATCAGGACTAATTGTTCATCCAGCCCCTGGACACAAATCTGGAACTTTAGTGAATGGATTACTTTTTCACTGTAAAGATCTACCTGGAATTAATGGGAAACTAAGACCTGGGATTGTTCACAGATTAGATAAAGATACCTCCGGATGTATGGTGGTTGCAAAAAGCCAAGAGGCATTAGTAAATCTCCAGAAACAAATTAAAGAAAAAATAGCATCACGCGAATATATTGCAGTAATCCATGGAGCACCGAACTCTGAAGAAGGCCAAATAGTGGGAAACATTGGCAGAGATAAATTAAATAGATTGAAATATAAAGTAGTTGAAGAAACTTCAGGGAGGTATGCATGTACCTATTGGAAATTAGAAGAAAGATTTGGCAATTACTCATTAATGAGTTTCAAACTAGATACGGGGCGAACGCATCAAATAAGAGTACATTGCGCTCATATTAATCATCCAATTGTGGGTGATCCGTTATATGGAAGATGTAAAAAACTTCCATGTAAATTAGATGGCCAAGCTTTACACGCCATTAAGCTTGGACTTATACATCCAATAAATGGTAAAGAAATGATATTTGAATCAGAATTACCGTTAGATTTTCAAAAATTACTAAGTGTTCTCAAAGTTAAATAAGATTTAAAGAGGAATTTAGTAGCGATTTTGTATATGTGTTTTGAGTTTTAGTGAATATCGTAGAACTTTCTCCTTCATCAACTATCTTTCCTTGATTCATAACTAGTAACCTATCACAAAATCTTTTAGCAATGCCTAAATCATGAGTAATAAAGATAATCGTTAAATTCATTTTTTCTTGCAAGACTCTTAGTAATTCAAGAATCTCTATTTTTACTGAAGCATCCAACATATTAACGCTCTCATCACAAATCAAAATTTTTGGTTTCAACAATAGCGCTCTTGCTAATGAAATTCTTTGCAATTGACCACCAGATAATTGGCTAGGATAAGAATTAAAAAAATCATTATTTAAGGGAAGATTTAAATTTCTTAACATTAATTTTATTTCTTTTTCGATTTTTCTTTTATCTGAAATTTTTTGAATAAAAAATATATCCTCCAAAATATTTTTAATTGTCATTTTCGGATTCAAACTTGAAAAAGGATCTTGAAAAATTATTTGCACATTATTGTTCTTTTTAAAAGATTTATCTTTTTTCAATGCTTGATTTTTATCATAAATTTTTATTTCACCACCTCTTACTTTAAAGAGTCCAATTAAAGCCCTACATAATGTACTTTTACCGCTCCCTGAAGAACCAACAATTCCAAGAGTCTCATTCTCATATAACTTGAAACTAACTTCATTTAAAGCCTTGTTCCATTTATTAATAAAAATTGAAGAATTTAATTTATACCAATGTCTTAGGTTATTTACCTCTAGAACGAGCTGATCTCGAGCATTATTTTTAGTATTTGGTTTTAATACTATTTTTGAAGCATTAACTAACTTTTTCCCGATATCTGATTTTGGTGATTGAAAAATATCTAATATATTACCTTTTTCAACAATCGATCCCTTTTCAATTATTGCAACTTTTTTACACCACTTTGCTGCAAGATTAATATCATGACTAATTAAAATTAAAGTTGTATCAAATTCATTACATAGATGAATTATTTCTTGCATAATTTCAAAACTTGTTTTGGTATCTAAGCTTGTTGTAGGTTCATCAGCTATTAATATTTTAGGTTTCAAAGCAAGTGCCATTGCTATAGAAACTCTCTGTCTCATTCCACCGCTAAATTGATGTGGGAAAGAATCAAGTCTACTTTCTTCAATTCCTACTTTTTGAAAAACTTCTCTTACTAATTTTTTAATAGCTAAAGATGACTTAGTTTGATCATGTGTTTTAAATAATTCATATAAATGATCCTCAACTCTCATCAGCGGATTAAGTTTTTTTATAGAGTCTTGATAAATAAATCCAAAATTCTTTCTTCTAAATAATTGTGCATCTTTATTATTTATTTTCCTAGGATCTGTACTAGAAATCAATAGATACCCTTTAGAAGTGGCCTTTTCAGGCAATATATTTACTAATGTTTTTGCAAAAGTGGTCTTTCCACATCCAGAAGGTCCTATTATGGCCAAATGATCTCCACTATCTATTTCCAAATTAAAATTTTTGATAATAGGTTGCTGTTTTAGACCATATTTAACAGTAAGATTTTTAACTACAATAATTTTTTCTTTATTTTTTTCCATGATTTATAGCAAATTTTTCTAGACCTAAATAAAATACATCTAAAGCAATATAAAATGTCCGAGGCAGCTGCAAATTCAAAAGAAAAAAACGAAATTAAAGTTTCCAAAACTATTTTGCCTGAAAATAAAAAATATGAAAGTGAATCTTTAAATTATCAAATAAATATTCCCGATTGGCTTCTTAAAAATATTCATAATTTTGAAAAATCAAATAATGAAAATGATGAGAATCAAAACCTTTTAGTAAGAGCTTTTAAACTTGCTTATAAAGCTCATGATGGACAATTCCGCGCGAGCGGCGAGCCATACATTATCCACCCGGTTGCTGTTGCAAATCTCCTCAAAGAGATTGGTGCTAGTTCATCTGTTATTGCTGCAGGCCTTTTACATGATGTAGTTGAAGATACTGGCATTGATTTATCCGAAATAGAAACAAATTTTGGATTAGAAGTAAAAATACTTGTAGAGGGTGTAACAAAATTAGGCGGCATTCACTTTAACAACAGAACTGAAGCACAAGCTGAAAATCTTAGGAAAATGTTTTTGGCTATGGCCAGTGATATCAGAGTTGTCTTAGTAAAACTTGCAGATCGACTTCATAACATGAGAACAATTGAATGGCTAAATGATGAGAAAAAACTAAGAATAGCAAGAGAAACAAGAGAGATTTATGCACCATTAGCTAATCGACTAGGAATAAACAGATTTAAATGGGAATTAGAAGATTTAGCTTTTAAATTCCTAGAGCCTAAAAAATATCTAGATCTTAAAGATCAAATAGCTGTTAAAAGAAGTGATAGAGAAAAAAGATTAAAAGTAACTTTGAATCTTATGAAGGAAAACTTGGTTTCAGCAGGTTTGAAAAATTTTGAAATAACAGGAAGGCCAAAACATCTTTATGGCATCTGGAGCAAAATGGAAAGACAACAAAAGCATTTTCACGAGATTTATGATGTTGCTGCCCTAAGAATTATCGTGGACAATTCAGATAGTTGTTATAGAGCTTTAGCAGTTGTTCATGATACTTTCAAACCAATTCCAGGTAGATTTAAAGACTATATAGGATTACCAAAACCCAATGGATATCAGTCCTTGCACACTTCAGTGATTGGAAGACACCGACCTATTGAAGTTCAAATTAGAACTACTTCGATGCATCAAATTGCTGAATATGGTATTGCCGCTCATTGGCAATACAAAGAGGGTGGTTCTCCTGCTAAAAGTAATGCCGAGAGATTTAATTGGCTAAGACAATTAGTAGAATGGCAACAAGAAGGTAATGAAAAGGATCATAATGATTATTTGGCTTCAATTAAAGAAGATTTATTTGATGAAGAAGTATTTGTGATCACTCCAAAAGGAGATGTTGTTGGTTTAAGGAAAGGGTCTACCGCGATAGATTTCGCCTACAGAATTCATTCTGAAGTTGGAAATCACTGTAATGGAATAAGAATTAATGAAAAGCTTTCTCCATTATCTACAGCACTTCAAAATGGTGACTTCATAGAAATTTTGACAAGTAATAATGCTACTCCAAGCTTGGATTGGCTAAACTTTGTAGTTACGCCAACTGCTAAAAATAGAATTCGCCAATGGTATAAGAAAAGCCATCGTGATGAAACGATTAAAAGAGGTAGAGATTTACTTGAAAAAGAAGTTGGCCGAAACGGTTTTGAAGCATTACTTTCTAGTGAAGCCATGAAAAAAGTTGCAAATCGATGCAATTTAAAAACTACTGAAGACCTTCTTGCATCTCTTGGTTTTGGTGGTTTAACTTTGCATCAAGTATTAAACAGACTAAGAGAAGAAATAAAATTACAGACAGAAGATGTAAAAAATGATTCTGACTCTAAAATAGCAAAATCACTTAAAAGAAATAGTAATTTATCCACTAATCAATCTAATACAGCAGCTAAATCGCCAATTTCAGGAATAGAAGGTCTTGACTACAGAATAGGTAAATGCTGTGCCCCTCTCCCAGGCGAGGATATTATCGGAACTGTGTCGCTCGGCAACCATGGGATAACTATACATAGGGAAGATTGTGAAAATGTAATACCAATTCCAATAGAGAGAAGATTACCTGTCGATTGGAATCAAGATAATAAAACTGGCGATAATAAGTTTCCAATTCAGCTACGAATAGAAGTAATTGATCGAGTTGGAGTTCTTAAAGATATTCTTATGCGGTTATCTGATAAAGGTATAAACGTTAGCGATGCCAATGTTAAAACTGCTTCTGGTAAACCAGCTATTATAAATCTTTGTGTAGGTCTTGAAAGTTATAATCAACTTCACAAAACAATTGAACAAATTAAATCAATGGCAGATGTTTTAGATATTGCCAGAGTTGGACAAAGTTAATTTTAAGATCAGAGCAATCTATCTTTTACTTTTTATCTTGTAGATAAAGAAAACAATACTGCCGCAAATCAAAGCTAATAAAATCCCTACACAAGATGAACCTAAGAGTAATTTTAGGGAAAAAATTCTACCTTGTTTCCATAAGTCATCAATAACTAAACTTTTTTCAAGAATTTTATTAGAAGAATTATTTAAAAAAATCGAACCAACTTTATAGTTAAAATAATAAAGTGGAATATAAGTAAAAGGATTACTGATCCAGGTACCAATTGCAGCTAGAACAATATTGCCTTTAGCTATTTTCGCAAAAAATAACCCCATTAAAGTCTGAAACCCAAAAAAAGGAAAGCAGCCACTAAATACCCCTATAGCTAAACCTTTAGCATTAAAGAAAGGACTTCCATTCTGATTCCTAAATAATGATAGAATTTTCTTATAGGTAATATCTTTTTTAAATCTCATTCAGAAAGAAAATTTCAAAATTAAATTCTTTATAATCTTACTTAATTATCCATAACAAAGCGAGAGATGGATTCGATAGCTACTACAGAAGATACGATAGCCGCAATTGCTTCAGCTATAAGTATAGGGAAAGGAGGAGTTGCGATAATAAGAGTATCAGGGAAAGACGCAATAAATTCTTGCAAAAAGATTGTTCAAACTAAATCTAAATATGCATGGGAATCACATAGAGTTTTTCGTGGTTTTATTCAGGAAAATAAACAAAATAAATTTATAGATGAGGTTTTAATTTTAGTGATGAAATCACCAAATAGCTTCACAGGAGAGGATGTAGTTGAACTGCATTGCCATGGCGGAATTATCATAGTAAATAAAGTTTTAAAGATATTATTATCTAGTAATTCTAGAGTTAGACTTGCAAACCCAGGAGAATTTAGTCAAAGAGCTTTTCTTAATGGAAAAATAGACCTTACTCAAGCCGAGTCGATTAATCAATTAATTAATGCAAGCAATACCAGATCAGCAGAGTTAGCTTTTAGCGGGGTTCAAGGAGAAATAAAGAAAAAAATTGATGATATTAAAAATGACCTTTTAAATCAACTTTGCGAAATAGAAGCGAGAGTTGATTTTGAAGAAGACTTCACAGATTTTGATTACACCAAATATCT
>QCNI01000021.1 GCA_003213255.1 Prochlorococcus sp. AG-424-P16
CAAAATATTTATGGGAGACACAGGATCTCTAAGTATTGGTGCAATTCTAGCTTCTATTGCGTTATTAACCGATAGCGTTTTTACCTTATCAATTTTCTCAGGAATATTTATTATTGAATCACTTTCAGTAATAATTCAAGTAAGTTTTTTTAAAATTACAAAAAAATTATTTCATAGAGGTAAACGTATATTTTTAATGGCGCCATTACACCACCATTTTGAACTTAAAGGAGTTAAGGAACACAAAATAGTAGAAAATTTTTGGAAAATCAACATTTTACTTATAATTTTAGGTATAGTTTTAAAAATCAATCTTTAAAAAATTTGTTATGAATTTTTTTACATGGAAAGATAATGGATTAACAAGTGATTGCTCAAGTCTTGATGCAATGGCATCAAGATTCGAAGAGACTGCAAACCTAATGAAGAAACTTTCTAAGAAGGGCTTCAAACTTAAGAAAACTCATAAAAATCAACTAATTCTTCATCCTGATCCTAAAGTCTTTGATCAATGGGGTTTTATAAGTGAAGAGCTTCCTTTCAAACAACTCTGTTTAATATCAGATGAAGAATAACTATTTGACTTTGAAAAACTTTCTGCAAGGATTGATAAATAATTTCGTACATGAGTGTTCCAGCTAAAGTGCCTATTAACTCCCTCAATTCCGTTTCTACTCCAAATTTTCCATTGATTAGTATTAGATATTCCTTTTTCAAGAATAACTTTCAACTCATTAATATCAGTAACATCTACGAGAAGTCCATTTTCACATTTTGAGCGAATTTCTTTTGGTCCTCCATCATTTGTTGATATTATTGGCAATCCACATGAAGAAGCTTCAAGGAGGGTTAAACCAAAAGGCTCAGTCAAAGCTGGATTTACAAATACACCTCCTCTGCTAGCAGCCCACCTATATAAAGCAGGAATCTGTGTTGGAAGATGCTTTTTTGGATAAGCTACCCTGCCGTACAAATTATATTTATCAATCATTTCAAAAATATTATGAAATACATCTTTTTGTTGAGGATCAAGTTTTGAAGTACTTTCTCTACAACCCAGAATTAAAATCAAATTAGTTTTTCTTTTTAATTTTTCAGATCTTCCATATGCCTCAATCAAAGAGGGAATATTTTTTCTTCGTACAGCTCTAGAAATAGTCAGTAATGGAGGTTTAGTCGAATCCTTGAGAAAAGGATTCATCATATTGTCAATTTCTGCTGTCTCTGTTGTGGAGTGAATATGATGAAATTTATTATGATCAACACCAGGAGGAATAACTTTAGCTTTATGAGGTGTAAAAGAGGAATATTGAGAATATTGATAAACTGATTCTTGTTTAGTACTTGTAACAACAATGTCTGCAGACTTTAATGCTTTTTCTTCTGCATCAATTCTTTTACTTATAGAATAAAGCTTCTCTATTTGATTAGTTTTTAAACCAGTATCAAGCAATTTCCTTTTTTTCTCTCTTCCTAAAGAATGACCAGTAAAAATAAGTGGAACGTTTAGGGATTTACTTAGTTTAACTCCTACATATCCAGCATCTGCATAATGTGCATGGATGAAATTAGGCTTTTTGTTTTTTTTATAGTAAGAAATTAGTATTTGAGTTAAATGATCTAAATAAGGCCAAAGCAATTCCTTTCTTAAATATTTATTAGGTCCAAATTTGAATCTTAATATTCTAACTCCAGGATCTACAAATTCTTCTTCTTGAGAATATTCATGATCTACTTTAGGATCGTTTATTAAACGAGTAACTAAATCCACTTGGTCAACTTCTGAAGTATTAGCCAAACTTTTAATTAATTCTAAAACGTATTGAGTTTGCCCTCCTGTATCTGCATCCCTGCCTAACTCAAGATTTTTAGAACGTATAAGACCATGTAAATGTAAATGTAAAAATTTCAATCTCATATAGTAGATCCTCCGATCAACGGCCTTTAATACAAATAAACTGAATTTTCGAATGAAATATTAAGAAAGCATTATGATTTTAAAAATTTTTATACAAAAGTTTTAAAAAAAGATAGTTATAGAGGTGTTTTATACCATTCTTGAATAGACTTTCATTTTGCTAAAATAATTAAAAATACAAAGAAATACAACTAGAAATTTCTTATTTTAAAACCTTTTTAAGATATCTTGCTGTATGACTTGTGGGATTTTTAGCTACATCTTCAGGAATACCTTCTGCAATAATTTCTCCCCCTTTATCCCCTCCATCAGGTCCTAAATCGATGATCCAATCGGAACATCTAATGACATCTAAATTATGTTCAATAACAATTACTGAATTACCTTTATCTACTAAACGTTGTATTACATCCATTAATTTATGAACATCATAAAAACTTAAACCCGTAGTTGGTTCATCAATCAAATATAAAGTTTTCCCAGTAGCCCTTTTTGATAATTCTGTAGCTAACTTAACTCTCTGAGCCTCCCCACCAGATAATGTAGGAGCTGGTTGTCCTAATTTGACATATCCTAAACCAACATCTACTAATGTAGATAATCTATCAGCAGCTTGTGGTATGGCAGAGAAAGTTTCTGCCGCCTGTTCAACAGTCATTTCTAGAACATCAGAAATATTGAAACCTTTATATTTAACTTGAAGAGTTTCCCTATTAAAACGAGCACCTTTACATACTTCACATTGAACATACACATCAGGTAAAAAATTCATTTCAATTACATTGACTCCCTGACCTTTACAAGCTTCGCATCTTCCTCCTTTTACATTAAAGCTAAATTGACCAGCCTGATAACCTCTTGCTTTTGCTTCTACTGTGGCAGTAAATATCTGCCTTATAGGATCAAAAGCACCAGTATATGTAGCAGGATTTGATCTTGGAGTTCTTCCTATTGGAGATTGATCAATAACGATAACTTTATCAATTGCCTTTATACCCTTTAACTCTTTTACACCTTGAGGAAAAGGGACTTTTAATCCTAGAGAATGACATAATGCAGGATGAAGTAATTCATTTATCAAAGTGCTCTTCCCGCTCCCACTCACACCAGTTACAGAAACTAATCTTCCTAAAGGAAATTCAACAGAAATATTTTTTAAATTATTTTTAGAGCAATTATTTAAAATTAAACTTTTTTTTACAGATGATCTACGTTCTTTTGGAGTAGGAATCGATTTTCTACCACTGAGATAAGCTCCAGTTAATGACTTTTCTGAATTTAAGACATCTTGATAAGATCCTTTAGCAATAATTTCCCCACCATAAACACCTGCCCCTGGACCAATATCTACTAAATAATCTGCGGATTTCATAGTATCTTCATCATGTTCAACGACAACCAAAGTGTTTCCCAAGTCTCTTAGGCTTTTTAAAGTTTCTAATAATCTGTCATTGTCTCTCTGATGCAAACCAATACTTGGTTCATCTAAAACATATAAAACGCCAGTAAGACCTGCACCTATTTGTGTAGCCAATCTAATACGTTGTGCCTCACCACCAGACAAAGTCATCGCTGGTCTATCTAAAGTCAAATAATCTAAACCTACATTAATTAAAAACTTTAAACGTAAACGAATCTCTTTTAAAACCAATTCACCTATCTGCTTTTGTTTTTCTGATAAAGATATATTTTCTCTCTTTGTCTTACCTAAACCCATGATGCGCTCAACATGATTAAGGGTTTCAGAAACGCTTATAGAAGTTAAGTCAGTAATGTTGTATGGACCAAGTTTAACTGCCAAAGCCTCAGGTCTTAATCTTTTCCCAGAACATGTCTTACAGGGAACTAATTCTAGATATTTTTCTAATTTTTGTTTAACTGATTCTCCATTGGCTTCATTCAGTTGCCTTTCTAATATTGGTAAAATCCCCTCAAAAGGTCTTTCAAAACCACTAGAAGTTTTAAAACGACTATCAGCTTGAATTAATATTGGTTTATCCGATCCCATAAGTAGAACTTGTTTTTGCAAATCACTTAAATCGTTCCAAGGAGTTTTTAATTCAAAACCATAAGCTTGGCCTACAGAATAAAGTAAAGAGAAATAATAAGTATTATCTTTCTCACTCCAAGGGGCTATAGCAGCATAAACAGGCAATGTTTTGTCAGGTATAACTCTATCTGCAGTAAATTTTTTTAAATAACCAATCCCATGACAATCTGGACAGGCACCATATGGGCTATTAAAAGAAAATAATCTAGGAGAAAGTTCTTCGACAATAGAGCCATGTACAGGACATGCATAATTTTCTGAGTAAAGTTTTTCTCTCTCCAAGTTAGAAGGTAAATTTTCTCCTTTTTTTGGAACAACTTCTACTATTGCTAAGCCATCACCTCTTTTGAGACAAGTTTGTAGTGAATCATTTAATCTTTCTTGTATTCCTTCTCTTGCAATTAATCTATCAACTACTACCTCAATATTATGAATTTGATTTTTATCTAATTCAATACTATCAGCAAGTTCTCTTACCTCTCCATTAATTCTTACCCTAGCAAATCCTTCAGCAGCTAGTCCGCTTATTAATTTTGTATGTGTTCCTTTCTTACCTCTTACAACAGGAGCCAACAATTGGTATCTTGTTCCTTCGGGTAAAAGAAGAATTTGATCCACCATTTCATCAATTGTTTGAGGGGCAATTGGAATCCCGCAGTGGTGACAATGCGGCTCACCAGCACGACCAAACAATAATCTTAAATAATCTTGTATTTCTGTTACTGTTCCAACTGTTGACCGAGGATTATGACTTGTAGATTTTTGATCAATTGATATAGCAGGTGATAAACCTTCAATATTGTCAACATCTGGTTTATCTACTTGACCCAAAAATTGCCTTGCGTATGCAGAAAGACTCTCAACATATCTTCTTTGACCTTCAGCAAAAATAGTATCAAAAGCAAGAGAACTCTTACCACTTCCACTCACCCCTGTAAAAACTATAAATTTATTCCTAGGTAGAGAAAGATCAATATTTTTTAAATTATGCTGACGAGCTCCCCTAATATTAATTGAGTTATCTTCTCCAAAACTACTATCAACTTTATTAACCATGTTTAAATCTATATTATGATTTAAAAAAGTTATTATAGTAAAATTTTTTCTATTTTACGCAGCTGAGCAATCTAGAAGTCTAGAAGCATATTCGTTTACTTCGAATGAACCTCCACCTATAAGTTCTATAAGTTCATTTTTTCTTTGATTTTTTGTAGTTAGTTTTGCAATTGAAGTATAAGTTATTCCATTAATTACGTCCTTATTTACTTTAAAATGAGCTGATCCATTAGCCGCTAGGAATGGCTGATGTGTAATACATAAAACTTGTTGATTTTTAGATATTTCTTTTATAAGCTCAACCAAAGAAAATAGAGATTTACCACTTAAACCACTATCAATTTCATCTAAAAAGAAAGTATTGGGTTTTTTAGAAATACTAGATTTAATAGCCAATAAAAATCTTGACATTTCCCCACCAGAAATGACATTTGATAATGGAGCAAGCTTCTGATCAGGATTAGCCGAAAACAAAAAATTTATATTGTCAATTCCATCGCCCGAGGGCTGGCCTTGGGAAAATTGAATTAAAAAATTTGCATTTTCTAAACCTAAATTACTTAAAATAGACATTACTGAATTTTGTAACTTTCTGGCAATTTTTTTTCTTTCGTTAGATTGGATAATAAATAAAGTATTTAAGTTATTCATTAGATTTTTAATTTGAGCTTTTAGCTTGCAAATCTCATTACCTCGATCATTTTGCTGCAAATATATCTTTAATTGATCGCGCTTTTCAATTAAATGAGGTAGATCCAATGAAAAAGTTCTCTCCAAGTTTTTTAAAAAAAATAATCTTTTTTGTATTTCTGGAAGATCAGTATCGTAGTTTTCTATATCTTGCAAATATGAGCTTAAAGCAAAAATTAAATCTTCAATGTCAGAATGGATGTTTATTAACTTCTCTCTAAATTTTTGAATGTTTAAATCGAAATCTGCTTTTTTATTTAGAAGTTTTATTGATTGATTTATCAAAAAAGTTACTGAGGGTTCATCATGACTATGATTATGTAATTTTTCTAATGATGATTTTATTGAATTATTAATTTCAAGATTATTTACAAGTTTATTTTCTAATAACTCCAACTCTAAAATTTCTTCACTAGAATTTAAATCGGCTTCTTCTAAACTCTTCAACATTTGTTTAATTACCAAGTTATTTTCTTCTTGATTTCTAGAAGATTCTATTTTTTCATTCAGTAATCCTTTTAAAACTCCACTTTGTCCCCATATTTTTTTAATCTGTTTGTTAGTTTCTATTAATTCTTTAGAACATAAGTCATCAATAATTAATCTTCTCTTATCTAAAGAATCAAAGATAAAAGTATCAGACTGAGCTGCGAAATCTATTAAAAATTGTCCAAGTCTTTCTAATTGTTGTTTATTAATTGAGAAATTATTAAGGCTATATTTAGATAAAATTTTATTATTTTTTTTATAAGATTTTCTTTTAATTTTAATTTTTGAAGAATTTATTTCAAAGCCATTACTAATCAACCAGTTATTAATTTCAGAAGAAGAAGAAAATGTTGCTTCAATAACGCAAAAATCTTTTCCTGGACGTATTAAATGTTTTAAAGGTATATTGGTTCCACCAAATAGAGCATTTAGGGAATCCAAAATAAGTGATTTTCCTGAACCTGAATCCCCAGTTATGATATTCAAACCTTTTTCAAAATTAATTTCTATAATTTCTATTAAGGCAATATTTTCTATTTTCAGTTGTATTAACATGATAAACCTTCCATATAGAAAAATTAACTTCTTTTTAAAAAAAATAAAGGTCTTGAATATATAAAGTTATGAAAGAAGATTTTACTGATTTTATCGAGGTATCTGGCCTCTTAAATTATGATCCAGATACAATTTCAAAAATTTACAAAAAAAATCCTAAAAGACTTTTAAAGAGACTTTGGCAAACGCTTATACCTATTTTTGCTTACATATTTTCTGTTGGGTGGGATAAATTAACTGGAAGATTGAAAAATGAACAACAATCCAGATTTAGAGCACGTGAATTAACAAATTTGTTAGTAGAACTTGGACCTGCATTTGTAAAAGCAGGTCAAGCATTATCTACAAGACCAGATATAATTCCTGGGATTCTTTTAGAAGAATTATCTGAATTACAAGATCAGCTGCCTGGTTTTGATGGGGATAAAGCAATGGAATTAATTGAAGAAGATTTAAGAGCCAAAATAGATGACATTTTTTTAGAAATTGATAAAGAGCCAATTTCGGCTGCTTCTCTAGGGCAAGTACACAAAGCTAAATTAAAAAGTGGAGAGATCATTGCAGTAAAAGTACAACGGCCAGGTTTAAGAGAACAAATAACTTTAGACCTTTACATAGTGCGAAATATTGCTTATTGGCTTAAAAACAATATTGGATTAATAAGAAGTGACCTAGTTGCTTTGATTGATGAGTTAGGCAAGAGAGTTTTTGAAGAGATGGATTACTTAAACGAAGCTGCAAATGCAGAAAAATTTAGAGATATGCATAAACATAACAAAATGATTGCCGTCCCAAAAATTTACAAAGAAATTACTTCAAGGCGTGTTTTAGCGATGGAATGGATAGACGGAACAAAACTAACAAATTTAGAAGACGTTAAAAATTTAGGAATCAATCCTGATGAAATGATTGATATAGGGGTACAGTGCAGTTTAGAACAGCTTTTAGAACATGGTTTTTTTCATGCAGACCCACATCCAGGTAATTTATTAGCCTTAGAAGATGGCAGGCTATGTTACCTAGATTTTGGTATGATGAGCGAAGTTTCCAGAGAATCAAGATCAGGATTAATTCAAGCAGTAGTACATTTAGTTAATAAAAACTTCGATAAATTATCTCAAGATTTCGTAAAGTTAGGATTTTTATCAGAAGAAGTTAATCTAGAACCTATTGTTCCTGCATTCCAAGATGTTTTTATTAACGCTGTTGAACAAGGGGTTTCAAAGATGGATTTTAAGAGCGTTACAGACGATATGTCGGGTGTTATGTATAAATTTCCTTTCAGACTACCTCCCTATTATGCGCTTATAATTAGGTCATTACTGACTTTAGAAGGAATTGCTTTAAGTGTTGATCCTAACTTCAAAATATTAGGTGCAGCTTATCCATATTTTGCAAGAAGATTGATGGAAGATCCTGATCCACAATTAAGAGAAAGTCTTAAAGAAATGCTTTTTGATAATAAAAAATTTAAATGGGACCGTTTAGAGGATCTGCTTTCTAATGCTGCAAAGCAAACAAATCTCGATTTGGAAAAACTTTTAGACGAAGTTATCAATCTTCTCTTCTCTCCAAATGGAGGATTTCTTAGAAATGAAATAATAGAAGGTTTAACAACCCAGATAGATTTATTTAATCTAAAAATATTGAAAAATTTGAATAACTATCTTCCACAATCAATTAAATTAAATACGCTTAACGAAAATAACAGCTTAAGTGACCTAATAATGTACGTAGATCCATTGAAAAACTTTTTAGAAATTTTACAAAAAGTCCCGGGCTACTCTATTGATATTTTTCTAAAAAGGGTTCCGAGACTTATAAATGAGCCCTATGCAAAAGAAATGGGCATAGAAATTGCAAAAAAAGTGACTGAAAAAGGGATGGTTAGACTTGTTAAGATTGCCGCTGGTATAAATATCTAAATGAAGTTTAATAAGTTTTTAATTTTAAAAATATTTTTTATTTTAATAAGTTCTCAATTTTTTTTTAATGTTCCAAAAGCTCACGCTGCTGAAGAAATTAAAATTATATATAGTATCTTTTCTAGAACAATAAAAGTAAATTCTTTAAAAAATTTTGCTATTGAAGGGAGATCAACAAGAAATTTAAAAAGAATTTTAAAAGCTACCAATTCTTCCGATAAAGAGATAAGAGCGGTTTTAAATAAAGATTTTGAAGTTCCTATTTCGATTGCAGACAAATTAGTATATTCTGAAATAGGAAACGTTTTTTTAACGAGACTTTCATCTATTATCCATCCACCCAGAGCAAATGATGAAAGGACTGGTATGTTAGCCCTAAGAGCAAGTGTAATTCAAGGAATTAACTTAGGAAATGGAAAAATAAATCTAATAAAATTTTTTGAAGCATATCCAACTAAAACTGTAATTTTAGATGTAAGCGCTTTGAGCAAAGTTATGAATAAAGTAGAATCAATTTCAGAATTATTAACCTTTTTCACCAATTCTCCTCTAGAAAAAATTAAAAAAAATTAAACAACCATGGTGTTATTACATAAAATCAAAAATAAACTTCGTTTTAATTACAGAAAAAAAAGATGGCCAGGTCTAATAGAAGCTTACAAACAATATCTCCCAGTTACCAAAAAAACTCCTATCATTTCCCTCAATGAAGGAAATACGCCGCTAATCCTAAGCGAATCAATTAGCAATTTAATTGGAAATGGAACAAAAGTTTTTTTAAAATATGATGGCCTTAATCCAACAGGATCTTTTAAAGATCGTGGTATGACTATGGCAATAAGCAAAGCAAAAGAAGAAGGTCGTGAAGCAGTAATTTGTGCAAGTACTGGAAACACTTCCGCTGCTGCTGCTGCATATGCTTCTAGAGGAGGATTAAAACCTTATGTTTTAATCCCAGAAGGATTTGTGGCGCAAGGAAAACTTGCGCAAGCATTAATGTATGGGGCTGAAATAATCTCTATTAATGGAAACTTTGATAAAGCTCTTGAAATAGTTAGAGATTTATCCTCAGAACATCCTGTAGAACTTGTTAATTCAGTTAATCCATATCGAATACAAGGACAAAAGACAGCAGCTTTTGAAATAGTTGATGACTTAGGTATTGCTCCTGATTGGCTTTGCATTCCAATGGGAAATGCGGGAAATATAACTGCTTATTGGATGGGATTTAAAGAATATTCAAAAATAAAAAGAAGTTTGAAATTACCAATTATGATGGGGTTTCAATCTGAAGGATCTGCTCCATTAGTAAAAAATATAGTAGTTAAAGATCCAGAAACAATTGCAACTGCAATAAGAATTGGTAATCCTGTAAATAGAGAAAAAGCAAAAAAAGTAAGAAAAGAGAGTAAAGGAGATTTTCAGTCAGTAACGGATGAAGAAATAATCAATGCTTATAAAATCCTTGCCAAAGAGGGAGTCTTTTGTGAACCTGCTAGTGCAGCATCAGTTGCTGGACTAATTAAAAATAGAAATAGAATACAGAAAGAATCGACTATTGTCTGTGTCCTAACAGGAAATGGCTTAAAAGATCCTGATTGCGCCATAAAAAACAATGATGCTATTTTTAGAAAAAATATTGAACCTTCATTAAAAAATATAATAAATATCTTAGGATATTAAAATCCAAAAAAAATAGTGTCTGTGGAAATCAATTAAAAACAAACCTAATTTGTTGAAAAGTACATAACAAGAAATTCTTTTTGTTGAATAAATTTAAAATCTTCGTTAAAAGAAAAAAATATTCAACAAATAAAAATTTTTTTACACATATTCTTTTCTTCGTAAAGTAGGCAGACAAGCCGTTTTTTTTTAGAATTCCACAGTTCCCACAAGAACTACTACTACTAAAGATTTTATTTTTTATTTATTTTTATATTAGAAAAAGAGTAAAAATAAATTTATTGAATTTAATTTACGAAAAAAGTATATTGTATTTGTAAAAAGTTCCAAATTCTGATGGAAATTATTTGTAATCAAAATGAATTAAATAATGCTATACAACTAGTAAGCAAGGCAGTTGCTTCAAGGCCAACGCATCCAATTCTTGCAAACATACTTTTAACAGCTGACGAAGGAACAAATAAAATTAGCGTCACAGGTTTTGATTTGAATTTAGGAATTCAAACTTCTTTTGATGGAACTGTTAAAAATAGTGGAGCTATTACTATACCTTCAAAACTTTTATCCGAGATAGTAAACAAACTTCCTAATGAAACTCCTGTTTCTCTAGAGGTAGACGAGAATTCAGATAATATTTTAATAAAAAGCGACAGAGGTTCTTTTAATTTAAAAGGGATACCCTCTGATGAATATCCTAATTTACCATTTGTTGAAAGCGGTACTTCTTTGAATATTGATCCTAGTTCTTTTTTAAAGGCTTTAAAATCTACTATTTTTGCCAGTAGTAATGATGATTCAAAGCAACTACTCACAGGTGTCAATTTTACCTTCAAACCAAATTATTTAGAGTCTGCTTCTACAGATGGCCATAGATTAGCTGTTGCTTTAATTGGTAATGAAGAACATATTGAAAATAAAGAAAACTTATCTTCAAATAATGATGATTTATCTGTAACTATCCCAACTAGATCATTAAGAGAAATTGAAAAACTAGTATCTTTGAGAACCTCAGAAAATTCAATTAAGCTTTTCTATGACAAAGGTCAAGTAGTATTTATATCTTCTAATCAAATAATTACTACAAGAACTTTAGAAGGTACTTATCCTAATTATTCACAATTAATTCCTGATTCTTTTTCTAAAATTCTAAACTTTAATACAAAAAAATTAATTGATGCACTAGAAAGAATTGCTATTTTAGCTGATCAGCAAAGTAGTGTTGTAAAAATTAAATTAGATGATACAGATTTAGCTTCAATCAGCGCAGATGCTCAAGATATTGGAAACGCAAATGAATCAATACCTGTTTCTTATTCTGGAGAAAATTTTGATATTGCATTTAATGTAAGATATTTGTTAGAAGGTTTAAAAGTTATTGCTTCTGAAAATGTACTTGTCAAGTGTAATATTGCAACTACTCCAGCTGTTTTTGTACCAGAAGATAATATTAATTCTTTTACTTATTTAGTTATGCCTGTGCAGGTTCGTTCTTAATTTGAAATTACCTAAAGAAATTTTATTAAGTGAATTACTAAATTTTAGTGTTAAGGGTAATATGGTCCTTAATTATGGAAATGGTGAAAATGTTTGGATGCATCCTCCAGTTCACCGGATTCTAGGATGGTACTCTCGTCCTTCAAATTTTGATTTGAAAAGAAATGTTTGGAGATTAAATCAAATTATTCAAATAATAGATAATGAAATTTATGTCAAAGGCGATCCAGCTATTTCGGATTTAGCAACATTAAATAGATTCCCAACTTTAGTAGAAGCCAATCTGGTAAATATAAATGGATCAAAAATAGGAGTCATTGCAGATTTTTTATTTGAAATGAAAACGGGCAAAATTAAATATTACTTAGTTTCTAGATCTAACCCTAAGATACCAGGTTCTAGTAGATGGAAATTAACTATTGATAATATCAATGACCAACAACCGGGATTGGTATTCTCTGAAATTAATTCTTTAGATGATTTATCTTTAATAAAATCAAGTATTAAAAATGAATTTATGCAAAAAGGGAAAAAAATTTTTGATAAATTTGATGATATGAAAAATATTGCTTCTAATCGATTAGAGGAATGGCTTGAAGAAGATGAAGATATAAGCCAAAACTTAGATTTTAAACAAAAAAGTTTTTATAATAATGATAGAACATCTATACCATTTAGTGAAAAAAAAGAAGATGACCCTTGGATATAAATAATGATAAATCAAGAAAATAATGATCTATATGATCTTAATGAAGCACTACAAGTTGAAAATTTAACACATAATGATTACGAAGAAATTTGCAAAAGATTAAAGAGAAAGCCTAACAGAACGGAATTAGGTATGTTTGGCGTTATGTGGTCCGAACATTGTTGTTATAGAAATTCAAAACCTTTACTATCTAAGTTTCCTACTAAAGGTAAAAATGTTTTAGTTGGACCTGGAGAAAATGCTGGTGTTATTGATGTTGGAAATAATCAAAAACTTGTTTTTAAAATAGAAAGTCATAATCATCCTTCTGCTATTGAGCCTTTTCAAGGCGCAGCAACAGGTGTAGGAGGAATTTTAAGAGATATATTTACAATGGGTGCAAGGCCAATCGCAGTCTTGAACTCATTGAGATTCGGCAACCTTGATAAAACATCAAATGTTGATTTACTACGGGGAGTTGTATCCGGTATTGCACATTATGGAAATTGCGTAGGTGTGCCGACTGTTGGAGGTGAAATTGACTTCGATGATAGTTATTCAGGAAATCCTCTTGTGAATGTTATGGCTTTAGGACTTTTAGAGACCGAGGAAATCGTTTGTTCTGGAGCTAAAAATGTAGGATCACCAGTGTTGTATGTTGGAAATACAACTGGCAGAGATGGTGTTGGTGGTGCTAGTTTTGCTAGTTCAGAATTAACCACTTCTTCATTGGATGATAGACCTGCAGTTCAGGTAGGTGATCCATTTGTTGAGAAAAGCCTTATTGAAGCTTGTTTGGATGCATTCAAGACAGGGGATGTAATTGCAGCTCAAGATATGGGTGCTGCAGGTTTAACATGCAGTAGCGCAGAAATGGCCGCTAATGGAAATTTAGGGATATCTATTGATTTAGATTTGGTCCCTTCTAGAGAAGATGATATGTCCTCATACCAATATTTATTATCTGAATCGCAAGAAAGAATGTTGTTTGTCGTTAAAGAAGAGAAAATTAATGATCTCATTGAAAAATTTAATAAATGGGGATTATATGCCAGTGTTATTGGTGAGGTGATAGGAACTAATGAGGTAATTATTTCTCATAAAGGTAAAATTGTAGCCCAAATACCTACTTCTGCTTTATCTGATGATACTCCTGTAAATTTTCACAATGTGATTAATAATCCACCCGATTATCTTTTAAATAAATGGGAATGGAAAGAAAATGATTTGCCAGAAATTCATGAAAAAAAAATATTTTCATTTAAGGAAAATAAGAATTTTTCTTTTTCAGAAATTATTTTAAAACTACTCTCTAATCCATCAATAGCTTCAAAACGATGGATTTATAAACAATATGACTCTCAAGTTCAGGCAAATACAGTTTTTAAACCTGGAAAATCAGATGCAGCCGTTGTAAGACTAAGGGAACAAAATAAAAAAAATAAAAGTACAGTATTTTCTGGTGTCGCTGCTTCAGTTGATTGCAATAGTAGATGGGTTGCGCTTGATCCTTTTAGAGGATCTATCGCTGCTGTTGCAGAGTCAGCCAGAAACGTTAGTTGTGTTGGTGCTGAACCAGTAGCAATTACAAATAATTTAAATTTTTCTTCCCCTGAAAATGAAATAGGATATTGGCAACTCTCATCTTCATGTAATGGAATTGCTGAAGCCTGTAAAGCTTTAGAAACTCCTGTTACAGGAGGTAACGTATCTTTATATAATGAGTCTAAAAATAAAGATAATCTAATTACTCCTATCAATCCTACTCCAGTTATTGGAATGGTTGGGAAGATTGATAATGTCGAAAAAGCTATAAGTAGTGAATGGAAAAATATTGAAGATCAAATCTGGTTAATTGGTTCTTCTAAATCAGAAATAAAAATTGCAGCTAGTTCTTATCTGGAATATTTTCATGGAGAAATTACAGGTCGGCCTCCAAAAATTGATTTGTTGGATGAAAAGTTTTGCCAGAGTTTTTTAAGAAATGCGATTTTAAACAGTCTTGTAGTTTCTTCTCACGATATAAGCGACGGAGGTTTAGCTATAGCTTTAGCAGAGTCTTGTATCTTGTCGGCTAGGGGTGCCACTATAGAATTAGAGAAAGATTTAAATAGAGTTGATAATTTATTGTTTGGCGAAGGGGGGTCAAGAATTATTTTTTCAATTAGTAAAATGAAACAAAATGAGTGGTTTAATTATTTAAAACAAAATCAAATAAATTTCCCATCAAGTGTTTATGTAAAAAAAATAGGATGCGTATCTAGTGACACGCTAAAGATAAAAATTAATGAAAAAAATATTTGCAATATTAAGGTTGAGGAATTAACCGAAAAATTTAATAATAGTATTTCAGATTACTTTTAAATATGAAAAACATTTCTCAACTACTAATCAATTTAAGATATTAAGTTATGTGCGGAATAGTTGGAATCGTTTCTTCAAATGATGTAAATCAACAAATTTACGATAGTCTTTTGCTTTTGCAGCATAGAGGACAAGATTCAACAGGTATAGCAACAATGGAAAATACTGTTTTTCATATACATAAGGTTAAAGGACAAGTTAATACTGCTTATAGAACTAGAGACATGAGGAATTTAATTGGCAAAATTGGATTGGGTCATGTTAGGTATGCAACAAAGGGATCAGCAGAAAGTGTAGAAGAAGCACAGCCTTTTTATGTTAATGCTCCTTATGGAATTGTTTTGGTACATAATGGAAATTTGACTAATACTAGAGATTTAGAAAAACAGTTATTTAATGTCGACAAGCGTCATACAAATTCTTCAAGTGATACTGAAATGTTGTTAAATGTATTTGCGACAGAATTACAAGAACAAATTAATAATCAAGAATTAGAACCTGATATTATTTTTAATGCGGTCAAATCTTTACATAAAAGAATTCAGGGGTCATATGCTTCAATTGCGTTAATTTCAGGACATGGTTTATTAGCATTTAGAGATCCTTTTGGTATTAGGCCTTTAGTCATAGGGAAAAGACTTTCATTAACTACAAAAAAAGAAGAATGGATGGTTGCAAGCGAATCTTTAGTACTTGAGAATAATGATTATGAAGTAGTGAGAGATGTAGATCCAGGAGAAGCTGTTTTTATAAATAATGATGGGGACTTTTACACCAAGCAATGTTCTGAAAATCCAATGTTATTTCCCTGTGCTTTTGAATATGTTTACTTAGCTAGGCCAGATTCAATTATGAATGGAATTTCAGTCTATAAAGCTCGTTTAAAGATGGGAGATTACTTAGCAGAAACAATAAAAGAAACAATCAATTCTGGCGATATTGATGTAGTTATGCCTATTCCTGATTCTTCTCGACCCGCGGCAATGCAAGTTGCAAGACAGTTAGGGATAGAATATAGGGAAGGTTTTTTTAAAAATAGATATGTTGGCAGAACATTCATAATGCCTGGCCAACAGAAACGTAAAAAATCTGTAAGGCAAAAATTAAATGCCATGAGTGCAGAGTTTAAAAACAAAAATGTATTAATTGTTGATGACTCGATAGTAAGAGGTACTACTTCAAAAGAAATTGTCCAGATGGCTAAAGATGCAGGAGCAAATAAAGTTTTTTTTACATCAGCAGCCCCTCCTGTTCGTTATCCTCACGTTTATGGAATTAATATGCCTAATAGAGATGAATTAATAGCTCATAATAGGACAATAAGTGAAATCGCCGATAAACTTGAAATCGATAATCTTGTTTATCAAAGTGTTGAAAGTTTGCGTAAATCTATAATTGGTGATTCTCCTATTAAGGGTTTAGAGATGAGTTGTTTTACTGGTGATTATGTAACTGGAACAGTAAATCAAGAATACTTAAATTGGGTTGAAAATGAATACAAATCTTAGTCGAGAAAGTTTTCAAGTCGGAAACAATTTTCAACGTATTCATCATAATCTAATTTTAAAAAATCAATTAAAAAGTTTGATTTCTTGGATTTGAAATTTAATTTATTTAGGTCTAATCTTGCAGATTTATTTTTATTAGTTTCAATATCAAGGTAATCGTTACTTGCCATTATTTTTAGGAAGAAATCGTTTTTAAGCTGGGTTTTTTCATCCAAATATCCCAAACTGTATTCATTTGAGGAGTAAATTTCATAACTATTTATGCAAAAGATTTTTCCTTTTTTAGATATTAAAAAAATATTTTCTCCATCATTAAATGTACAACAAGAAACGATTTTTTCAGATGGTAAAAGTTTTGCAACTATTAATCCTTGGGATTGTTTAGAAGTTGGAATTAAAAATTCATTAGATAAATTGAATTTAAAAATTCTTCCTATTGAGGTTAATATTATTAAATCTTTGTTTTCATTAGAAATAAAAGAATCAATTGTCTTTAAATTATTTTTTAATTTTGTAATTGTGAAAGATCTATTGCTTTTAATCATATCTTCATCAAATAAAACTTTTTTAAATCTTCCATCTGAATTCAATATGCATAAATAATTTTTATTTTCTTTTTTAATTGAATGAAAATTTATTATTTCATTAGGATGGATATTTCCAAGAATTTTATTATCTAATTTATAGTCTTTATTTATATTTGATTCCCAATCAATATTAAATACTTTTCCCGTATTTGTAATTCCAATTAATTTTATATTTTTTTCAATATTACATATAAATTTTTGAATATTTTTATTATCTATAACTTTATTGACAACCTCAAATGATTTCTTGTAATTACCTAAAATCATCCTTTTTAAGTAAAGCCTATTATCTATGTATAATTTTGTTTTTTTATTTATAAAGTCTTCTAATATTTGATTATTAAGAGTTTCTAACTCCTCACTATGATTTATATTTTTAATTATTTTTGTTTTACGTAAAACATTGTATCTTTTCTTTAATATTAATAATTCTTCTATAAGTAATTCAAGTAATAATTCTCTTTCGTTTAATAATTTTTGAAAATAATTCTTTTTTTCTTCTAAAATTTCTATATCGTTATCAATTTGATTTTTTTCTAGATTTGTTAATTTTTTTAGTGGCATATCCAAAACTGAATTTGCCTGTCTTTCACTTAAGAAAAAATTTTCGACTAATTTTGATCTAGCTTTTACAGAATTCTCTGATTCTTCAATAATTGCGATAACTTTTTTTATATTTTTTGTAGCTTTAGACAAACCTTCTGAAATTTCAAGTTTATCAAGAGTGTTTTTTAGAAAATAAAAAGTTCTTTTTCTAATTGTTTCTTCTCTAAATTCAAGAAAATAGTTGAGATATTTTTTCAGATTTAGTTGTACAGGTTTGCCTTTAATTAAAGCTAAGAATATTGCGCCGAAGTTTGTTTGGAGAGTTGTTTTTTTATATAAATTAGAAATAACAAGTTCAGAATTAAAATCTTTTTTTAGTTCTATTACAATTCTCATACCATCTCTATCGCTTTCATCTCTAATATCAGAGATTCCATCAATTTTTCCTGCATTAACAAGTTCTGCGAGTTTTTCAATCCAACCTGCTTTATTAATTTGGTAAGGAAGTTCAGTAATGATTATTGCATTCTTTTTATGTTTCCCTTTACCTAAATTTACTTCTTCCGTATTTACAACTCCTCTTATCGTTATAGATCCTTTTCCAGTCTGATATAGTTCTTCTACTGTTTGACTATAAATTAACTCTCCACCAGTAGGAAAATCAGGTCCTTTAATAATTTTAGAAAGTTTTTTATCACTAATATCATTATTTTTTACTAAAGCAATTAAACCATCTACAATTTCTCCTAGGTTGTGAGGTGGTATGTTTGTTGCCATGCCGACAGCAATACCTGACGAGCCGTTCAATAATAAAAATGGAAGTTGGGCTGGAAGAACATCTGGTTCTTTTTGAGAACCGTCAAAGTTATTTGAAAAGCTTACTGTTTCTGATCCGATTTCTTCAAGAAAACCTTTATGAGCTATCGGGGCTAATCTGGTTTCAGTATATCTCATTGCTGCTGGTGGATCATTATCTACAGATCCAAAATTTCCATGACCGTCAAGAGCAGGATATTTTGTAGAAAAATTTTGCACTAGTCTTACTAATGCATCATATACTGCTTGATCTCCATGAGGATGGTACTTTCCAAGTACATCTCCCACAACTCTCGCACACTTTCTAAACGGTTTATCAGGTGTTAATCCTAATTCGTACATCGCAAAAAGTATTCTTCTTTGTACGGGTTTAAGGCCGTCTCTTGCATCGGGTAAAGCACGTCCAACTATTACGCTCATTGCATACTCCAAATAAGAACGTTGCATTTCTTCTTGAAGTGAGATGGAAGTGAAGTTTTTCTTATCCATTAGAACGTAAAATTGAAAAAATTATTGATTAATTAAATTAAGACTAATTGGTAAAACAATATTTTCCAGTATTGAAGATTAAGATGATTCAGTTATTTTAGATTTTGCGAGTATTACATTTTTTTTTAATTGTTCATTTTGTAGAAGAATTTCTGTGCTGGCTTGTAATTTCTCTCCCCATAACTGAACTTTTCTATAATCATAATTGACATATTTGGGATCTTTAGCCAAAGCTTTTTTTGCTAGTTGAATTGCTAATTTATTGTCTTGGATATTTATACATGATGCTAGAGCTAGTAATGGTTCAGCATTTTCCTCAATTGAGATTGCATTTTCAAAAAATTTGATTGCGAGATTTATATTGTTTCTCTCAAAATAAGCTAAACCTTGATTATTGATTGCTTGCCAAAAATCAGGTTTAATTTTTATTGATTTATCAAACAATTTGATAGCTTCTAAATAATTTTTTTCCATTAACAAAATATTTCCTAATTGAAAAATAGCTTTGTGGTTATTAGGCTCAATCTTTATTCCTTTTTCTAAAGCACTTTTTGCTTTTTTTTGTTGGGAAATTTTTAGATAAACATTACTTTTAGCAAAATATATTTCGCTTATGCTTGAATTGATCTGTTCAGCTTTATTTAGAGAATTTAATGCGTTTTTGTATTTTTTGTTAGCTATTTGTGCTTCAGCTAAAATCAACCATAGTTTTTCATCTTTTGCATTTATTTTTACTGCTAATTTGGCTAAGTTAAGGCTGTCCTCATATTGACCAAAATACAATAGTTGATATGCATTTTTGCCAATATATAAACTTTGTTTTTGTAAATTTTTTATTGTTGGGAAATAATAATAAGGAACTATTGCTCGAACTATTTCTATTTGAAAAAGGTAAAAAGAGATCAAGAAGATCCAGATTGTTTTTTTTAAAACCTTTTTCATATTTTATTATTTATATTTGCTTGGATGTTTCTTTTCCACATCCATGGTTTAATTCTCTTTAAAGTTGTTCCTTTAAGATTTTCTTGCCACGTTTTATCGTCCCAATTGAGGGACTCAATATTAAGATTTTTAATCCATTCTTTTGGTGTAGTTTCATGATTATTATTGTGTGGCACTGATTTATTCCATGGACAAACATCTTGACAAATATCGCATCCTGCAACCCATCCACCTAATTTTTTTTCTATTTTCTTTGGAATAGTTTTATCTCTGCTTTCTATTGTGTGATACGCAATGCAAAGATCTGATTGTATTACAAATGGCTCTACGATTGCTTTTGTGGGACAATGTTCAATACAAATATCACATTTTCCACAAAGTGATTCATGAGGTTTATCTGGCATTAAATCTTCTGTGAGAATCATAAAACCCAAAGTAAACCAAGAACCATTTTTTTTGCTGATTAAATTACTATTTTTACCTATCCAACCAATCCCTGCTTCTTCTGCCCATGCTTTTTCAAGAAGCGGAGAGGTATCAACACATATTTTCCATTTGCAATCAGGAATTTCTAGGTCGATCCATTTGCCAATATTCTTTAATTTTTTGTGAATTACTTTATGATAATCTTCACCTTGACTAAATTTAGCTACCTTGAGGAAGTTGTTGTTGCTGTTTTGTGAATTAATGTAAGTAAATCCAACGCTTAAAACACTCTTTGCATCTTCAAAAAGTGAGCTTATATTTTTTCTTTTTTCTGCTTCCATCCATTTCATTTCAGCATGATAGTTATTTGATAACCATCTCTCTAATGCAATTGTTCTTAATTTTACACGCGAACTACCTGGTATTGAAGCTATTCCGGCAACTGTAAAACCTTCAAAAATAGCTCTTTCTTTTAATTTTTCACTTATTTCTTTTTTGTTTTGAATAGTATCAATCATCTCTTTTTCTTTATAGCATTTCTTTTAAAAGTTCTTTTTGCAGAATAAACTTATAAATAAAATAGATATATTTAAAAAAAATATATCCTAACCTAGTAAAAACAGTTAAATTATTAGTAAAGTTAATATAGTTAAAACATTATTTTGGTTGAATCTAATCAAAATCAAGATTCCAATCTAGGATCTAGGCTTCAACAAGATCTCAAAAACGATCTTATTGCTGGGCTTTTAGTTGTAATACCATTAGCAACAACAATCTGGCTCTCATCGCTAGTTAGTAAATTTGTTTTAACTTTAGTTACTTCAGTCCCAAAGCAACTAAATCCTTTTATTACTTTAAATCCTTTATTACAGGATTTAATTAATCTCACCTTAGGTTTAACCGTTCCTTTATTAGCTATTTTGCTTATAGGCTTAATGGCAAGAAATTTTGTAGGAAGATGGTTGTTGGAATTTGGAGAAGGTACTTTATCAAAAATTCCTGTAGCTGGAGCGGTTTATAAAACTCTTAAACAGTTGCTAGAAACTTTCTTAAGCAATAAATCTAATAGATTTAGACGAGTTGTTTTAGTCGAATATCCTCGTGAGGGACTATATAGTGTAGGCTTTGTAACTGGAGATGTAGGACCTTCTCTACAGCCAGATTTGGAAGAAAAGTTACTTAGTGTTTTCATCCCTACAGCGCCAAACCCAACTACTGGCTGGTATACACTCGTTCCTGAGTCTTCTGTTAAGGATTTGGATATTTCTGTTGAAGATGCTTTTAGAACAATAATTTCTGCTGGGATAGTTAATCCAGATGAGAAAAATAACACCACAAATCCGACATTTTCAAAATTGTTTTCTCAATTACGAGCTTCCACTAATACTTCCTCTTAATTGATGCATAATAGATCCCTTTCTAGAGAATTATCTTTAATTTCTCTTGGCCTTATAAAAGATAAAGGTGATTTTAAATTAAATAAATTTCAGATAGAAGAAATTTTTGAATCTGCTTTGGATTCTCTAATAAATCATTGCAGAGAAGAATTAGATAATTGCGAGTTAGAGTTAGAAAATGCTTCACAAAAAATATTAGAAAGTGAATTGCAAGAAGGTGTTGATTCTTCTTATTCAAATGTTCGAGATGAGTTAAAAAAATCTCTGACAAAAATTGAAACCGTAATGAATACACTCTCTGTTACTCTAGACTTTCCAAAATTAATTGTTTCTAGCGGTCAAATTGATATTAGAGAGGATGTAAATCAAAGGATTTGTAATATAATCAATAATCTTAAAAGTATTGATTCAGATATCGATCAAGTAATGGATGGTTGGAGATTAAAAAGATTACCAAGAATTGACAGGGATATTTTGCGTCTAGCTTACGTGGATATCAATTTTTTGAACACACCTGTCGCTGTTGCTTGTGATGAGGCTGTTAATTTAGCTAATAAATATAGTGATTTGCAAGGAAGAAAATTTATTAATGGCGTCTTAAGGAGATTACAAACAATTTAATTGTCATAATTATTTGATATAAATAAATAGTATTTAGAAAAATTTTAATTACGAACTATAGATATTAATGACTAATACTGATTCTGATAATTCTCGTGAATGGGCTGCACAAGCTTACGCACTTTTAAAAAAACGACAGGAAGAGCAAAAGCAAGAATTAGAGAAACAGAAAGAGCAAAAGCAAGATTCAATTGATATTCCTAATAAAGAAAATATTGGTGAACAGTCTAAAATTATTACTGAACCAGAATTAGGAAAATTTGATGATAATTTTACTTGGTCGGCAATGGTATTAGCTTCTCAAGGAAAAAAAATAAATCAAATCTCGATTGATGAAATTGATTGGTTAACGAAATTAAGGAAAGGACTAGAAGAAACCCGAAAAGGATTTGTTACTGAATTATTGGATAAATTGGGAGATGATCCTCTTACTCCTGAATCTCTTGATGATTTAGAGACTCTATTAATAAGAGCCGATGTAGGGATTGATTCAACCGATAAAGTTATAAGTTCTCTTAGAACAAAATTAAATGAGGAAGTCGTGGGTGGAGAAGCTGGAATAAAATTTTTAAAGAAGGAATTAAAATTAATAATCGATAAACCAATAAAAAATTCGGGTTCTGATCTTTTAGTTCCCCAAAAGGGTAAATTAAATGTCTGGTTATTAGTGGGAGTTAATGGTGTAGGTAAAACCACTAC
>QCNI01000022.1 GCA_003213255.1 Prochlorococcus sp. AG-424-P16
TAGGCATTGCAAGTTTGGCGAATAGAAGACTCGATTCTCTTTCAGGAGGACAGCAGCAAAGAGCTCTATTAGCAAAAACTCTTATGTCCCCGGCAAAAATATTTCTTTTAGATGAACCTTGTGCAGCTTTGGACCCACCTGCAAAGGAGGATTTTCTTAAAATTGTTCGTCAACTTGCCGATGCCGGACTTTCTTTGCTCGTAAGTAGCCATGATTGGGGCGATTCTTTAAATAACTATGATCAAGTAATCGTTCTTGATAAAAGTGTTTTGGCAGTTGGTAGTCCTGACCAAATACAAGATAAATTAGAGGCAATAAACATTAGCTCTATAAACGAAAATAATTTCTGTGATTAGAGAATGTTCCTTTTTAATTCTGAGCTTGATAACAGTTTTGGCAAAGCCCGAAATACTCGAGGGTATGAAACAACAATTGGAATTTCTTTGGATTTGTTTTGGGTGTATGAATATCTTTTACCGGGCATCCTTCCATTTTTGATGTCTCACCACATTGAACACAGGTCAAATGATGAATATCTCTGTCTACTGGAGTGTACAGAACCTCTCCAGTTGGGAGATGTCTAGAACGTATTAAGCCATGCTTTATCAGAACTTGAAGATTCCTGTAAACAGTCGTCAGTCCCATAGCTTTTCCGCTTTCTATCAATTGTCTATGCAACTCTTGACCAGTCAATTCATCCTCACATTTATTAAGTTCTTCAAGAAGTTGTTCTTGTCTTTTGGTAATGTCAGACTTAGTTACCATTGTTTCCGAAATCTTTTTTTGTCCCGTATTTTTGATCATACCGAATCATTCGAATAATGTCTTTTATAAATAACAACTGGTGGCTGGTTCCATTAATAATAACTATATTCTCCGGGATTTTATGCCCAGCTATGGGAACTGTATTAATCACTCATAAGAGATTATTACAAGTTAATTTAATCTCTCATTGTGTGTTGCCTGGACTTGCTCTCGCATTAGCGCTTGGAATTCACCCCTCAATTGGTGGTGTTATAAGTGGTCTTCTGGGCTCAGTAATTGCGGAAAGTTTAACTAATAGAAAAAGTGAAAATTATGAAGCAGTTATGAATACTATTCTCGCTGGAATGCTTGGATTTGGGGTCCTTATAATCCCTTTACTTGGAATAAGGATCGATTTGGAGGCAGTATTATTTGGCGATTTATTGACTGCAAATTTTGGAGATTTACTTAGAACAATAATTGCTTTTTTAGTATTTATACTTTTAATGACTTTTGGATATGAAAAGGTTGTTTATGTTGGATTAGATCCAGAAGGTGCATCCGCGAGTGGTATAAACGTTTCTTTATTAAATCTTGCTTTGAGTTTTACAACGGCATTAGTAATTGTTAGTTCAATGTCAGCAGTGGGAGTAATTCTTGTTATTGCTCTTCTTTCTACCCCAACTCTTTTAGGGCTTAATAAGGCTCATAGTTTAAGAATTGCAATGATGAGGTCTTCATTTTTTGGATTATGTATCTCACTTTTGGGCTTTATTCTCTCTATAGTCTTTAATTTGTCGCCTGGACCTGCAATTAGTGTTATTTGTGTCGCATCTCTTTTGATTCCTAAACTTCGTAAATAATTAAATCTTAAATGTCCAATCAGAGTTTAATGCTTGAGCTTCTGGATTGTTTTTTAAAGCTACTTCCATAGCCTCTTTTTTATTATTAGCTATAACAACTTCATCAAATTCCTTTCCATTTTTTTTGAGACTTACTTTGAAACGCATAAAAATTTTTTAATTAATCAAAAGTTAACCACTAAGCGATTAGATTTAAATACTTTTAAAAGTTAATTGATGAAATAGAAACTTTAGTTATTTTGAAGTTTTTCTACTACAGATTCTTTCTCAATTTTAGCTACATCCTGCAATCCATTAGCATCAAACCAAGGAGCGTTTTCCCAATTAAATCCTTCCCCAAAAGTATTATCGGGAGCAGCTACGTACCAGTGACATGATGAATCGGGCACATCTACAGCACATTTTGACCAGTCAGCTTCCCACTGTGGAACTTGTACCCACATCACAGATGCCAATAAAAAAGAAAAAATAAAATTCATAATTATCGGTTAGCAAAATTTTGAAAGATTTTTTTCACATTCTTTCTTTCTTTTTTTCCAGTAATTCTCAAGTATTTGATATTTATGCTTATTTTTGAATTGATTTAAATGAATATTATTCTGATTTAGAACTGAAGTATTTTTGATTTTCATGACTCAAGCTGTTTATGTAAGACATATTTAAGACACTTTATAGATTTTTTGAAGTGAATTTATACTTAATTTTTGTTTTACTTTTGTGTAGGTAAGTATTTTTCGGGATTATTTTCAATATAACTAAGCGAATATTTGACAACACCTACTATTACTGAAAAAAGAGCAATCGCCGAAATAATAAAAATGATTTTTTTGTAAATGGTTTTCATAAATTTTTTATGTTTTTGATTATTTTTTTCATCAACGCCCAATTTTTCTGAAAGATTTAAATAATTAGTAATTTATACTGTAGCCTTTTAAATTACTTACAGAGTAAATTAAATATACCAGAAACTCCTCACACACTTTTTTCTGATAATTTTGAAAAGTACTCGACCGAAATGTTTGAGTACTTTTTGTTTTTTGCGATGTGACAGTTTAGATAGAGGTCTATTAGGCATTACATATTTTGAATTTAAGTGTGATATTAATCTTGTGTGTAGGAGGAATTGATTTATTTCAGTGGAAACAAGGAAACACTTGATATAAATCAATTTTAAAAGGTCTCTCTTTGAGAGACCTTTTTTTTTGGGATTTTTGGAAATACATATTAAATTCTTAATAAAAACATATATGCTTTCTTCCAAAATAATTAGCTCGACATTACAATTTAGTAATTTAATTCGTTAAATTATAAGTCGTTAAATTCTTCTGTTAATGCAAATACTTTTTTTAGCAATTTTAATTTGTTCAAGCTTTTTATTCCCTTCTGCATCATTTGCCTCACATATAGAACTAAAACCTTGTGTAGAGATTGCTCATTGTGTACGAGAAGAATGGGAGGTAAACAATATTGAGAAACCTTTTGAGGAGATTAAAACATTTATCGAAAACACCCCAAGAACTGAGATTGTAGAAATTGATGGCGATTATCTTCATGCTGAGGCAACCAGTAAATGGATGAAGTATGTAGACGACTTAGAAGTATCCTTTCTACCTGAATCAAACATTTTATCAATAAGATCAGAATCAAGAGTTGGAGAAAGTGATTTGGGAGTGAATCAAAAAAGAGTTGATTTACTAAAATCTAAAATGTTTTAAGATAAAAAATAAATTGTTTTTATTGTTTTTTGTATAATTTTTCCTTTTTTAAAAAAAAATTAGCAGATAAAAAAGTGATAATTGTCATCATGTCTTGATAATGGCAAATTTATTAGATTTTCTCTGAAAAGATGATCATGAATTTTGTATATTTATTGTTATCTATTTTTGTTTTTTTCTGGTTTTATATAAATATTAAAAAAAATGGATTTAAATGGATAATCAAAGGTCTGTTTCAAATTGGAATATTGGTATTATTCATTGGAGGGTTTTTCAAAATATTTTTCACCTTACCCCCTAATTTATTTATAAAAATATTTTTCCTTATTATTTATACATGGTGCACCGTTGGAATAAATGTAAATTTCATTATCCCTTTGATTAGTTTGATTGACCAAAAAATAGTGAAAAAATAAAACTAAGATATACCTTATTTTTTCCCTTTTGAAAGTCTTTTTCTTGTATATCTAGTCTTTAATGCCAAATCTGTAATTATATATATTCCAAATAAAAGAATGATTATCCCGATAAAGTATTTCATTATTTTTTATGTAATTACTATGTTTGAGATTTATTCATTATGCCAACTAATTTTAATATCTATTTCTTGAGATAAATTTCTTGTAACTGGACATTCTTTGGAAGCTTTTTTCAAAAAACCAATTGTTTCATTAGAAGTGCTCTCTGGTATAAAAATATCTATTATTAGTTCTTTTATCTTCCTCTCGCTATTTTGTGTCATTACTTTTTCAATATTTAAATATATATCTTTCAAATCAAATCCTTTCGATTTAGCTTTGATTGCCATAATGGTTAGCAGGCAAGTACCTAGAGATGTTGCTAATAAATCAGTTGGGGAAAAACTTTCACCTTTACCGCAGTGATCTAAAGGTGCATCAGTTCTTATAAGACTTCCAGATTGTAGATGAATAGCCTCACAGTTTAAATTTCCTAAATAAAAACATTTAACTTTAGTCATTTTAAAAAATTAAATTAGGAAAATATTATTAATAAAAAATTATGGAACATAACTAGATTATTGATGAGAAATTTTTTATTTGCATACTAGTGGAGTATTAAGGAAATTCATCATTCAAGTTTTGAAATCAGTTTTTATATCCATATTCCTCTAAGCAAAACTCAATTAATTCAATTGATTTATTAAGATTTCTTTTACTTTTATTTTCTAGATCGAAACATTCATTTAAAACACGTATAGATTCATTTAAAAATGATTCTTCTTTATTTTTTATATCTTTAACTTGATTTATATAAATTAATTTTTTAATCCCAATTAGGGAAAATATGATTATTGATATTGTAAAAATTGCTATTTTGAATTTATTCATACAATTAGTTATTACAAATATTTTAATTTATTTAATATCTAAAAACTTTACATAGATTATAGAACTAAGTAATTACATATGTAGCAGCTGTTATTGCTATGGCAGTTATTGAAATGAAGATGTATGGAACAACCTTTAAAGGTATATATAGATTATTTTTAGACATACCTAGAACCTTTATACAAATAATTACATTCCCTTTAAACTTTATAAGTCTTCAAATATACAAATTAATTTTCTTTGCATAAATTCAATCCTTTTAAAGATAAACAAATTTATATTCATTGAATTTTCATTAAATAAAGTATCTCTAAATCTTGTCTTGAGTCCGATATTTTTCTTTTTAAAAAGATTAATTCTTCTTGGCTCATTTTTGATTCTTTAATCATCAATTCTGCTTGTTCTATAGCATGTTCTATATTTCTAATTTTAATTTCTCTTATTGAGGGATCATATTTACATGCTTTTTTAGTATTCGCATCTAACATGTGCACAAAGAAATTACCTTGAATATAATCTAAATTTAAACTTCATTATGCTACAACCTCAAATTTAATTAAAATAAATTATTATCTAGATAAGAACTTTAACCTTAGCTAACCCTCTCTTCAAATGATCGAGTGGGTTTTTTTTATGGTGTAATATAATCCTAGCATTTACTATTAATTTGGAAGATTCAAAACTCAATCCTGAGGAAAATAATTCAATCGAATCGTCCCCCAATTTGAATGAAGACAATAAAGATCTTAATGAGGGGGATAAAAAAGAAAAAAATGTTAAGGCATTTACAGAATTTCTAGAGAAAGCAAGTAATCAAAATTCTTTAGAAGAAAAAGTAAAACTTGATTCTGAGCAACAAAAACTAAAAATTGACAAATCACTTTTTAAAAGATTTCTTAATAATGGATTTGATGGCATTTCAACTAATCAAAACTATAAAATGTTGGCATTATTAATAGTCCTTTTAATTAATCTGTCTCTATTTTTTGTAATTGGCAATATGGGTAAAGCGTTTTTAAGAAATGCAGGAATTATGGGTTAAAAATTATTTATTTCTTTTTGGACTTTCATCTTTACAATTTTGATTCTTCAAATGAAACTGTGATATTTTCTTGTCAAATTAATATTTAAATAAAATTTGGATAATAAAGAGCCAGAAAATCCAGTAGTTTATCTTTCTAATTTAGTCAAGAAATTAGATGTAAAAAACAGAAATGGTTTAGTAGCCTTAGCAATAGTAAACCTTTTAGTGATTCTTTTATTTAAATTTTATTTGAAAGGATCTGGATTATTATCTTGAATTTAACGGTTGGAAGTATTATTCATTGTTTTAATTAATCACTAGAGATTGAATTTGAATTCAACAAGGAAATTGAAGGCCTTATATAAATAAAAATAGACCCATACATATCCTGCATAATTCTCATTTCATCGTCTAAATATACAATTGAAACCTGGCAATTTGGCGATTCTTTATTCCAAGGTAACTTATTCCATACCTCTTTAACTGGATACCATCTATCCATAAGTAATTCACTAAATAATGGAATCTTATTAAGTCCATCAACTTTGGAAACTTTTGTCTTTTGTAAGTTCATATCAAGTAAATTATTTCTTAAAACTAAATCACTTGCTAGGGTTATTACTCTTCCACCAAAAGTAGGCAATAGTTTAAACCAACCTAATATAGGAATTGTTGTGAGCCCAAATATTGTAGTGTCAAAAGTAGATATAAATTCTTTTTTGTCAAAATCAATCTTTTGAGCAATTCTCCCAATAGTTGATATGCCAAAGGATCCTACTTGTAATTGATGTAATTTAAAAAAAAGATTACTTTTAAATTCATCATTTAATGCCTTTTCAATGGCAAGGAAGAAAGGTGAACTTCGAAATAATTCAACATTAGAAAAAATCAATTCCCACTCTCCAGACAATAATTTTTCTGATATTTCAAAACTAAGGTCTTTAAGAGCATCCATCAATTCGTCCATTTCATTAGCTTTTTCCTCATACATAGGAGAAATTAATTTATTCAATCTTTGCCCTCTATCTGTAACAGCAGCTAATTTATATATATTTGACTTTATCTCTCCAATTTCTTTCATAACTCCAATACAAGAAATACTAATTTATCTTAGGAATTTAATTTGAAGTTGATGGCAATTTTAATAATGCTGGTAATAAAATCAATTAATATTCTCCCCACCTTTTACCAATATCAAAACCCCATTCAGTGGTTAATATAATTACTTCATCATGATTCTTACATTTTGAAAGGGATAACTTTTTACTAGGATTATTTTTTATTAGCTCAGCAATTTGATTAAGTTGCTCTATTTTTTTTAGAAAATTACTTAGATCTTTATCTGACATTTATCTAGGAAGTAAATTTTTGATCATAAGTAAATATGTAATAAAGAACCCAGGCAACACCAATAATCAGAATTGCAATCATTATATTTACTGACCAAACTACTTCTATCATGTAATTTTTTTATATATTTTTAATATATCCAAAATTTAAACTAAATTAACCGTTAATAATTTAAATCTAGAACAATACACTAATACTACTAAGTATATAAAATAGTCTTAAATAGTTTAAAAAATTATGGGAGAAGCTAAGAGAAGGGAAGAGTTAGGCTTACCACCTAGAGAAAAGAAAAAGGAAAAAAAAACATCGAAAAATCAACTAAACAAAATTTTAAATAAATATCCTTATTTACCTTTCATTTTAGGTTTTTCATTACTAGCAATATTAATTATCGATTTAGTTAATTACTACAAATAGATATATAAAAAGGGGATACTTTTAGCAGAAGAGAAGATTATCTTCGCAATTGCGAAATTATTTTTCCATAATAAAAATAAAACTCATGAAACCGATTAACACCTCATGTGCCTTAATTTTAGGGTTACTAACCTTCTTTTCAATATCTAATGCAAATGCAGGTGGCTGCAGTTCTCATACTGAGAAGAAAGCGGAAATTGAATGCTTGTCTGATGATAAAAAATGTATAGATACTAAAGAAAAAGAATCACTATATAAAGTTGAGGCCTAAATGTTTGATAATCTTGGAACTGCATTAGTACAGGCATTAGGCTTCTTTGCTGTTTTTGGTTTTTTTGTATATCAAACATTATTTGCAGAGAGTAAACCTAAAAATTCAAAATTAAATCCTAAAAAAACAAAGATTTCTGAAACAAAAGAATCAATAAAAAAAGAACCTAAAAAAGGCTTATTTAACAGAAAATCTAAACCTGTTGAAAAGAATTTACCAGTCCAAAAAAAGGGATTATTTGGGAGAAAAAAAGAAGTTGTTAAAGAAGAGATAAAACCAAAGAAAAAAGGTTGGTTTAATTAGGTAAAGATACTTAAACTCTATTTTGATATCTTTTATACAAAAAATATTTTTAGTAACTTTTATAATTTTAGAACTAAATATTAAAAATGAATCACAGAGAAATCACAAAAAAATATAGTGAGTTACTAAATAAGGCTGAGTTTGCTACTGGCCGTAAGGAAGTTGTGGGTCTTTTGAAAAAAGCTGCCAAATTGAAATCTCAGATTGAAATAAATTATTAGATATAAAAATTAGTTTAATTCTAAATGTAAAAATTTTTTTTATATAAGTTTTTCCATGAGATAATCTGCGTAAAATATTTTTCCTATGAATAAAAAAGGTTATACAACCGAAAGCGGTGGTAGACAGAATGGTTTCGCAATTGAACCAGAAATTAACCTCATATCAGAAGGCGAATCAAAGAAATCCATATTTTTATTTATTGGAATATTATTACCTTTTCTAATAGGCGGTTTTTATTATTTAAGGACTCTGAATATATTCTGATATTTTATAAGCCATTTTTAGCAATATATTCTTCTGAACTAACTATATCTTGCATTAAACTCTCTGATGAAGGATTAAATCCGTTTTGCTCTAAAAAAGATTTAACCTTTTCAAATTTTTGCTGAATTTTTTTTGTATATGGAGTTGTCATCAAATAATCATCTTTTTCTGTTGAATAGTTCATTTGATTTTCTAATTACTTTTATGCTTAAATTTTGCAAAATATATTATTGCAAGTGAAGTTATAAATATTACATAAATAATTTAATAGTAATAAATACTTATAAGTATTTATAAGTTGTTTGTGCGAGATCGCTATTGATTGTTTAAAGAGTACTTATAGTAACTAGTTCCATTAAGTCTCTGGACTGCAGATATTTTTGAAATACTTCAGAATAAAACGCTTTTTTTGCAGCAAATTTTGATTCGAATTCTATTACTAGTCCAAGCTGCCCTCCATCCCATTCATTTGAAGTTGATTCTTGTATCAAATCTCTTTTTACTATTACTCCTCCCACAGATTTAATCCATGGCAAAACTGTCCTTATATATTCCAGAAATAAATCAGCATTTGGAATTGAAATTTTCTTTAGCCAATAACTTTTTGTCATCAAATCAACATAATTTGGGTAGAATATAGCATATGGAGGTAAGTATTTATCCTTAGCTATATACTCAGCGATTATTAAATGGAATCCGAAGATGATTTATTAAAATTACTTATTAAATCTCCAAATTCAGAGAGTATAAAGACTATTGCCGAAAAACTTGAAATTGAGCATAATTTTTCCTTTAGCAAAGATAAAAATGATTTACAGGGTGTTTGGGAGCTTAGGTGGAGTAGTTCTAATAGTCCCTTTTTAAAATATTCTCCTTTTATTGATAACCTTCAAATTCTTGATCCCTTAAATTTAAATGGTCTTAATTTACTTAAACCTAGAGGAATAAAATCAATTATTGGCACTGGTATTTTAATAAGACTTAACTACATAAATGAAAAAAAAATTGGGGTCAAATTTACACATGCTGGTGTTATGGGTCCTAAATTTGGAAGAAAAAATATAAAGGCTATGAAAAAAATAAATAATGAACAATTAGGGTGGTTAGAGATAACTTATTTAAGTAATAAGCTCAGAATCTGTAGAGGTGATAAAGGAACTTTATTTGTTTTAAGAAGAATAAATTCACCTACTTTATTCAATAATTTTAAGGAATTTATTAAAATCTATTAAAAATATAAATTAATTCTTTATCCAAATAGACTTTAATACGAAATAAATTGGAAAATATTTAAAAGATTCTTTAGGTATTTCATAACTTAAGAATTTTAGTGCTTCTTCTAACCAGTAACCAATATCAAATCCTAAAAGAATTTTTTCCACAATAAACCAAAATTCTTTATCAAATATAATTCTGAAGTTTAAGTAAATAAATTCCCAATGAAAGGTATTCCAATATTGGGTTAAAAATGAGGATAAAATAAGCCAAAGTGATATGAATAGAAAACTTTTAAGAAATTTATAAAATTTTTTCATATACAGCAACTGTCTTATTTAATTTCAAATATCTCTTAATATTATTTGGATCAAATTTTATTTCCATAAAATATATCCAAAAAGATATAAAATATTGAGAAAATAGTAGATTTTGGTGGAATTAATAATCTATTCTTCTTTTTTTAGATTCTGTGCCTTTAGATTTTTATTCTTAAGAAAAAATCCAAAGAACAGAAAAGCAAAATATATTAGTAAACTTATGCCAAAAATTAAAACTATCTTTGAAATTTCCATAAATGATTTTTTGATATAAATTACAGCATTTTTTGCAAAGTTCTATATATGGTAATGATTTTTCATTTATCACGATAACGAGCTTCAATTATTAAGCTAATAATATTATTTAAATCATATGCAAGTTGCTTTTGCCTGGAGCCTTTGTCTATCAGTTGGTGTTGTTTTATTATCAATTATTCCATTAACTATAGGGCGAGTTAAAGCGGGATATTCTGTTGAAAATATGTCTGCTCCAAGGGCTTTATTCGATGAATTACCTTCTTTTGGAAAAAGAGCAGTTTGGTGTCATCAAAATTGTTGGGAAAGTATTTCCCTGCATGCGCCTGCATGTCTTCTTTGTTTGATTACTTTAACTGACTCTAATATTGCAATAATTGCAGCATTGATTCATCCTATTTTTCGTTTTTTATATATTGGTGCATATGTATTTAATATCCCAACAGCTAGAGGTTTAATGTGGGCCTCAGGAATTTTTACAACACTTTTGCTTTACAAAGAAGGCTTAACTCAGTTGATATAAATTATTTAAACGATAAACTTTTCTAAATCTTTTAATTGATATTCATTGATTAGTTCCACTTTATTTGATTTTGCTAGTTGATGAGCAGACTTTGTAAAGCCAGATTTTGAGACTATTATTGCATGAGTACCTTTCCAAAATAATTTACCAGCTGAAATCTCCTGAACTGCCTTATTCCCAATGGCTTTTTCATGATCTTTGCATTGAATACATATTCTCAAATCATTTATTGACGCAATTAAGTCAACCCCTTGATCTCCTGTATTAGGGGTCTCTTTTACTTCCCAGCCATTTTGTTTGAGAATTTCCATACAATGATTTTCAAATCTAATACCTTTTTTGTATTTTTCCTTGTTTTTACTTGAGTAGTTTTTTTCTATTAGGTTTAAGCATGATTTCTCTATTTGACTTGCTAAGAATACAAACCAATCTTCAGTCTCGAGCTTTCTAATAGATCCAATTATCTCATCATCAATAGTAGGATTTTCATTACAATATGATCTCCACTTTTCGAAAAATAATTCCATACTGCCAAATTTTTTTAAAATTACTTTTTCCCAGAAGTATGGTATACCCTCTTTAAATCGCTTGGATCCATTTAATATATTTTTCTCAATAGCTTTTTCATCAAGAGGTGGATTGCCAATCCATTTTTTATAATCCTCGTTGCCGTAGGCATCTATTTCCCTTAATCTGATCCTCTCCTCTAACAAATTGTATTTGTTTTCTTCTATAGAATTATTAATTGTTTGTATAAAGAAATTGGAATTTAAGGCATTATTTAATTTAAACTTTTTCTTTTTAATTTGATAATCCCTTGCAATTATAAAAATTAAAAAAATGATAAAAATTATTAAAATAAAAAAGATTTTCATCTAAGGTTTTATTTTTGATCTAAAAAGTTTTTGTTTTTCTAATAACAAAATTATTTTTTGTTATAACTGAAGATTCATTTACTTCAAAACCATTAATTGCTGATATTTCTCCTTTTATTCCTTCTAATGTTAATTGCTCGATAATGCCTTTTATTACTTCATCCTCGACCAATTTTCTATCAATTCTTTCAGGTGTAATATCTGTAAGCCATTTCGATGTCTTTTTTTTAACAACCTCAGTAGGGTTAGTTATTTTTAAGTAAATAGCCATTTTTTAAGTCTTTCAGTTAAATTATAAGCGTTAAATCTTCTTAACTTTTATTTTTGTCATTACTTTCCCACTCAAGAAATTGAAAAACAAAAATTGCAAAGATAGAGAAAAATACTATGAATAACCCTAACCATCCTATAAATTTGTGCTCTGTAAAAAGATTTGTAAGCATTGATTTTTCTTGATATCTTGATTCCATTTCATATTGATAAGAATCAATAACTTGAAATATATTCATAATTAATAATTTAATAAATAATTCAATTGGCGGATAATAATTTCAACCGTTTAACTTACTAAAGGCTTCCGATAGAAAATCTGGCCTTTTTCTTATTATAGAAAAATTCAGTTTATTTATTAAGACTAAATTGACCTCAGCAATTGTTAAGATTTTATTTTTCTTATTAAGAAATTTTGAAATTACATTAATCCTAGGACTTTTATCAATGTTGAATTTGCTTTCGATTACTATTTTTTCACCAAGAAATAAAGGAGATTTATATTTTATTGAAGTATTGAATAAAGGTAAATCTAACCCATTTTTAGTAAGTTCAAAATAACTTATACCTACTTCTGAAAGTGCTTTTATTCGGCTTTCTTCAAGCCAATTAAAATAATGACCGTGCCACATCACCCCAGCATGATCTGCATGTTGAGGTAAAACAATTTTTTCTATTTTCCAGACTGGTTTTGAGTTCATATTTTATTTAAAAATATTTTTATTCAATGAAAAAAAATTTATTTTGATATTGTAGATTAATTTTGTTTATTAACATAAGAATCATCAAAACTATATTTATAAAGTTATGTTTAATCGTAAAAATAGAAGTAGAAAAATTAAGAAGATTTTTCAATGGGAAGAATACTTAAATTGGAAAAATATGACAAAGGAACAAAAATTAAATTTCAAGAGAGCTTGCTTATTTCCCTTTCTCGTCTATATAGTTTATGTTTTTCTTAATCAGTACTCCTTGGCAATTCTTTTGTTACTAGGTCTTTATTTTTTAATTAGATTTAAAAATAGAAATAAGTTGGGAAGATGATTATTTTTTTGATTTATTTAGATTTGTTTTAAAGTTATCTAGTTTTTCTAAATAACCTTATCGGCATATGACAATAGTATTAGATAAATTTTTTTTATGAAAAGAATTATTTTGTTTTTATGTGTATTAGTTTTTTCAATATTTTCTAATACCGATAATTTATTAGCAAAAGAAATTGAAAATAATATTAAAGAGAATATTTCTAATAAAATTGAAGAAATTAAGCCTGATAATAAAAAAAATAATATTTCCAATTCTTCAGCAGAAGATATTTTTGGAGATGAACAAACTTTTCCATTCGTAGCAGGTTTAGGGAAAAATGCTGCCCATTAATTTCAAGGTTCTTGATAATTTAGAAAAAGATTTTTTTAAAACTGATGAAAGGTCTTAGGGTCCTAGAGCTTTCTGAAGCACTTGATATTGATAGCTCCGACTTATTAGCTGTTTGTGCAATTCTAAAAATAAAAGCCACATCTAGATTAAGCATGCTTTCATTTGAAGAATGTAAAAAGATTACTGATTACTATGAAAATAAAAATTAGAATTTTTTTATAAATTATTATATTTTTCAATGTCTTTAATCATTGATACTAAAGTTGAATGAATTTCTTCTTCAGATATTTCATTTTTAAAATTGATAATTGCTGATTTGCCATCGTAATTGATTTTTATATAACTATTATTAATTTCTTCCATATAAGCATTCTCAAATTTTGATATCTTCCCATAATGAATAAGATATTTGTGCACTGAGTCTATGTGATCATTGTTCATGTGACAACAAACTCTTTTACTTGTTTCTTTACCAATAATTTTCATTTAAAAAACAAATTTGTTTTAAGCTAATCTATTTTTTTCATTATTCAAAGTTTTTATCATTTTAATTATTAAATTTTTAACTTCATTTTTATCAACCGCTCTAACCAAGTTATTTCTTAAATTTGATGCTCCTTTAAAGTCTTTGCATGTCCATGAGATATGTTTCCTTGCAATTAGCAATCCGTGATCTCCTTTTTCCTTTATTAATTCATCAAGATGCTCAATAATTAAATGTAGTTTTTCTTCTGTGTTTGGTTCTTTAAAATTTTTATTTTCTCTAAGAGCATAATCTATTTCTCCTATTTTCCATGGGGATCCTAGAATTCCTCGTCCAATCATTACACCATCAGCATTTGTTTTTTTTAAACAATTAAGAGCGTCTTCTGGATTTTTGATATCTCCATTAGCAATTACTGGAATTTCCAGCAACTTTTTAAGTCTCCCGATCATTTCCCAATCTGATTTGCCTGAAAAACCCTGTTTTCTAGTTCTTCCATGAAGTGTGATCATCGTTACTCCTGCATCTTGCAGTTTAAATAACAAATCCTCTATATTTTCTTCTTTACTATCCCATCCGAGTCGTGTTTTTACTGTTACTGGAACTCTAACAGCTCTTACAACATTTTTGACTAATTCAATGGCAAGTTTTCGGTCTTTAATTAAGGCACTGCCTCCACCCTTCTTTGCAATTTTTTTTACTGGACACCCCATATTTATATCAATTAAGAAAGCTCCAGAGTCCTCAGCTTGTTTTGCAGCTTCAGAAACAGCATATGGCCTATTATCAAATATTTGTACCCCAATTGGACCCTCTTCTAAATCTATTTGATTGATTTTTTGTATGCCATATCCTTTTTTAAGACTTGTGGCATTTATCATTTCTGTAAAAAGTAAAGAGTTTGGAGCCCATTTACGTACAAGTCGTCTAAAAATGTTATCTGTAACTCCTGCTAATGGCGATAACATTACCTTACTCGTAATTATCCTGTTAACTCCCCTTCCTTTTAGCCTTATATTTGAAGACATATAATTAAAAAATTATTTAATATTTCTTTATTATAAAATCAGATATGTGGGTTGATTTTATGTTTTCTATTTATTTATTAATTTTAATAAGTGCTTTTACTTAAATATACCTAATTGATTACTTTTTTTGCTAGTTTATGCTGAGTTGAAATTTAAAAAGGAAATTTTTTTTGTTTATATTAGTATCTATTTTTCTTCCAATAATTATTTTTATTGCGCCAATAAATGTAAATGCTATGCAAGGTAATTTAGATTTATCAAGTGCTCAAACTTCTGTAGGCAAAAGATTTGCCAAAGTTTTTTGTGATGCTAAGAGGGAGGGTTTAGATTCGGATTTTGCTAGTGAATATGCTTTGAATAATACATATTTGAAATTTGTAGCGTTTCCAGATGATGATGAATATTTGGCTGATTTATGGAATTTCACTCATAATAATATATTAGATAATTGCGGTGAATTTGTAGATATAAATGATCTAAAAGACTTAGAGATTTTTTTTAAAGAAGAAGGTTTAATTGCATCAAATAGGGAACTCTATTTACCAACTTTTGAGAATAATTAGATTAAATTTTTAGCATGTACTAAAATATAAATAGAATATGAAATTTTATGAAACTATTAGGTTTAAATTCACCTGAAATATTCATAATATTAGTAATTTTACTTTCAATTTTAGGTCCAAAAAGAATTGAAAAAGGTTTCTTATTATTTAAAAAACTATTAAAGTTCCTCTTAATTAATAATGAAGATCAAAGTTCAGCAAATTCAAAAGTAAAACCAGAGGAACCAGAAGAAAGTGAAGTTAAAGAAGAAATAATAGTGTCAGAAGTAAAACCAGAGGAACCAGAAGAAAGTGAAGTTAAAGGAGAGACAATAGAGCCAGAGGTAAAATCAATTAAACCTAAAAAAAGAACTGTTAAAGATGAAAACTAGACGTAGAAGTTGATTCTGATAATAAATAAGATTTAAAATAAATAAATACTAGAGAAGCTTGAATCCTAAAAAAGAAAATTTTCAAATAATTTGCTTATTTTTAATTAAATATAAAAAGTCTTTATTTTTAATATTTTAATTTGAATTATAAAATGGTTTTTATGAATCTAAAGCTACTTCTATAGCTGCTATTAAGTTTTCGTCAAACGGTTTAACACCTGGCTTGAATCTTGCAATTACTTTACTATCTTTCCCTATCAGAAACTTTTCGAAATTCCATTCAACATCTCCTTCAGGTTCAACTTTGTTAAGGGTTGTGTATGGTTCTGTGGTATTGCCTTTGGCATGAACTTTTTCATAGATTTCAAACTTAACTCCATATTTTGTTGTGCAAAAATCTTTTATTTCTGAAAGAGAGTCGGGTTCTTGTTTTCCAAAATCATTACAAGGGAATGCAAGTATTCTTAGGCCTTTGCTCGAATATAAATCATGTAGCTTTTGAAGATCCTCATACTGAGCAGTATTTCCGCAATAACTAGCTACATTAACAACTAAAATTACTTCCCCTGAATATTCACCTAGTTTTATGGATGATCCGTCTGCGGAAAGAACAGTAGTATTTTGTACGTCAACTTGCATGTCTAAAAAAAATCACCCCTTGAAGATAGCATTGTATAGACTTTATTGTGTTTAATTTATATTGTAGTTTTGGTTATTTCTTTCATAAGTTTTAATTTTTCATCTATTTAACCATTTATAATTAATATTATTAATCAGATTAAATTTGGACCCTTTAGACCCACTTACTGAAATTATTAATTCTGGTCAAGGGTTTTCACCTGCAATTGCTTTAGAAAGAATTATTTGGGCAATGATTGGAATCTTTTTTTTAGGAGCACTTTCAAGATCAATAACTAATAGCATGCGAAGTCAAAATTGGTATGGTAGCAATTTTTTATTTAGTTATTTTAAAGATAAAAAAATTACAGATGATAAATCTTCACAACCTACTGGTGATGAGGAATAAGTTTTATATATATGAAAGAATCAATTTTTTCTAAAAAGAGAATTTTATTACTTGGTAGTGGCGAGCTTGGAAAAGAATTAGTAATAGAATCCAAAAGATTAGGATTAGAAGTTATTGCAATTGATCGATATGATAAAGCTCCTGCAATGCAAGTTGCTGATTATTCAAAAGTAATTGATATGGGAGATAAAAATATTTTAAAAAATGTAATAAAAGAATTTAATCCTGACTATGTCGTCCCAGAAATAGAGGCACTTTCAATTGAAGCCCTAAAAGAACTCGAGGATGAAGGATTCAATATTGTTCCCAACGCCAGAACTGTAGAAATTACAATGAATAGAGATAAAATTAGAGACTTAGCTGCTAAGGATTTAAAAATACTAACTGCAAAGTTTGATTATATTTTTGAATTTGATGATTTAGAAGAAAAAGCAGATGAAATAGGATTCCCACTTTTACTTAAGCCTTTAATGAGCTCTTCGGGAAAAGGGCAGAGTTTGGTTGAAACAAAAAATGATTTACAAAATGCTTGGCAACAGGCAATAGCAAATTCAAGAGGGAAGGTTAAAGGTGTAATTATTGAAGAATTTATTAATTTTGATTTTGAGTTTACTCTTTTAACTGTAAGAAAAGAAAATGGTGAAAATATTTTTTGTTTACCAATTGGACATCTTCAATCTAATGGAGACTATCAATGTAGTTGGCAACCTTTAGAGATCAAGGAGTCCTTAATTATTGAAGCTAAGAGAATGACAAGTAGAATATTAAATAACCTTAATGGAGCTGGATTATACGGAGTAGAATTTTTTATAAAAGGAAGTAAGGTTATATTTTCAGAATTATCTCCAAGACCACACGACACTGGTATGGTTACATTAGTTAGTCAAAATATTAATGAATTTGAATTACATTTAAGGGCTTTTTTAAATTTACCAATACCGCGTATAGATCTAATAGAGCCCTCTGCAACCAGAGTTATAGTCTCTAACAAAGAGTATCTAAATCCTATTTATGAGGGTATTAATGAAGCATTAGAATTTGAAAAGACCAAAGTGCTCATATTTGGCAAACCAGTTTCCAAAAAAGGCAGAAGAATGGGTGTTGTTCTCTCATCAAATTCTGACATTAATTTCGCTAGAAAAAATGCAGATGAAGCTGCGCTTAAAATAAAAGTCAGTTCTATATAAACATTAAATAAAAATAACGAAAAAAATACTTATTTCCTTTGTTTTTGTTTAGTGTCTCTCTGAGTATTATTTGAGTATGTAATCTCTTACTCAATGATAGAAAACTATAAAGGTTGGGATATAACTTTAAATTGGGATAATAAAAATTATCTCGAGAGGGATACTACTAAAAATAATTTTTTTAATCAAAAGGAAAAATGGATTGGGGTTCACTTAAATGGTAAAAAAATCTATGGCTCATCTCTGAAAGAAATTAGGCATATTATTGATTATCCAAGCTTGCATGCGAAATAGGTTAAAAGATTTTTTTAATTATCCTGATCATTTTCATTATCTTCAATTAGTTCATTAGCAAGTTTTCTTAAATCTCCCTTAATCGAGACCCATGTAAAGGCGATTATAAAAATTGAAGCAGATATTGCAACAGTGATTTTTTCGACAGGGGACATTCCAAGTGCAATAGCAAACATTTCAAACCAAATACTAATTTTTTATTATATTGAATTTTTTTAAATAGTTAGAATCAAATTTTTTTTTGCAATGATATTTAATTAATCAAAATTAAATTACTTATTTTATTTATTGTTTCTGATTTTAGTTTTTTTCAGTAAGATTAAAATATGGAAAAAAAAAAGTGCCCCCAATGTAAAAATTTAATTTTAAAAACTTCCCCAACATGTTTATATTGTGGTAGACCTAATAAATTTATAACTAAGGAATACGTAAATAAAAAGTGGAATAAAGATAATAATAAAAATGTATTTGATTATATTTTTATTAATAAATATATTGTATTTATTTTATTATTAATATTTACAATCGTTATTATTAAATTTAGTTAAATATCATCAAAAAATTACTCTATTATTGCATCTAAAACTTCTTTAGTATTTTTTGATAGTTTATTTTTTTTAATCTGCTTTATAGCTTCTATCATATTACTTTTGTAAGGTTCTGAATAATAATTATATCTACTAAATACTTTTACAAAACGGGAAATTACTATTGGATTTAATTTATCAAATTCAATTATCTTTTTTGCAATATATTTATAACCAGAACCGTTAATTTCATGAAAAGTACTATTTCTTGTTACGTATGTATTTAATATAGCTCTTAAAGTGTTTGGTGATTTTGCATCAAAAAACTTATTTTCAAATAATTTTTCAATGCTGATTGTTTTTTCATCAATTTCTATACATGCATTAAATGAGAACCAACTATCCAAAACGACACAATTATTTTTCCATTTATTGAAGAATATATTTGAAATAATTTTTCTTTCAGGACAATTAATTCTACTGAAAGAATTCATTGCAGCTTTTGCTAGAGTCATCGAATTGCTATCGACATATTTAATTATTTTGCCTTTAATTTCACTATCATCACTGCTTAAGAGTAGTTTCCAAATAGTTTCGATTAGTTTTCTTTCATTTTTACCTTCTGGCCAAACTTTATCTAAATTTGTCTCTATTTCTTGGAGCTTAAAATGTAATTCCTCTTTTAATTTGGTACCGAATAAATGATTTAATTCATCAATAGTTTTATATATCTTTAAAGGGTCTATATTTTCTATCTCCGATTCAATTTCAGTAAATGTCGGAATACTTAGTAATTCTGATAAAAGGGATAAATTAATATCTTTATTTTTTATAAATGATATTAAGGTGCTTATTAATTTATTTTCAAGTTTATGATCTAGTTTTTCATCTAATCTGCATAAAATAATTTTTTTATAAAATGCTTTTACAGTATTAGATAGTGTAAAAAAATCTTTTTCATATTTTAAGATTAAAAATTTTTCATCCAAGGTAGTGTCTGATTCCCACTCAACAGGTGAAGAGAATTCGCGAAAATAAGTTACTAAAGGAATTTGGATGTGAGATCTTACATTCCTAAAAATGAATTCTTGTTTTTTTGTTTTTAAAACAACTGTTTTTTCTATCGTTTTATTATCACCGCAAAATATAGCCAGATTTATAGGAATTATTAGAGGTAAATCATTATATGGGTTCTTCTTTATTGGATTACTTTGTGAGGCTTCAATTATTAGTTTTTCGCCTGTTTGATCCCAGATTCTCTTGAATTTAATTTTTGGGGTCCCATTTTGCTTGTACCAGATTTTAAACTTTTCAGGATCGATTTCCTGATTATGCTCTAAGATTTTATCAACAAATTGGTCTATTGTTGCTGCTTTTCCATCATATGTTGAGATGTAATTACTAAATCCTCTATAGAAATTTTCATCTTTTACAAGATTATTAAGCATTCTAATTATTTCTGCTCCTTTCTCGTAAATCGTGGTCGTATAGAAATTGTCTATTTCTTGATATCTCTCTGGCATTACAGGATGTGATGTTGGACCGGAATCCTCTCTAAATTGATTTCTTCTAAGAAATTTCGCATCATCAAGTCTCTTGATTTCACGATTATGAACGTCTGCAGTGAATTGTTGATCTCTAAATACTGTTAAACCCTCTTTTAGAGATAGTTGAAACCAATCCCTACAAGTCACTCTATTCCCCGTCCAATTATGGAAGTATTCATGGGCGATCACACCCTCTATTCTTTCTAATTCTTCATCAGTTTTTGTTTCAGAATTAGCGAGTATTAGCTTTGAGTTGAAAATATTGAGACTTTTATTTTCCATTGCTCCCATATTAAAGTGCCTTACTGCAACAATATTGAACAATGACAAATCGTATTCAAGATTATATTTATCCTCGTCCCACTTCATAGATTTCTGTAAGGAACTTATTGCATGTTGAACATATTTTTCATCGCCATACTCAACATAAATATTTATTTTTACTTTTTTATTCGATTTTGTTATGAAATTATCTTTTACACAATTAAGTTTCCCTGCTACCAATGCAAATAGATATGAGGGTTTCGGATATGGGTCTTCCCAAATTATTTCATGTCGATTATTTGCAAGATTATTTTTTTTTACGACGTTACCATTTGAGAGTAAGACAGGGTAATCATTTTTGTCTGCTTCAATTCTCACGGTGTATTTGCTTAGAATGTCTGGCCTATCAGAGTGAAAACTTATTCTTCTAAATCCCTCCGCCTCACATTGCGTAGTTATAATTCCATTGCTCTCATACATTCCTAAAAGGGATGTATTTTCCTTTGGTTTAATTATTCCTTCTATTTTTAATAAAAAATTATCTTTGTTTACATTTTCTATTTTTAAGTTATTTTTTTGCTGTTTGTAGTATTCCTCTCCAAGTAGTGTGTCATCTATAAATATTTTTTTTATTAATATATCCGTACCATCAAGAATTAGATTTCTGATATTATTATTTTTTTTTACCAATTTTAGTTTGGTCGTAACATTTATGGCATTTTTCTTAATCACAAAGTCCAAAAAGATTTCTGGAATTTCATAATCAAAAACTTTGTAATCTTCAAGTTTTACATATCTTGAAATATTATTTTGGTTTTTTGGATTGTTCATCTTTATAAAGAAATTAAAAAGTTAAAATATCTAGAATACTTATTTTTAAATTATAAGTTTGGCTTGTTATTATCTGTTTCACAAAAATGTGTTTTAATCTCGCCAGAAGGTAGTAGTTCGTATAAAGAAGGATTATTAATATCAGGCGATCCGTCCTTATTAAATTGATACCTCCAGTCCCATTTTTTATCTGTAAAGGAAATATAATCTTTTCTTAGAGAATATGGAAGCATAAGCTCTTTTTTATTCCAATTAATATTTATAAAAGCTCCTGGCTTTAACTCAGATATCTTTTCTACTATGGAAAAGTCACCATTAATATTATTTCTCATCACAAAATTAAGCTTTGAATTTTCACATACATAGCTACTATTTAAAGCTAATAAAAGTATTGAGGTTATAAAAAATGAATGAATTTTTTGAGCTCCTTTTAAAGTAGATTTACTCTCAAGCTAAATGATTTAATTAAAGATCTTTTTCGATCAATTTAAATCATAATAGATTGCATACTCTTTAGATCTACAAGATTACAATTTAATTCCTCTTCATAATCCTGAACTGAAATAAAATTATTTAAAAAACCTGAATATTTTGCATCTCCGCCCAGGGTACTTGAAAGTATATATTTTGGATTGAATTTGTTAATCAATTTAGGGATTACATCAGCACCTTTTACAAAAGAACCAACTATGGGTAATTCTAAATTTTTTGTAGGAGTAATGACTGCATCAAGACTTTGCTTGTTTAAATTTTCATCAAGATATCCATGGGGTTCTATATAAAACCCATTATCTTGATCATCTTTAACAATATATCCGTTTTCTATTTGTGGCACTGGAGCACCAGCAGTTGCTTCAAAACTTAAATTAAAATGGTTTGTCTTTTCAGTTGGCTTAAGCACTTTAATTGAACTAAAACCAATGATTTTTAATGTTTCCACAGCACTTTTAGGGCAAATTATGGGAATATCCTTTCTGAACATTTCTAATGTTGGAACATGACAGTGGTCAGGTAATCCTTGGGTTAAC
>QCNI01000023.1 GCA_003213255.1 Prochlorococcus sp. AG-424-P16
TGGAAGAAGTGAATACTACATTATTGCTCTTGTCTCCAGTTGGATATACCTGACCTCTACCTCTATTGCCTCCAATATGTAACGAGTATTTCCCATAGTGATATTCTTTATTAGTGGATGGGTCAGGGGAAAGTACAGGGAAAACGATTTCTTTATTAGTATCGCCAGGTAAAGGTCCGACAATAATGATATTATCTTTTTCTTCACTGTAATTAGTGAAATAAACTCCTTCTGTCTCCTCTTTTATTTCTTCGGTCCATCTTTCTTGTGGAGCAAGTTTAAAGCCATCAGGCAGCATTACAACAGCACCAACTTGTAATGGGACTTCCGAACCATCAGCCCCTATCTCTTTTAAATCATTTTTGTAGGGTATTTTGACTACAGCTTTGAAAACACTGTCTGCTCCAACAGATTGTGGAACCTCTGCAATAGTGGGCATCTGAGCTAGATGACAATTTGCACAGACTATCTTACCTGTGGCTTCTCTTGGGGATTCATAGTTTTGCTGAGCCCAAAATGGATAAGCAAAACTGATCTCTGGATAAAATACAATGCTTGAAATGAAAAGCAAAGTACAGATAAATAAACTTGTTCTTTTCATGATTTGATTTTTAAGACCTTTCATTTTTTTATGCCCACCATGGATTTTCATTAGTTCTAAAGTCAGTTTCTGACCATTGTTTGACGAGTACAGCATCATCTTCAATATCGACATGAGCTAGAGCTAAAGATAAAGGAGCAGGCCCTCTTACTACCTTCCCGTTAGTATCGTACTGACTGCCATGACAAGGACATATGAATTTATTAGCGCCACTATCCCATGGGACAACACAACCTAAATGAGTACAAATTGCATTTAAACCAAATTCTCCTATTTCTCCACCCTCATTAACTATTAAATAAGTTGGATCTCCCTTTAGACCCTGCACTAGACTTCTGTCTCCTGATTGATGGGTAGCTAACCAACCTGTCTTAGTTATCGGATTCCCTAATTCATCTTTAGCAGAAGTTCCACCACCACCACCACCTGCTCTTAAAGGCATGAAATAATTCGCTACAGGGTAAAGGGCTCCCAAAGCTACACCAGTTGCAGTACCAAATGTAAGAAGATTCATAAATTGCCTTCGACCCATAGAAGGGACATCACTGGAACTTAGTTGAGTCATTCGCTATTTGGTTCTGTTATTTATTAGTTATTATGGAGCAAATTGTTCAATTTCTGTTGCAAATAGATAGGACTTTTAATAATTTAAAGTAAAAGTTTAGGAAGTCTTAATTAATTGATTTAAATGAACCCATTGCTAGTAGATGAAGTTATACATTATTTGATTCATCGCTGGGGGAAAAAATATGATTTTAGACTCTTCAGAAGAGGAAAATTTGTGTATTTTCAAATGATGTGGGGGTTTCTTGGACAGGAATCATTCCCTTTAAGTGAAGATGAATATAAAAAATCCATAGCTGATAAAATCGAGATTTTAAATAGATGTGGTTATTCAGAAGAAGTGAGGGAATGGCTAAAGAAAGTCAATGCTAAGCCAAGATTAGGTAGAGCTGTAAGCTTGCAATTAAATCTTAATGAGAAGATGAAAGAGTTTTTGACTTAAGATTTTCTGATAAATAAGTTAATCCAGTACCCACAAAAAATAAAAACACAATCGATATAGATAGCAATGACATAGTCAATGGGTCTGTTGAAGGGGTAATCACTGCAGATAATATTGCGGATGAAATTACAACTATCTTCCAATTCGAAATCATTTTTTCTGTTGTGATTATTCCAAGAGAACCAAGAATAAATTGCAATACTGGCAATTGAAAAGCTATTGCAGTGCTGGACATTAATAAGAGAACAAAATCAAAATATCTTTCTATAGACCAAGTTGGTTCAACAATATCAGCACCGAAACTAATAAAGAACTTTATTGCCGCAGGGACTAATATCCACCATGAAAAAATTAATCCTAAAAAAAACAGAAAACCTGACCCAAAAACTGCAGGCAAGATAAGGCTTTTTTCTTTTTTAGTTAAACCAGGAGAAATGAATAATATTATTTGATAAAAAATATAAGGTATAGAAACTATCAATCCGCTGTATCCTGCAACTTTAATAGCGACAAATAAAAACTCTCCTGGAGCAAGTTGTAGTAAATGAATATCACCAGCTGGAATTTCTAAGAAAGATATTAATGGCTTTATGATGAGAAAACTAAAGAATATTGAAATAAGTATTAAGTAAATTGAGTTTAGTATCCTTTGACGAAGCTCCTCCAAATGATCACTAAAAGTCATCGAATCTGATAATTTATTGTCACTTTGACCTGTACCTTTCATTATTATTCGATAAAGATTCTTTTATAAAAGGGTTTAGAACTAAAATTGTCAAAGTCCAATTTATTTCTCGATAAATTTAATTATTTGCTTAATTTAGGTTTATTTGGATCTGGCAATAAGAATGGAGGGGCATCATTAAGAGATGATTCACCGTAAGTTTCATATTCTCTATATCCACCCATTTTCCCATTTGTTTTCATTAAAGCGCTTACGAAGGCAAGTAGTAAAAAAACAGTAGGAGCTCCAATTATTAATGCAGCACCGAATAGATATCCAACAATAAATTCTGGAAAACTATGATTTCCTAAAAATTCATGAGTACCCAAAAGAAAATCAAACATTTAAATTAAAATTTTTTTTATTATAAACTAAATAACTGTTTTAAGATTTTTTTTAATGTAATCTTCTCCTCTTGTAGGATTTCCCCAAATAATTTCTCCATTTTTAAAGGAAACGCAACCCGGCCCTCCTTTTTTGATTTTTTGCAAATCTTTAATCTTTACTAAATTAATTGGAACTTTAATGTTTCTTTTTGCCTTACTAAATAAAGCAGCTAAATCTGCAGCTATTTGAAGATCTTGTTCAGATGCTACTTGAGATGAAGACTTCAAAACTACATGACTGCCTGGTGATTCCTGAGCATGAAACCATAAATCGCCTTTTTTTGAGAACTTAAAGCTTATCAATTCATTTTGCCTCATATTTCGCCCTACCTGAAGCTTTAATCCTGTGGGAGTGTCAACTTGAATTGGTGAAGATTCTATCTCATATGAATTTTTCTGATCTTCTCTTTGCCTCTTGATCTTGATATTAAACTCGTTGCAGATTTCTTCCATAATTTCTTCTAGTAGTTTGATTCTCATAAAAAGTTTTTCATGATTTAAAGAATTTAAATTTTCTAGAAGCGTAGTGAATTCATCCAATCTCTCTATGTTAGTTTCATAAATACTTAATCTTGCTTTAATTAATTCTCTAGATCTCTTTAGTTTTTTTGATTTTTTATATAGTTTTTGTCCTTTAATAATATCTTGTTTTTTAATTTCATTTGAAGTAAATATACGATCAGCTTTTTCTTTATAAACCTCGTAGTTTTCTGATTTTGTCAAAAGATCATATTGAATATTTAAATTCTTTTTCTCAGTATTGGTCTGTTTAAAAATTATTCCTTCAATTTTCTTTTCCAGTAATTCAAGTTTTTTTTGTTTCAGATGATAATCATAATAATTCTCTAAACTGTTGCATAAATCTATTTTTGTTTCGCAATTAATTTCTTTATCAGAAAACCAAACGCAATAAAAATTTTTATTAAATATGGAAAATTTAAAGTTATTGTTTTTAAACCTATTTATCCAAATCTTCCAATTTTTAAAAATCTCCTGTAAGTCCGAATCGCTAATCAAATCAATATTTTTTTCCATCAATTCCGTATTGTCAGTTTTGCTAACGACCTCTAATTGTTTTGTGAGGATAGGGCTAACTCCTTGATAAGTATTTATTAAACAGTATTTCAAAGACTCAGGTAATAATGAAATCGAGTCTTTCCATGATTGAAAAGATTCTTCTTCTCTAGGTTGTTTTTTTTGATTCACTGGAGGGCCAGAGTAAATTGACCCTGTAGAGATTGTTCTAAAACTAGATTGATTTGATTTAATTTGTTTACCAGCTGCAATTATTTTTTTTTTATTATCCAGATAAAAAATATTACTATGTTTTCCCATTAATTCAAAAATTAAATATTTATTAATTTCATCCCCAGGTTTTTTTGCAAAACAAAATTTTATAACTCTCTCGAAATTATCTTGATCAATTGAAATTAAAGCCATATACTTTAATCCGTATCTTATTTGTTTAGAAAGTGTGCTTTCTCTCCCAATCTTTTCTGGCTTATTTATCTTAAGTATTCTAGGAGAGTCTCCATTCCATGAAACTTCTAACCATGTTTGAGAATCAACTCCTCTGAAACATAATTGAATTGTATTAGGCTCTGGTTGTTGTGCAGTTTCAAACTTTGAAGGTAAGATGTTTTTTCTCAAATAGTGCAAGACAGATCTAATAGATGTAATATCCATTATCTGTGGAACACCTTTTTGCATTATTCCTTTAATTCACCAGATGTTTATTTTACTGTAAAAAATTTAATATGAAAAATCCAAAAAAACTTATCATCCTTACTGGACCAAGCGGGGTGGGTAAAGGAACAGTTGTTAAAGAAATATTAGGTAAAGAAAAAAATTTTTGGCTTTCAATATCTGCAACTACTAGAGATCCTAGAGAGGGAGAGAGGGACGGAGAAAATTACTACTTTTTAAATCAAGAAAGGTTTAAGGAAATGATTGAACAAAACCTATTCCTTGAATGGGCTCAATTCGCTGGAAACTACTATGGAACTCCTTTATCTTCTGTTAATGAGAAAATAAAAAAGGGATTTACAGTACTACTTGAAATTGAAGTAGAGGGTGCAAGGCAAATAAAAAATAAGTTTCCTAATTCACTTTCAATATTTTTACTTCCCCCGGATAAAGAAGAGTTAGAAAGAAGAATAAGAAAAAGAGGAACAGAAAAAGAAGAGGCAATTAAAAAAAGACTCTCAAGGGCTAATTATGAGATTTCAGTATCCAATCAATTTGATTTTGCATTAACAAATTACAATGTTGATGAAACAGCAAAAAAAATAATCAAGTTAATACAAACTTGATTATTTTTGTCTTTATCAGCTCATTGGATGGAATAGTAAATCCGGGAAAAACCTATTGAATTCAATAATTATTCCAGCTGTAAGGCTTAGCCAAATTGCTGCTACTACTGGAGCAGATCTGACAAATTTTGTGTTTAGAATTTTGAACATTTGTTTTATGAAAGTTTTTTAAAGATGTTTAGCGAGGACCATTAAGTGTAATATTGTTGTCTTTCTCTCTTAAATCTCCATTTCTACCTTCTTTATTAGCAAGAAGAGGCCATTGAGCTCCTTTTATAAGACATTTTCTGGCTAAGTCTAGGTCGATAATGATTTCAAGATCTGCTGGATTCTTAGTCTTTTTTGATTCAATCAGATACTCTCTTCCTGACCAACCTATAATTCCAGCAATGTAAATGAACAATACTCCTGGAATAAGTAAATCTCCTTCATGACCTCTATTTAAAAGGGCTCCCCATGGCTCAAGAGGAGGTCCAATTATTAAATGTGGAAGACCATCATCTCCGCATGATGCTTTACCGTATCTTTCAAATCTTGCTATGTCTTTTTGAGTAGTTGCAGAATTTGCTCTCTCAATAAATTTAGGATTTTCAGAGCATTTTGTGAGTGCTGAAGCAGTATATTCTGTGCTAGCTCTATCTGCGTTTAAGGCAGGCCCATTTGCAGCTAGAGCAATTGGAGTAATTCCGAGGAACAGAAAAACTGAGGTTATGATTGAAAAAAAGAATTTCATAAGTTGCAATCTTTAATTACTTATAATGTGTTAAGTAAGAAATTAATAATAAAATAGAACAAGTTGAATCAAAAATGCATAAAGTTTTAGCTATTGAAACAAGTTGTGATGAGACATCTGTCTCAATAGTTTCAAATACTGGCGATACTTTCAAAATACACTCAAATATAATTGTCTCTCAAATTGAAGATCATTCAAAATGGGGAGGAGTTGTTCCTGAACTTGCAGCCAGAAAGCATTTAGAGTTATTACCTTTTGTTTTGGATAAGGCTTTAGAAGAATCAAAAATCAAAATTGCGGAAGTTGATTATATCGCAGCAACTGTAGCTCCTGGATTAGTTGGTTGTTTACGAGTTGGCTCTATAACTGCAAGATCACTCTGTATGTTATATTCTAAGCCATTTTTGGGAATTCATCATTTGGAGGGGCATTTATCTTCAATTCTATTTTCAGAAAACTATCCAAAGAAATCTTTTCTTACACTACTTGTTAGCGGTGGGCATACTGAATTGATAAAAGTTGATGATAGAAGGGGAATGCAGCGACTTGGGAAAAGTTTTGATGATGCTGCTGGAGAAGCCTTTGATAAAGTTGGAAGACTATTAGGTCTTAGTTATCCAGGAGGCCCGGCAATTGAAAAGATTGCTAAAAATGGGGACCCAATGAAATTTAATTTACCAAAATGTAGGATTTCTGATAAAAAAGGCGGATTTCTTAAATATGACTTTTCTTTTAGTGGTCTAAAAACCGCCGTATTAAGATTAGTTGAGAGAATAAATTTGGATGGGGGGACGATTCCAATTCCTGATATTGCTGCAAGTTTTGAGAGAGTGGTGGCAGAGGTCTTGGTAGAGAGAACAATAAAATGCGCAGAAGATCATAGCTTGGATAATGTTGTTGTAGTTGGGGGAGTGGCTGCAAACAATACATTAAGAAAAATGATGATTAGTGAAGCTAGTAAAAAATCTATTAAAGTTCATTTAGCTCCTCTTAATCTTTGTACAGATAATGCAGCAATGATCGGAGCGGCGGCTTTGTTCAGGATTAAATTTGGGGATCATTTTAGTTCCCTTAAGTTAGGTGTCGCAGGAAGACTATCAATTGAACAAGCAAATACCCTTTATGAAGAAAAACCTCTTTTTTAAATTCAATGGACAAACAAAATAAAATCGAGATTAAAGAGACAAAAAACTTCGTTGATAAGAAGGAACTGAATTTGTGGAAAAGAGGTTTTACCCCTCAAGCTGAAATATGGAATGGAAGGATGGCAACCGTTGGTATAGGAATTATTTTTATAATTATTGCTTTAATAAGCCAATTTTCTTAATTGGAAATTAAATTCATTTGACTTAAAAATAGTTTTGAAAGATTTAATAAAAATTACCTTTCTTGAGATGATTAATCAAATTAAAAAGTATTGTATTTATTGGACTTCAGATAAGATTATTGATTTAATCAAAATAATAAATATTTCTACAATATATAATTTTTCATGACGCCTGAAAGGCTTGGCTTACTTTGGGGAATAACTGTATTTGCAGGTGCTTGCGCGCGATTATTTTCTTCTTTAACAGGATTCCCCAGTGTTGTTATTTTATTACTTTCTGGATTGCTTATAGGAAGATCAGGTCTAGGACTGGTTGAGCCATTAGATCTTGGCCAAGGGCTTGAAACTATTGTAGGGCTTCTAGTCTGTTTGGTTCTTTTTGAAGGGGGATTAAATTTAAAACTGCCTGAGGGGAATATAAGAAATACTGTTTTGAAAATTTCATTGGTGAGACTTTTTATTTCATTATCAGCTGGAATTTTTATTGCTCATTGGCTTGCAGGCCTATCATGGCAAGTTGCAGGAATATATAGTGCCATCGTTCTAGCCACTGGACCAACAGTTGTCTCTCCATTAGTTGAACAAATAAAATTAGCTTCCCCTCTCTCGGAGGTTTTAAAAGCTGAAGGGTTGTTGCTTGAACCAATTGGTGCAGTACTGGCTTTACTGCTTTTAGAACTGACTTTAGGCGATCTACGTGGGATTAAGGAGGTATTCATAGCATTAATGCAAAGATTAGGAGGAGGAGTCTTAATCGGATTAAGTACAGGATGGTTACTATCAGAAATTTTAAAAAAAATAAAAAATGAAGCCTCATTTGGTATAGAGCTCCAAGTTACACTTGGATTTATTTTCCTTGTGTATGGAATTTGCGAATATTTTTTGCCAGAATCAGGCTTGCCGGCTTCCGTCGCGGCAGGTTTTATTGTTGGCAAAAGAGAAGTTATAGATAAGGAGAGATTGGATAATCTAATAGGTGAATTAGCTCAATTAGCAATAACAGTTCTTTTCCCTCTTTTGGCAGCAGACGTTTCTTGGAGTGAATTAAGTCCGCTTGGCTTGGGAGGGGTTGTTTGCGTTTTTATGTTGATGGTAATTGTTCGCCCTATCTCTATAGGGATAGCAACAATGGGTAGAGAATTGAACTGCAAAGAAAAAATATTTTTAGCCTGGTTAGCCCCAAGAGGTATTGTTACTGCAGCAGTGGCTTCTCTTTTTTCTATCAGATTAGAGCAGGCTGGTATCCTTGGTGCTGGTCGTCTCCAAGGTTTAGTTTTTCTTACTATATTGATAACAGTAGGAATTCAAGGCCTTTCAGCTAAACCCTTGGCCAGCAGGCTTGAATTAGAACAAAAAAATAATTTAGGTTGATTTAATACATCTTTCAATTCGGAATTTATCAGTTTTAATCTCTGATAAAAGCTCCCAACTTTGAATTAAATCTGGCCCACTAAGAGATCCAAAAAATGCTACTCTCAATGATTTCATTAATATCCCTTTTTTAACATTATGAATTTTTGAGATTTCGTTTATTATTTCTTTGGCTTTCTCTCGATCGAGTTTTATTATGTTTTGCTCAGTTAAATAATTTAAGATTAGTTTTAAGGATGCCTCGCTATCATTGTTTTCCAGAAAATCTTGACCTTCTTTTTGGATTTTAGGTATCAAGAAAAATGGTTTTGATTGATCAATGGCATCTTTTAAAAGAATCATAGAATCTCTAAGCAAAATTGCTAATTTATATCCCCATTCTTGAGATGGCGGTACCCAAGCATTATCATCCCAGTATTTTTTCATGATCTCACTTAACTTTTTTGATGCCATATTTTTTATATATTGAGAATTAATCCAGTTGAGTTTTTCCCAACTAAATTTAGCCCCAGCTTTATTTATGTCTGATAAGTCAAAAATTTCAGATATCTTCTCGAGTGAAAGTATTTCTCCGTCGGCAGATTTTGGAGACCAACCTAAAAAGGCCATATAGTTCGATAAGGCCTCAGGTAAATATCCCATATCTCTAAATTCGTCGATTGAGGTAACACAATCTCTTTTAGATAATTTTTTTCCTTCATTATTCAGTATTAAGGGTGTATGTGAAAAAGTCGGCAAATTAAAATTTAATGCTTTATAAATCAATATTTGTTTTGCAGTGTTCGAGATATGGTCTTCACCCCTTACAACATGAGTAATATTCATGAAATTATCATCAACTACAACTGCAAGATTATATAAAGGATCTCCAATCTCATATCCCTCTGCCCTTCTTGACAAAACTAAATCTCCACCCAAGTCTTTTCCTTGCCATTGGATTTCTCCTCTTATCTGATCTGCCCATTTAATTTCAATATTTTCATCAATCTTAAACCTTATTACTGAAGTCCTCCCTTGGGCAATGAATGTTTCTATTTCTTTTTTTGAAAGACTTCTGTGTCTATTATCATGCTTTGGAGGTAATCCTTTCTTTTTTTGTTCGTTTCTTAATTCAGAAATTTCATCTTCTGTAGTAAAGCACCTATATGCAGCTCCACATTCTAATAGCTTTTTGATGTAACTTTTGTGAGTCGAAATTCGGTCACTTTGCTTTATAGGTTCTTCATCCCATTTAAGTCCAAGCCATTTCAAGCCTTCTAATATATTTTCTGTGTATTCAGATTTAGATCGTAGAAAATCTGTATCTTCTATTCTGATAAGAAATTTTCCGCCTATTTTTTGTGCATATAACCAGTTGAATAATGCTGTTCGAGCTGTCCCTATATGAAATAAACCAGTTGGACTGGGGGCTAGTCTTAAACGTTTTTCCAAATTTCTTTTAGAAAAAACGGGACCGACGGGATTCGAACCCGCAACTTCCGCCGTGACAGGGCGGTGCTCTAACCAGTTGAACTACGGTCCCAGGGTTTTGTTCTAAATTTATTTAGAACTTCATTCTTAAAATTATCAGATCATAATACTTAATTTATGGTGTTGTAATAAAAAAAATTTATTAATTTGTGGATTTGCAGAAATAGTTAGTTTTATAACTGTTTTAGTAATAAAAACTATTTATTTTTGAGGTCTAAAACCAGCAGGTTCTATCAACCTAACTTGGTTGCCTCTAGCAGTAAATTCTCTGCCTTGGTCACTTTGTACTACAACTCTTCCACCAGACTTGACCCTGATGACTCTTGCACGAACCCATCCTAAAGCTGCTGATTCTAGGACCTTAACTACGTCCCCAGGTTGAAGATCTAACTCCATCTTATGAAAAAATGATTTACACAATGTTGGTTAAACGCGTCGTGGAGGACTTGAACCCCCGACATCAGGTTTTGGAGACCTGCGTTCTACCAACTGAACTAACGACGCATTTAAATGATTATAAGCGTCTTTGTGACCAATAAGTTGATTATTTACAACTTTATCGATCAAAGCGTTGTTTTACGCGAGTAGCTTTTCCTACTCTATCTCTCAGATAGAATAACTTAGCTCTCCTTACTTTACCTCTACGTTCAACTTTTAGAGAGGCAACCTGTGGACTATGTAGCATAAATACTCTTTCAACACCTATACCCTGAAAAATTCTTCTTACTGTAATAGTCTGGTTAATACCTCCATGCCTTTTTGCAATGACAACACCTTCATAAGGTTGGACTCTTTCTTTATTACCTTCTGTAATTTTTACTCCAACTTTAACAGTGTCACCAACATAAATTTCAGGTAATTCTTTTTTTAATTGTTCATTCTCAAATTCCTTGATAAGATTTGATGCGCTAAGGGTTTGAGTAGTTTCAGAAACCATGTTTTTTTCTTTTTGTTCAACTGGTACATCAACTGATGCGTCAGCCTTAATACCGGTTTCTAATTCCTTCTCTTGTTTATCGTTGGCCATTTTGGTCTTTTTTGTCCTACAAGTTCTATATCTTAACCTTTTGACTCACCTTTAGTAACCTTTTTGGTAAATGGAATTGTTTTTGAAAACATTTGAAATCCAGTTATAAGCATCCATAAAACTCCAAGGGAATTCAATATTACGTATATAAGTTCTCCATTACCTCCAAGCCATTCGCCCTCATGGAGAGACATTAACCAATGAACTTGTTCTCTAGAGTAACCAAATAAATCCTTTGAAACCCTATAAATTAAACCTGTAATTGAAGATATAAACAATGGAAGAAAAACCCAGGGCGCCAAAGCCTTATGAAATTGCCTAGAATTAATTAAACCTTTCATTTTTGTTTTTTCCAAATTGTTATTGATAGATTTAAGATAGCCAAGACCATAATGGCTATTTTGAATGTATTTAAACTATTTCTATTATTTATCCCGATGAGACATTTTGCAGATCTTTTGTTAAATAAAAATAATTCCAAGGCTAATGATCAGGTTCCCTTTATTCAGAGAAGAAGAGGAATTGAAATAAAATCTTCACGTGAAATTAATTTAATGAAAAAATCGAGCAGGATTGTTGCAACTGTTTTGAGAGAAATTAATGAATTAATTAAACCTGGAATGAGTACAAAAGATTTAGATGATTTCGCAGAAAAAAGGATAAAAAGTTTTGGGGCTGTGCCAAGTTTTAAGGGCTACCATGGTTTTCCCTCTAGTATTTGTTCTAGTATAAATAATGAGGTTGTTCATGGAATACCAAATAAAAATAAAATAATTAAAAATGGTGACTTAGTTAAAATTGACACCGGAGCATATTTAGATGGCTTCCATGGTGATAGTTGTATATCAATTTGTGTGGGAGAAGTTAGTCCAAAGGCTCAAAATCTCAGTGATGTAGCCTTTAAAGCATTGTATGCGGGGCTCTCAAAAATTAAAGCAGGGAATACACTTCTAGATGTGGCGGGTGAAATCGAGGATATTGTTTTAAAAAATGGTTTTAGTGTTGTGGAAGACTATACAGGTCATGGAGTAGGAAGAAATCTCCATGAAGAACCATCGGTTTTTAATTTTCGAACCAAAGAATTGCCTAATGTTGTCCTTCGTGAGGGAATGACATTAGCTGTGGAACCAATTGTTAACGAAGGGACTAAATTTTGTAAAACATTAAATGATAAATGGACCGTAATTACAAAAGATGGAAAATTATCAGCCCAATGGGAGCATACAATAGTTGTTTTAAAAGATGGTATTGAAATATTGACAGATAGAGACTTCTAAAAACTATTATTTGTACTTGTATATAATTTTGCAATACAAAAAATTTAAAAACTCTTTCAATGGGAAAAGTAAGTAGGTTAAAGGATTTGGACTAATTATTATTAAATATTTTTTTGAATTAGCTAGATGATAAATCTTTTTTGAAACAAATTTGGGACTCATTATTCCGATAGGATTTAATTCTGATTTAAAAGGCCCTAAGATAATTTTTTTAATTATTAATTTTTTCTTTGTATTTTTATCCTGAAGATTTTTTTTGAAAGAAACTAATTGACCAATTAGGGATTTACTAATCTCATATGAAGGATTTAGTGCTGGTAATATTTCTGCTTCAGATGTGTTTATCCAGACCTCTTTTTTTGTTACCGAATCATTAGTGAGAGCAATATCTTCAAATAAATTTAATAATTTGAATTTGCTTAATGCATTTATTTCTATTGATTTTTCATAATTGGAATTTTCTCTACTCAAATCATAGATACCATGGTTCAAAATTAATATGTCTATCTTTTCTAATTGTTTTTTTAATGATGACTCTTTCCCCGGTTTCCACTTAATCCATTTATTTGGAGATTCAAGATTTATTTCATGATTAGTTTTACTATGAGTAAATCCAATCACTTTATATCCTTTTTGACGAAACAACTTTGTTAATTCTATTCCTAGAGCACCTGAGGCTCCAGTAATCCCTATAGTTTTTTTGCTTTTGGTTGAATTTATCATTTCGCTTGAATTTTATGAGATACAAAAGAATTAAAATAAATTTATCAAATAAAGATTATTTATTTTTTTTATTTGATTAAAACTAATAAATAAATATTTGTTTAGTTCTGAAAAAAATATTATCTTAAACCTATTGATAGATAATTTTACTAATTATGAGCGATATATTATTAATTGGTTCATGTGAGCCATTTAGTGGTAAGTCTGCAATGGTCCTTGGGATAGCAAAAAAACTTTTACAGAATAAAAAAAAAGTTCGCATAGGAAAACCTCTTGCAACATGCATTGAGCTTACTAATCTTCCTTCAATTTCTTATGAAGGATTAATAGATGATGATGTTAAGTTTATTGGATCTACATTAAATATCGAAGAGGAGAATTTAATTTCTTCAGTAGGATTGTTGGACAATATATCAGCTGAAAAAAGAATCTTCAATAAAGACTTACTCCCGGGAAAAGGTTTTGATCAGATTGAAGGATTGGTTAATGATGATTTTGCAGGTCTGAATATTTTAGAGGCAGCTGGAAGTCTTCATGAAGGTATGGTTTATGGCTTAAGTCTCCCTCAACTAGCTAGGGATTTAGATGCGAAAGTTTTGATTGTGAATTTATGGGAAGATTGTAAAAGTGTGGATGCATTACTTGATGCGAAAAATCAATTAGGTGAGAAATTGGCTGGGGTTGTATTGAACGGAGTTTTGCCGCAAGAAGTCGAAAAAGTAAAAAATGAAATAATACCTTCTCTTAAAGATCTGGATATTGAAGTGTTTGGGGTTATGCCTAAATCACCACTTCTTAGAAGTGTAACCGTAGGTGAACTAGTAAGAAGACTAGATGCCCAAGTAATTTGTTGCCCTGAAAAAGATCAATTACTTGTTGAAACATTAAGTATTGGTGCAATGGGGGTGAATTCTGCAATGGAATTTTTTAGAAGAAGACGAAATATGGCAGTAGTAACTGGAGCTGATAGAACTGATATCCAACTTGCCGCTTTGGAGGCTTCTACTCAATGCCTTATTTTAACTGGCTTAGGAGACCCTTTGTCACAATTGATTCATAGAGCAGAGGAATTAGAGGTACCAATTTTAAAGGTGGAATTAGATACTCTTTCCTCCGTAGAAATTATTGAACAAGCTTTTGGTCATGTCAGAATACATGAATCAATTAAAGCTTCTTATGCTATTCAGTTAGTTCAACAGCATGTAAACCTAAAAAGAATTCTCGAAAAGATAGATTTTCCCTGCAATTTTTCAGATAAATGCTAATTTCAAATATAGGAACTTTATTATTTTGAGTCGCTCTTTAGATCTACCAGCAACTGCGGGCGTTGATGCCTTAGCTCAAGAACTTGCAAAACTTCAAGATAATGGCAAAAGAAGAATTGCTTTTTTAGGTAGTAGACACGTACCGGTTGTAGATATCCACTTAATTGAATTAATAGCAAGATCGTTAGCGGAGGAAGGACATAATATCCTGACTTCTGGATCTCAAGGTGTCAATGCAGCTGTTATTCGAGCTGTCTTAGATATTAATCCATCATTATTAACTGTTTTATTACCACAAAGCCTTGATAGACAAGTACCCGAGATAAAGGATCAACTTGAGAGAGTTATGCATTTGGTTGAAAAAAGTGAAAATGATGACTTACCTTTGCCACTTGCAAGTAGTCTCTGTAATCAAGAAATTATTACTAGGTGCGACCAATTAATATGTTTCGCCTTTCACGATAGTGAAACTTTGTTAAATAGTTGTAGATGTGCGGAAGAAATGGGAAAAATGGTTAGTTTGTTATTTTTTGATTAAATTAATCCATTTCCCCTTATTAAAAGTTGATTTATGCTAATAATATTTAGCGTTTAATAATTTACTATGGCTGAAAGTTTTTCATTTGATATAGTTTCTGATTTTGATAGACAGGAATTAGTTAACGCTTTGGATCAAGTAAAAAGAGAAATTTCTCAGCGTTACGATCTGAAGGATACAGATACTTCAGTTGAATTAGATAAAGAGAATATTTTTATAATTACCAATAGTGAACTAACCTTAAATGCTGTGAATGACATAATTAGACAAAAGGCAATAAAAAGAAATTTATCTTTAAAAATATTTGAGTACGGCCAAATTGAGATGGTTAGTGGTAATAGTGTAAAACAGACAATTTTATTAAAACAAGGAATTAAACAAGAAATTGCAAAAAAAATCAGTAAAAATATTAGAGATCAAATAAAAAAAATTAATGTCAGCATTAATGGAGAAACACTCAGAGTTACTAGTAAGAGCAAAAATGATCTTCAATTAGCAATTAAGCTTGCTAGTCAGTTGGAAGAGTCTTTGAACATTCCTCTAAAAGCCAATAACTTTAGATAAAATCTGTATTGAGTTTATTTTTCAAATATGGCAGATTATTCTCAATCTCTCATTAAATCATTGATTAAAAAAGTAAAAGAATATCCTCGTTTTTCAAAAAAAGAAATAGAAAAATTTTGTTGGATGGCGGTACATGAGCACAAGCATGGTGTTTTACCCTCTGAATATGACATTAGGGAGATAGATGAGGAACTTTATTTAGAACTTTTGCAAGAGTTTAAATCAAATATCTACTAAACAACATCAATATTTGAATTTACAATTATTAAAAAAATATTTTAATTAAATGGCTTATTAATGCACTAATTAGTCTATTTAAATATGATTAACTAAAAGAAAAATTTTAATGTCAACATCTTTTAAAAATGTTACGCCAACAGGTCCTGGTGGTACAGCAACATTATTGATCGTTTTGTCTTTTACTGGCTTTCTCTTACTCACCCAATCTCTCTTTGTTGTTCCTTCTGGTCAAGTTGCAGTTGTTACAACTCTCGGAAAAGTAAGCGGTCCCTCAAGAAGAGCTGGTTTAAACCTTAAACTTCCATTCATTCAGTCTGTTTATCCATTTGATATAAAAACCCAAGTTCAACCAGAAAAATTTGAAACATTAACTAAAGATCTGCAAGTTATCAGGGCTACAGCTACTGTTAAATATTCAGTAAAACCTAATGAAGCAGGAAGGATATTTGCAACAATCGCAAGTAGGAATAGCGATGTTTATCAAAAAATTGTTCAGCCATCTTTGTTAAAAGCTTTAAAATCAGTCTTTTCTCAATATGAGCTAGAAACGATTGCTACTGAATTCGCAGTAATTTCTGAAAAAGTAGGAGATACTGTTGCACAAGAACTGAACTCCTTCGATTATGTAGATGTTAAAAGTTTAGATCTTACTGGATTAGAGATTGCAGAAGAATATAGAGCTGCGATTGAACAAAAGCAAATAGCCGGGCAGCAATTACTAAGAGCAAAGACAGAAGTTGAAATTGCTGAACAAGAAGCTCTTAGGTATGAGACATTAAATAGAAGTCTCGACGATCAGGTCCTTTTCAAATTATTCCTCGACAAATGGGATGGTAGTACACAAGTTGTTCCTGGCCTGCCAGGTTCAGAAGGAGGTAGTCCTCCAGTAATTGTTGGCGGTAGGAGATAATTATTTAAAAAATCTATTTATAAGTTTTAATAATTTATTTATTTTTTTTAAATAAGATGAGTAAATGATTATTTTTTTATAGCATAGAAAGATTGGTCAAAAGCCTCGATAGTTTTATCAATTTCTTCTTCGCTGTGAGCTAGGGATGTGAAACCGGCTTCAAAAGGACTTGGGGCTAAGTAAATTCCTCTTCTGAGCATTTCTCTATGCAACTTACCAAAAAGTTGGGCATCATTTGTTTTAGCTTCATTAAAGTTTCTAACAGGTCCATCACATAAGAAAAAACCAAACATAGCACTTACACTTCCACCATTAATAGCTATACCGTTATTTTCTGCAGATTGAATTATTCCTTCAATTAATCTAGAAGTTATTGAATCCAGTTTGTCATATGTACTATCTTGTTTGAGTAATTCAAGAGTTTTTATTCCAGCAGTCATTGCGAGTGGATTACCGCTCAAAGTGCCTGCTTGGTAAACCGGTCCTGCAGGAGCTACCATTGACATTATTTCTTTTTTACCTCCGTATGCTCCAACTGGTAGACCTCCACCAATTACTTTCCCAAGGGTGGTTAAATCAGGAGTTACACCAAATTTTTCTTGTGCGCCTCCGTAACTTATTCTAAATCCAGTCATTACTTCGTCAAAAACTAATAAGGATCCATTCTCAATTGTTAATTCTCTTAATCCTTCCAAGAATCCAGGTTCCGGCGTAATAAATCCAGCATTACCAACAATAGGCTCAAGGATAACCCCTGAAATGGCATCAGGATTTTCAGAAAATAATTTTTTTACTGCTTCGAGGTCATTGTAGGGAGCAGTAAGTGTATTGGCAGTTGTCGTCCGTGGAACACCTGGAGAATCTGGTAAGCCTAGAGTGGCTACACCTGATCCTGCCTTCACTAAAAACATATCTGCATGACCGTGATAGCAACCGTCAAATTTAATAACTTTATCTCTTCCAGTGAATGCTCGCATAAGTCTCAAAACTGCCATGCATGCTTCAGTTCCACTATTAACAAATCTAACCATTTCTACTGAAGGTACTGCATCTATGACCATTTCAGCAAGTTTGTTCTCTAGAACGCATGGAGCACCAAAGCTCGTGCCTTTCTCTATTGCTTCCTGTAATGCTGTTATGACTTCAGGGTGGGCATGACCACATATAGCAGGCCCCCAACTACCTATATAGTCAATATATCTATTTCCATCAATATCCCAAGCGAAGGGACCTTTAACTCTATCAAAAACAATTGGCTGGCCTCCAACAGACTTAAAGGCTCTTACTGGAGAGCTTACTCCTCCAGGCATTAGTTGTTGGGCAGCAGAGAAAATCTCTTCTGATTTGGTGTAATTTAATATTTCAGTCACGATTTAGTTAAATGATGTTTTGAGAAAAATCTTGTCATGTTCTAAGTTAGAAATAAGTAAAAATTTTGTCAATGAGACTGAAATTCTACATTATGATATTTTTATTGCTTTAGTTTGGATTGTAAATTATTAATTTTAAAAAAATCATTATAAAAATATAATCCCATTTGAGATAACTCTTTATTAATAAGCGTTTCCATGCATTCAAGAAGAGATTCAATATATTTTTTATATTTCGAAGAAATTATCTTCATCCTCAAAAAAATCTTCATTTATATCGTTTAGGTTAAGTTCTATCATTACTGGGGTATGATCACTAGGACGTAAATTACCTCTTGGTGAGCAGTCTATGACACAACTTTTAAGTTTTGATGTCAGTTCTTTGCTGATATATATATGGTCTATTCTCCAACCTTTATTTAATTCAAATGCGTTATTACGGTAATCCCACCAACTCCAATGGCCTGTATTTTGTTCAAAAATCCTGAAAGAATCTATTAATCTTTTTTTCAAAACATTATTTAGTGCATTTCTCTCTATCTCAGATGCCATTATTCCTCCTTCATATTTCTTTGGATCATGAATATCCAAGTTTGATGGAGCAACATTAAAATCACCCATTAGACAAATTAATTCTCCTTTTTGTTCTTGCTCATCCAAAAATGAAGATAAACAATTTAACCAATTAATTTTGTATGCAAACTTACTAGATTCTAGAGAAGATCCGTTTGGCACATAGACATTTATGATTTTTATCCCATTAATATCAGCAGAAATTAATCTTTTTTGATCTAGGAAAATTTCGGGATTTTGATTAGAGTCTGTACAACCGTTGAATCCTTTCTTGACATTTTCTGGCTTTATTTTTGAAATAATAGCCACACCGTTGTATGATTTTTGTCCATAGACCTCTAATGAATAACCTAATTTTTCAAAAGGTTCAACCGGGAAATTATCATCCATCACTTTTGTTTCTTGCAAACAAAGAATATCTGGATTTACTTCATTAATCCAATCTATTATTTGTGAAAGTCTGGTTCTTATTGAGTTAACATTCCAAGTTGCTATTAACAAATTTCTAACAAATTATGTAAAATTAAGTTAGCAGAAATTTTTGGCATTAAAGAATTTTGAAATTAAATAAAATGAAAAATAATTTTTGCATAAGCTTGCAAATTCCATTAACTTTTGCAATTACTTTTATTTTATTAAATTCCCTAAAAGGTAATTACCTAAATGCAGAAGATTTATTTGGAAAATTAGAAATTGATAACTCAACTAAAACAGATGGGGATAGTCAAGTTCTTCCAACAAATCCTTTTGAAATTATGGAAATGATTCGAAGACAAAATAGTATGAATGGTGCGACTAATCCTTCTGATGCGATTGACGATGCGTTAAATTCTTTTAATAGTTTGGAGGAAAAATAAAAAATTTAATACGATAAATTGTTATTTTCCAAATTTTAATATGTTAAAAAACCCTATACCAAAAGTTACTAACCAATTACAGCACAGAGCAATAGGTATTATTAATGGCAAATTTATACCTCATGATAGTGAGCAATTAAATAGAGGCTTTTTAATTGATAGTAAAGGCGAAAAAATTGAAACAGTAGTACTTGGTAGAGCATTATCACTTTTAAAAAAGCATATTGATTTAAGGAAAAGCTATTATTGGATTGTTTATCCAAAGAATAAAAATACTCAAAACTTACATTTACAGGTTGCAGGTATATGGGATCCCTATCAACTTAATAATTTCCCAAATGATTCTTCAAAAACTAACTTTTCTAAATTACTAGAAGAATTAGATCTAAAAGATAATTATTTTTCTGTTCGAGGAGAATTAGTTTTTGTAAACACTCAAAAGAAAGAAATTGTCATCAAAATTTGCTCTGATTTAAAGTCAAAAAAATTAAAAAACAAAAATTTTAAGTTAGTCATAAAAGGAGAAATTTCTCTTGAACTTCTTCATAGTTTTGTAAGTTTAGATATTAATAGAGATGGGAAATCTTTGAAATTATTAAAGTACGAAGTGATTAAAAAAAATCTTTCTGAAAAAAAACTAGAATGAAAGCTTGATATTCAACAAAGTTTACCAGTCAAGAAATCTGTGATTTATGGAAGATGTTTTAATTGAATGTTCTCCTGGTATCTCTGGAGATATGTTGTTAGGAGCTTTTTATGATTTAGGGGTCCCTAAAAAAGTCATTGAACAACCACTTATTGATCTTAGATTAAAGGATTTATATCAGATAGACTTTAAGGAATCAAAAAGTTGTTCAATCCGAGGCATAAAGACAAAGGTTGAGAATATTGATTGCATTCCTACCAATAGAACATGGAAGAGTATTAAGGAACTTATTTTAAATGGCCGATTAGAAGATAAATTAAAAAAAATAATTTATGGAGTATTTGAATCTTTAGCAACTGCCGAAGGAAAAGTTCATGGCATCAAATCTGATGATGTTCATTTTCATGAAATTGGAGCTATAGATTCATTGGTGGATATCATTGGAGTATGTGCTGCATTGAATTACTTAAATCCCAAAAGGGTTTATTGTAATGAACCAATTTTGGGAAAAGGTTTTGTTCAGACTGAACATGGTAAATTATCTATACCAGCTCCTGCTGTAATAGAACTAGTAAGACAAAACAATATTAAGGTCTTATCAGACTGGAACTCAATAGAGGGCGAACTCTCAACACCAACTGGCATTGCTTTACTTGCTAATCTAGTCGACTATCCAGAACCTCCTTCAAAATATTCTATTAACTCTTATGGAGTAGGCATTGGGAACCTAAAATTTTCATTCCCTAATTTGGTAAGAGTTTATAAAATTACTTCATTTAATAATTCTTCTATTAACGATAATGAACAAATAAGCCCAAAGCGTGAAGAGATAATTATTCAAGAAGCATGGATTGATGACCAAACACCCGAAGATATATCTAATTTTGTTGAGAAACTTAGAACTGAGGGAGCTTATGACGTTTCTTATCAAGCTATCAATATGAAAAAAAATAGAATTGGATTTTCTATTCAAGCAATCTTGCCCATTGAGAAAAAAGAATTTTTTAGGCGATTATGGTTTAATTATTCCAATACTATTGGGGTTCGTGAAAGGACTCAATACAGATGGATATTACTTAGACGCAGAGGCGAATGTTCAACGATTTTTGGAAATATAAAAGTTAAACAAACTTTGAAACCAGACGGATCAATTTTTATGAAACCAGAAAATGATGAGGTTTTAAGATTAAATCTAAAGCA
>QCNI01000024.1 GCA_003213255.1 Prochlorococcus sp. AG-424-P16
TTCGAAAATCATGAAACAACTTGGCACCCGCCAGTATTATGGATTGGCATTGGATGTGAAAGAAATACAAGCAAAGAATTAATAACAAATTCTTTAAATTATTTTTTTGAGTCAGGGGATTTATCACAGCAATCAATCGCAGGACTTGCAACTATTGATATCAAAAAAGATGAGAAAGGAATTTTAAAACTTGCTGAAGAAAAAAACTTGCCTATAAAGTTTTTTAGTAAAGAAGATCTTTCAAAAGTAATTGTTCCAAATCCATCAAATGTTGTGAAAAATGAAATTGGCACCCCTTCTGTAGCGGAAGCCTCTTGCTTACTCGCAGCAGGAGAAGAATCAAAATTATTAGAAGAAAAAAGAATTTTTAAAAATCAATCTGGGGCAGTAACTATCGCTGTAGCAGAATCAAAAAATCAATATAATCCAACCAATGGCGAAATCCATATTATTGGGAGTGGGCCTGGGGATATCTCCTTCCTAACTAGTAATGCAAGAAAAGCACTTTCAAGATGTACTGTTTGGATCGGATACAAAATGTATTTAGATTTAATTAAGTCCTTAAAAAGGAGTGACCAAGTTTTAATTGAAAGTAAACTTACTGAAGAAAAAGCGAGATGCAGTAAAGCAATTAAACTAGCTGAGGAAGGAATAAAAGTGGCTTTAATTTCTTCAGGTGAATCTGGATTTTATGGCATGGCAGGTTTACTTTTAGAATTACTTCAAAAAATCAAAAAAACGATGCAGACCTTACTTTGAAATACATCCAGGTATAAGTAGTGTTCAGTTAGCGGCTGCGATTAGTGGAGCACCACTAATGAATGACTTTTGTTCAGTAAGCTTAAGCGATAAATTAACTCCATGGTCTTTAATAGAAAAAAGAATTGAAGGAGCCCTTGTGGGTGACTTTGTAATAGCTTTATTTAATCCTCAATCCATTGAAAGAAATTGGCAGCTAAAAAGTGTAATAGATATATGTTTACAATCTAGGCGTGGTGATACTCCTGTTTTAATAGCCAGACAAGTAGGGAGAGAAAATCAAACCAAAAAATTTTTTACTTTAAAAACAATCCCTTTTAAAGAGATTGATATGTTATCAATCATTATTATTGGAAATTCTCAAACAACCTTAGTAGACGAAATATTTCTTACTCCAAGAGGATATTTACAAAATTAAGTTTATGTAATAAATAAATTATCCATAGAATTTTTTCTTTGCTTTTTTTTAATAAGAATACTAATCTTTTATAAAGGATTAAAAAATTAATTGAAAAATATTGGTTTAATTTTATTTGACATAGATGGTGTAATACGCAGCGTAGAAAATAGTTACAGACTTTCATTAAAAAAAACAGTCTACAAATTTACCGGATGGGAGCCAAGTTATATAGATATTGATAATGCAAAAAATGAAGGGATCTGGAACAATGACTGGGATTTAAGTTTAGAATTTATAAAAAGATTCAAAAAAAAAGGGGACTTTAATATTGAAATACCTCAAAGAGAGGAAATAGTGAAATGTTTTGAAGATTTTTATTTTGGAGGAGATCCAAATGAAGATAGCAAATATTGGTCTGGATTTATAACAAATGAAGAGTTATTAGTTGATAAAAAGTTTTTTGATTTACTAGAAAGCAATGGAATAATTTGGGGTTTTGTAAGTGGCGCAGAGTCTGCCTCGGCAAAATTTGTTTTAGAAAAAAGAATTGGATTAAAATCACCACCATTGATATCTATGGGAGATGCGCCGGACAAGCCTGATCCAAAAGGCTTTATTAACTTATCCAAAAAACTTCTTGGAGATAAACTTGGTTCATCAAATATTCCCATTGGATATGTAGGAGATACTATTGCAGATATAAATACAGTTATTAACGCAAAAAAAGAAATGCCGTCTCAGAAATTCATAAGTATTGGAATAGCACCTCCTCATTTACATTCAAAGTCTCGATTAAATGAACGTGATTCTTACGAAAAAAATTTACAGGATGCAGGTGCTGACTTAATTTTAAATTCTATTTATGACCTTAAAGATATTAATCTTGAATTGTTTTATAAAAAAGTTAATTAAAAAATGTCTTAATTCAATACGAAGAGGGAGTTACTCGGAGTGAGTCTTGAAGGCACTCTATGACAAGTATAGGGAAGGCAAAAAGATGATGATAATGAGAATTATCCCCTAATTTATCCCCTGAGTTTATTTGTTAATTTGGAGTATTTTATTTTATCCCTCGATCTCTACACTCTCATTCGGTAAACCAGTTTTACCTTTAATTTCATCTCCAAGTGATATCCACCATCTATAGTCTATTTGTTCAAAAGCAAAAAACACTTTGTAGTAAAAATCATTTTATATAACTATCTAAAGTTTTCTCATCTGAAACAACAATGAAATCATCAAAGTGAATCGTTTGGTCGGGGTAACTCACTCCAACTACTCGATCTCGATAGAGACCGATTCTGATATGACTTCGATTATACTTTCCACGCCAATCATAAGTGACACCATTATAATCAAACATCAATTCCCCATCCTTATAGACTCTCACAAACCCATCGTTATCTCTTGTATTGTAGATTCCAATCTTATATGTACTCCATTCCCCTAATGGAGTGAAACTTGCTGTACCATCAACATCTCTGTCTTTACTTTCACTTCGGTACTTTTCCCATCTTTGAACCCAATTTCCTTCATAGTTTTTATACTTTGTATCAATACGATAAAGGTCCTTTTCCTTTTGACTCATAGATCGACGTGCATTTCCTCCGGTCTGTCCTCCTATTTTTAATCTATTTCCATTTTTATAATAACGTAATCCTATCAGAGGACTGACTTTTCCTGTTGATATCATATTTTTGAATTGAAAAAATAATACTCTGTCGTCGATATGAGTAAAATCCTCTGGAAGTCTTTTTTTGAAACTGATCCATATTTCTTTACCTAATACTCTTTTGGGTTTGACCTCAAATTCTGCTCTTTCAGTTGTTTCCTTTGTCCACCCTGCCTGATCAACATTCCATCCATCTTTTACTGTCACTGCAAGATAGGTATTACCATCAGGGTCTTCTTTAATTTCAAATGGTTTGAGACCTGTACCCTTATCGTTAGTCGTAAATTTATTGGTTGTCAATCTTCCTACATTTTCATTTTCAAAGTCCTCAAAGAAATTCCAAGGGGATTTTGTTTTTTTATCTACAGAGTCTGGAACAGGTACCTTTTCCCATGAGTATGAATTACCACTGGTAAAACACATCAATATGAGAAAAAGGTATACAAGTTTTTTCATGTCCGAAAAAAATTTTGTGTATTTTAGCACCATCTTTTTTAATTTTTTGTCAACTCATTTTGATAACTTAGAACTTTATCCCCTAACAAGTAAAAAAATATCCCCTTCTTTATCCCCTAACCCTTGAAAACTTTATGATACGATATGATCCTTCCTGATACTAATTATTTCTCAATCATGCTTCATAGCAAGTCATATGAGCATTTTTAGAACTATATGAACCTTTCTGAAACCAAATAATCACGGAGAGGGAGGGATTCGAACCCTCGACAAAAGTTACCTCCTGTAACTCCTTAGCAGGGAGCCGCTTTCAACCACTCAGCCACCTCTCCAGTTCTTATACATTATCAATTTTTATGCAAACATTCAAAATTTTTTATTTAATCGAAATGTCTAATCTACTTGAACTTTCGGTAATCTATTTTTAAAAGAACAAAGAATTTCCCAAGGGATAGTATTTGATTTTCTTGCCCATTCAAGAGGAGAAATTGTTTTATCTCCGTCAGATCCTAGTAATAACATGGTACTACCAACTTTAATTTCATTAGAGTCTGTTATATCTACCATCATTTGGTCCATAGTTATAGATCCAACTTGAGGATAAAATTTATTTTTATAGATAACGTTAATCTTTCCTGAAAGATTCCTTGGGACACCATCTGCATAACCAATACTTAATACAGCTAACTTAGTTTTTCTACTACTTACAAATTTGCCTCCATAACTTACACTTACACCTTCATCAATAGTTCTTATAAAAGCTACTTTGACCTTCAAAGATAAAGCTGGTTTAAGTAATAAATTTTTATCTATTTTAGCTAGAGGACTGTATCCGTACATGGAAAGCCCAACTCGTACCATGTGAAAATGAAAATCTTTGCTAAGAAGCATTCCCGCTGAATTAGCCAAATGAATCTTAATTTGATTTCTGCTATCAACATTAATTTGCTTAAGTAATTTATTAAACTTCAGTCTTTGTAATTGTGTAATACTTTGAGAATCTATTGCTTTATCTTCATCTGCAGACGATAAATGACTATATATTCCTTTTATTGAAATGTTCTCAAAAGATTTTATTTTTTCAAATTGCTGAACAAATTTATTAGATTCAAATCCTAATCTTGACATTCCAGTATCAACCTTAAGATGTAAAGAAAATTTCATTCCAAAGTGCTTTCCTATATTATTGCAAACTAAACACTCTCTTAGAGTACTTATAGTTGGCATAAGATCATTTTTAAAGGATATTATTAAATCTCTTTTTGTATAAAGATTTCCGAGAATAAGAATTGGTTTTTTAACTCCAAAAGAACGTAGCTTAATCCCTTCTTTTAAAGTTGCAACGCCTAATTCCGAAGCTCCGCCTTTAATAGCATATTCAGATACTACTTTTGCATCATGTCCATATCCATCAGCTTTAACGACTGCCATAAATTGACAATTTTTAATTAATTTTGATCTTAACTGTCTAACGTTTTTTTCTATTGCTTTACCTTTAACTTCAATCCATGCTCTTTGTTTAAGATCTATATCTTTTTCAAAATTTGGAAATTTATCTAAATTAAAAACCTGATTTGTTTGCCTATTTTGCATTTACTTTGCACAAATATATGCGCTTATTGAAATATACAGTTAGCATGACATGTAAATTGTATTTTGGCATGGGCCAGACTCTAGTTTTAAATGCATCTTATGAACCTTTAAACATTACTTCTTGGCGAAGAGCAGTAATTTTGATGATTAAAGGTAAAGCTGAAAGCTTAGAGGAAGATAAAACGTATTCAATTCATAGCGGGAAAAAGTTACCGACAGTTATAAGACTTCGTTACTACGTCAAAGTTCCTTTTAGAGAGGTTTCTTTAACAAGAAAAAATATTCTTCTGAGAGATAATAATTCTTGCCAATACTGTAATTATAGGGGTAATGACCTATCAATAGATCACGTTTTACCGAGAAGCAGAGGTGGAACAGATAATTGGGAAAATGTTACTACAGCATGTCTCAGATGTAATGTACAAAAAGGTAATCGAACCCCAGAAGAGGCGAATATGCCCCTAAAACGTAAGCCTTATCGTCCATTAAGTAATCTAAATTTTGAAGCTACAAGACAAATCGACTCTGGCAAGCATAAAGAATGGAGTAAATACGTAATAGGGGTTGCAATCTAATAATAAAATCTTAATTTACTTCTTTATTAAAATCTTCCATCATTCTTTTTTGTTCTTGCGCTATGCATGCATTAATCACTTCTTCTAATTGACCAGCAAGAATTGGCTCAAGAGAAAAATTAGAGCCTAATCTATGATCAGTTGTCCTGTTATCTTTAAAATTATAAGTTCTGATTTTTTCGCTTCTATCACCTGTTCCAACCTGGGAAAGCCTTTGTGATCTCTCTTTTGCATTGGCTTCTTTTAATTGAATTTCATACAATTTAGCTCTTAAAATTTCCATTGCTCGTTCGCGATTTTGCAATTGTGATCTCTCTTGAGTACAAAAAACTCTTATACCTGTAGGCTTATGGAGAAGATCAATAGCTGTCTCTACCTTATTAACATTTTGTCCGCCTGCACCCCCTGATCTTGCCGTTCCAACCTCTAGATCTGTTGGATCAATTTTAACCTCAACAGGATCAGCCTCAGGCATAACGGCAACTGTAGCAGTAGAGGTGTGAACTCTACCTTGAGATTCAGTAGCTGGAACTCTTTGGACTCTATGTACACCAGCCTCAAATTTAAGTTGACTATATACAGAATCTCCCTTAACGGAGATAACTAACTCTTTAAATCCACCCATATCTGACTCAGAAGCACTAACAGGTTTTACAGACCATCCAATTTTTTGTCCATATCTTTCATACATTCTTGCTAAATCACCCGCCCAGATACAAGCCTCGTTACCTCCAGCACCGGCTCTGATTTCTAACATTACACTTCTTTCATCCCTTGGGTCTTTTGGCAATAAGGCGATTGTGGTTTTTTGAATCAGTTCACTCTTAAATTCCTCTAGAGTTATTAACTCCTCATTTATCAAAGATTCCATTTCTTTATCATTTCTATTCTCTTTTAGTAGATTTTTTGAATCTTCGATTTCTTTATCAGTATCAAGCAACTTATTAAAATCAATCACCAAAGGTTCCAATTTTGATCTTTCTTTTGCAATTGATTCTAATTTTTTTGGATCATTAGCTATATCAGGATCTGCAAGTTGCACTTCCAAATTTTCAAAACTTTCTGAAGCAGTTTTCAACCTTGCAATTAATGTTGAGTATTCCAATTGAAATTATGCTTAATTTTGAAAATTCTATTTCTTAGAACCTTTTTCTTCTTTTTGATCTTTTGATGTGTCGGAATTAGCTGAACCCATTCCATATTTTTTCATAAACCTATCAACCCTACCTTCTGTATCAAGAATCTTTTGAGTTCCAGTGAAGAAGGGATGATTACCACTCCAAACATCAACATGTAGTTCAGGCTGCGTGGAACCAGTAGTCATAACAACTTCTCCATTACAAATAACTTTTGCATCTGGATACCATTTTGGATGTATTTCTGATTTTGGCATAATTTAAATTCCTTTAACGTTTAGAGAATTGAGGAGCTTTTCTTGCTTTTTTAAGACCATATTTTCTTCTTTCCTTAGCTCTAGGATCTCTACTGAGATGGCCTTCCGTTTTTAGCGGTTTCCTATTGTCAGGAGATAATTCGCAAAGTGCTCGAGCTGCACCTTGCTTTATAGCGTCTGCTTGACCAGTCAATCCACCACCAAAAACATTAACCAGAATATCATAAGAATTTTCAAGGCCTAATGTTTGCAAAGGTGCTTTTATTGAATTTAAGTGCAATGGATTAAAGTTTAAGTAATCATCTCCAGCACGACCATTAATTTTTATTAGTCCATTTCCTGGAATCAAGCGAACTCTAGCTACTGAAGTTTTTCTTCTTCCAGTTCCCCAATACACAGCTTTGTTTTTTATTTGACTATTCATTTTGATAAATTAACTATTTAATAATACAGGATTCTGAGCAGCATGAGGATGATCAGCACCTTTATAAACTTTTAGTTTTTTAAATTGCTGTCTTCCTAAAGAGTTATGAGGCAGCATGCCCTTAACAGCTTGCTCGATGATTCTTTCAGGAATTCTTTCTTGTAAAGACTCAAATTTTTCAATTTTCATTCCTCCTGGTCTTCCAGAATGTCTCCTATACAATTTTTGTGATGCTTTTTTACCTGTTACCTCAACTTTCTCAGCATTGACCACAATGACAAAATCTCCAGTATCTAGATGAGGTGTAAATGTTGGTTTATTCTTACCTCTCAATACAGTTGCAATTTCTGTAGCAAGCCTACCAAGCGTCTTATCTTTTGCGTCAACTAAAAACCAATTTCTTTCAATTGTTTCTAAAGATGGTGTAATTGTTTTATTCATTTACCAAATTTCTGCAAATAAAATTTAAATTAGTCTTAAATTCTACATTATTGAAGGAATATTAAACAACAGTTTTGAATGATTTACACAAAAAATTCCTTTAATTAAATATTACTTAAGAAAAACCCTTAATTAAAAATATAGGGAAAAAATCATTGTAATTAATCTTTTTAAAAACATTTTCTTCATAAACAGCATTTACAAAACATAACCCCTTAGCTGGAGCAGATTCTTTAACATCATTTTTCTTTTTGTTTACCCACCTATCTGTAAAAATTTCTGGCGATATTTTGTTTTCTCCAACTAAAACTAGTTGACCAATAATTAAGCGGACCATTCCATATAGAAAACCAGTAGCTTTAATATCAACAAAAATCAAATCTTCTATTCTTTTGATATCTATATTTTTTATTTTTGTAATTGAGTTTGTTCTATTACTACCACTTTTCTGAAAAGCAAAAAAATCATGTTCTCCTATCATTTTTCTTGATGCATCTAACATTAAAACTTCATCTAATACTTTTTGATATCTATGCCATGACCAATTATTGATGAACAAGTTAGGAAATTTACTGTTATTAATGACATATCGATAATGTCTATACATAGCTGAATAGCATGCATGCCAACTATCTTTTACCTCAACTGATTCCAAGATCCTAATTGATGAGGGTAAAAGACTATTTAAGACATCAGAATAACTATTTCCTGGAACAACACAATCAACATCAAAGTGTACTACTTGACCTGATGCATGAACCCCAGCATCAGTCCTCCCTGCTGCAAAAGTCTTTACTGTATGATTTGTAATCTTTAAGAGAGCTCTGTCTAAAATTTCTTGAACAGTAGTTGCATTTTTTTGTTTTTGCCAACCTGAATAATGAGATCCATCATATTGGACTAATAAAGCTACCCTTTTCAAAAGTTATTTTTTAGTAAAAGCCCTTTTATTATCTAACTTAAACAAGCTCAATTATAGCCATCTGAGCGTTATCACCTTTTCTAGATACGGTTCTGACTATGCGTGTATAACCACCACTTCTGTCCCCATATCTTTCCTTTGCTTTTTCAAATAGTGAATGCACTAATTTTTTATCATAAATATATCCAATAGCCCTTCTCCTAGAGGCCAAACTTCCATCTTTGGCAAGTGAAATCATTCTTTCAGCTTCATTTCTTAAAGCTTTTGCCCTTGCTTTTGTTGTCGTTACCCTACCTTCCCTAATTAATTGTGTAGTTAAACCTCTTAGAAGTGCTTTCCTCTGATCAGCAGGTTTACTTAATAATGGAATTCTAAGTTGGTGTCTCATAATCTTAAAAATTGTTAAACAGATGTTCTGCTTTGTGGGATAGAAATGCCTATACGCTCGAGAGCTTCAATAACCTCATCTGCAGATTTAGAGCCAAAGTTCTTAATTTCAAGAAGATCTTCATAGCTGAAGCCCATTAAATCCGAAACTGAGTTAACTTGTGCCCGTTTCAAACAATTATATGCTCTAACGGACAAGTTTAGTTCCTCGAGAGGAATTTGAGCTTCAGGAGATGGTTCTGGCTCCTCAGGAATTTCCTCAACCATTGTTACAGTTGCAAGGGGCTGAAAGAGTTCTATTAACTGATTTGCAGCTTCAGCAATAGCATCATCAGGACTTGTAGAGCCATCTGTTACAACTTCCATTTTTAGTCTTTCTCTTCCAGTTCCACCTTCTGCTACAGCAGTTTCATCAACCGTAAAATTTACTCTTTTCACCGGCATAAATACAGCATCTATTTGAAGCAAATCAATAGCAGTTATCTCTTCACTCTTACGGTCGACCGGCCTATATCCAATACCTCTTTCAACATGAATTTCCAACTCTAAGTTATGGCCCTCCTGAATAGTCGCAATTGGTTTTTCGCCATCAACAATTTCAACTTGAGAGGAGAATTGAATGTCGTTCGCCTTCACCTCCATTGGACCACTAGCAACTAACCTGCCTATTTCGAGTTCTGGATTAGAACTATTTATTGACAGTTGCTTGCAATTGAGAAGAATATCTAAAACGTCTTCTCTAACTCCAGGAATAGTAGCATATTCATGATTAATTCCCGCTATTCTAACTGCAGTAACTGCACTCCCTTCAAGTCCTCCCATAAGGACTCTTCTAAGAGAATTACCCAAAGTTGTAGCTTGTCCCCTTTCTAGAGGGCCAATTAAAAAAGTTCCTGTTTGGGAGCGATCATCTGCTATTTGATGGTCGATTCTGTCAATCTGGTATTGCAACACGGAAAATAATGAGGTTAAGAGTTTTTTTTGGGGGGGGGGGTTAAGAATGGTTAAGAACTAAACGCGTCTCCGTTTAGGTCTTCTACATCCATTATGAGGTAACGGAGTTACATCTCTTATTAGAGTTATTTCTAATCCGGCCACTTGTAAAGCTCTTATGGCCGTTTCCCTACCTGCGCCAGGCCCTCTAACCAATACTTCTATTTGTTTCATACCTTGATCAAGTGCTCTTCTAGCTGCAGCTTCGGCAGCTGTTTGAGCGGCGAATGGAGTACCTTTCCTAGCGCCTTTAAATCCACTTGCGCCTGCAGAAGACCAAGAAATTACATGGCCAGAGGTGTCAGTGATTGAGACGATAGTATTATTAAATGTGCTTTGGATATGTACCACACCATTAGGTACATTACGTTTAGATTTTTTTGAACCTGTTTTTTTTACTGTAGCTGCCATGATGTTTTAATTTAATACTTCAATTTGTAAATAGATTTAGTTAATTATTTTTTTCTTCCAGCAACTGTTTTCCTAGAACCCCGTCTTGTTCTTGCATTGGTTCTAGTCCTTTGACCCCTTACTGGAAGACTCATTCTATGTCTTCTTCCTCTTACACACCCTATATCTTGTAGACGTTTTAAAGCCATTCCCTCTTTTCTTCTCAGATCCCCTTCTAAAGTAAATTCTTCTGTGGCACCTCTTAGTTTTTGCACATCAGAATCTGAAAGGTCTTTTACACGAGTATCGGGGTTTACACCCGTATTAGCAAGAATTAGCTTTGATCTCGTTAAACCAATTCCATAGACGTATGTAAGTGCAATTTCAACTCGCTTTTCGCGAGGTATGTCAATTCCTGCAATCCTGGCCACGTGTTTTGAATAAGTAAAGGTTTGAATTTGAGGGTTGAAATTTAACCCTGACGCTGTTTATTACGAGGTCTTTTCTTGTTAATAACATAGATTTTACCTCTTCTCCTCACGATCTGATCGTCAGGACTAATTTTTTTGACTGAAGATCGGACCTTCATAGGGGTTTAACTAATAAAACGTTAATACTATATTCTACATCATCATCAAGCCATTTTTTGTTTGATATCAGATGAAATGGTTTTTAAATCTCTATCAGCATCAATATATTCTAACAATGAGAGATCCTTAAAATATTGAATTAATGGTTCTGTAGTTTTTTTATAAATATCAACTCTTGTTCTAATTGTCTCTTCCGTATCATCTTTTCTACCTCTTAAAAGCAAACGCTTAATTAGTACTTCTTCTGGAATATCTAAATAAAAAACTAATTCCAAAGGTTGATTTATTTCATTCAAGACTTCATTCAATGAATTTGCCTGAGATAAATTTCTTGGGTAACCATCTAGAATCCAACCACTATTATCCTTGATTAAATTTTGTCTAACGATCTTTAATACAAGTTCATCACTAACTAGTTCCCCTCGATTCATAATATCCTTTACCTGAATACCCAGGGTAGTATTCATTTCAATTTCTTTTCTTAATAATTCACCAGTAGAAAGGTGTAAGTAAGAATTAGTTTGACTTAGCAATTCCGCTTGAGTCCCTTTCCCTGCTCCTGGAGCTCCTAAAAATAGTAAATGTCTCTTCATTAATTTTTAATTAGTCCCTCATATCTTTGTGAAATAACATAAGTTTGAATTTGCTTAGCGGTATCTATAGCAACACCCACAAGAATAAGTAATGATGTTGCTCCTAAACCTTGAAAGGTCTGAACATTTGTAGCTCTTTCTACTGCCGCTGGAATAATAGCAACTGAACCCAGAAATAATCCCCCCAATAAAGTCAATCTATTTTGTATACCTGATAGGTAGTTTGCAGTATTAGTTCCTGGTCTAACTCCTGGTATCGCTACTCCTCCTTTCTTTAAATTCGAAGCTACATCAACTGGATTGATAGTAAGAGATGCATAAAAATAGGAGAACCCCAAAATTAATGAGAAGAATGTAAGAGCATATGGCCATGGGTTAGAAGATCCGGGATTCAAACTACTGGCTAACTTTATTAAGACTGGATTACCCGTAACATTTGCAATAGTTATAGGTAAAAAGATTAAAGCAGATGCAAATATGATAGGCATAACTCCTCCTGCATTTAATTTCAAAGGTAAATAACTTTGCCTTGTTGGAAGTAGTGTAGAACTTCCTATCTGCCTTTTTGCATTAACAATAGGAATGCGTCTTGCTCCCTCTTGGACAAAAATGATCCCAACAATTGTCAGTAAAAATACTCCAAGTAAAACTGCTATACCTAGAACATCTCCTCTATCGCCAGTTTGAGCTTTTTCAATGGTTGAACTAAGAGCTTTAGGTAAAGTCGAGACAATATTCAAAAAAATTACCAGTGAAGCTCCTTGACCTATACCTTTCTCCGTAATAATTTCGCTAAACCACATAACTAACATTGAACCAGTAACTAAGGCAATAGAAGTTTGTAAGACAAATGTAGTTTCACTGATCCCCTGAATAGCATATTGTCTAAGAATTAAGGAAAAAATTATACTTTGCAAAAACCCCCATCCCAATGAAACATATCTTGTTATTTGAGCAATTTTTCTTCTTCCCGCTTCTCCTTCATTTTTTTGCAAATCTTCAAGTACAGGCAACGAAGCTGTGAGAAGCTGAATTATAATAGACGCGTTGATAAAAGGAAGTATGCCTAGTGCAAATATTCCTAAGGTTGATATTCCTCCTCCAGTAAAAATATCTAAAAAACCTATTAATTGACCCCCTTGATCTATAAAACTTTTAAATGCAACCCTATCAATACCTGGCATGGGGATATATATACCAAGTCTTACCAAAAGGAGAAGACCTAAAGTTGTTAAAACTCTACTCCTTAACTCTTTATTTAAAAATAATTGGGAAAGAATTTCAGAAGCGCTAGGATTTCTACTTTTGTTGACGAACATTTTGAAGCTTACCTAAATCTTTAGTAAATTTATTTATTATTTATAAGCTCGCAGGATCCACCTGCGTCCTCAATTTTTTGTTTTGCAACTTTTGTAAATGCATGAGCTTGGACTTTTAGCTTTACATTAATTTTTCCATTACCAAGAATTTTTAAGGGAAATTTGGGCTTGAAGATCAATCCTTTCTTAACTAGTAAGTCAAGGTTAACTGTATCGTTATCTTTGAAATCATTTAATTTTTCTAAATTTATTATTGAAAAGTTCTTTTGATTAATTATTTCAAAGTGCTTTAATTTGGGAACTCTTCTATATAAGGGCATTTGGCCACCTTCAAAACCTGGACGTGTAGGTCTTCCAGAACGTGACTTTTGTCCTCTCATTCCAAAACCACATGATGCACCCTGACCGGCTGCAATTCCTCTACCCTTTCTTAGTTTTTTCTTTCTCGAGCCAGAGTTTGATTTAAGTGAATTTAATGTTGAAGTCATAATTTTAAGAATAGAGCTGTTCAAGTGAGATGCCTCTCTCCCTAGAGGCAGATTTGTGTGTTCTTAATTGAGAAAGAGCTACCATAGCAGCTCTAGCGTTATTCAAAGGTGTTTTACTACCCAATCTTTTTGCTAAAACATTTTTTATCCCGGCTAATTCTAAAACTGTTCTTATTGAACCACCAGCAATTACTCCTGTACCTGGGGCAGCTGGTCTAATTAGAACATTAGCCGCACCATCTCGACCTAAAGATAAAGTCGGTATTGAATTATTTGGGGTTAAGGGGACCCTTACAAGATTCTTTTTACCATCTGAAACTCCCTTTCTCACCGCACCAATAACATCCCCTGCTTTACCAACTCCAACTCCAACTTGACCTTTTTCGTTACCTACTACAACAATTGCTCTAAAACTCATTTTTTTCCCACCCTTAACAGTCTTAGAAACGCGTCGAATTTGAACAACTCTTTCTTGCCAATCAGAATCTCTCTCTAGATTTTTTGAATCACCTCTTCTATTTCTTTTTCGATCATTACGATTATTCTTTTTTTGTTCTACGGGCGTAGCTGCAGGAACATTATCGTTCTTGGATTGAATTTCTTGTTTTGTTGGAGTGTCAGTCATAGTAAAAAATTAAAAGTTAGAATTCTAGGCCGGCTTCACGAGCAGCATCTGCAAGTGCTTTTACTCTACCGTGATATAAATTACCTCCACGGTCAAAAATTACTTGCTTAATACCTTTTTTTATCGCTCTCTTTGCTAATAATTTTCCAACAATAGAAGAAGAATTACAATCAGAAGGTAATTTCTCAGATTTTTCTCTTAGTTCTTTATCAACAGTTGAAGCTGAGCATATGGTTGTTTGAGCGCTATCATCTATAACTTGAGCATAAATATGGTTATTAGAGCGAAAAACAGACAATCTTGGACGAGTTGCATCTCCAATTAAGAATCTCCTTAATCTTCTATGTCTTTTTTGGGTTTGTAATTTCCTGGAATGTTTGGTCATTTTTTTAATTGGAATTATTTTTTGCCAGATTTACCAGCTTTTCTGAGAATTCTCTCATCATGATATTTAATTCCTTTACCTTTATATGGCTCTGGAGGTCTAATTGATCTGATTTTTGCTGCTTCATTGCCAACAATTTCCTTATCAATTCCAGATACGGTAACGTTTGTATTACTCTCAACCTTGTATGTTATACCATCAGGGGGGGTCATTTCTACAGGATGACTATATCCTGCACTTACTACTAGATTTTTACCTTTTACTTGTGCTCTAGATCCAACGCCTACAATTTCTAGTTTCTTTGAAAAACCTTGAGTAACCCCTTCAACCATATTTGCAAGTAAAGCTCTACATAAACCATGTCTCTGCCTTGAATGTATTTTGGTTGTGGTAGGACTTACGACAACAGTATTATCTTTCTTATCAAAAGTAACTCCTTCAGGCATGAGTCGTTTTAACTCACCCTTTGGGCCCTTAACTGTAACTGTTAATCCATCAAAATCAACTGTAACTTTCTCTGGAATAAGTACTGGTGTTTTTCCAATTCTTGACATGATTAATTCTCCTTAATAAACATAGCAGAGGACTTCGCCGCCAATGCCTTGCTTTCTAGCATCGCGATCACTCATAACGCCTTTAGAAGTTGATATTATGGCAACTCCAAGACCTCCAAGAACTTTTGGTAAACCTTTAGTATTTTTATATATTCTCAAACCAGGTTTACTAACTCTTTGCATAGATCGAATAGTAGGAAATTTGTTTTTTCCACTATATTTGAGGCCGAGTATTATTTGTGATTTATAACCTTCACCTTCCTCATTAATATCAGAAATGAATCCCTCTTTTTGAAGTACTTTGGCGATACTTAAGGACATTTTTGAACCTGGGATTGTTGTGGTTGTATGCTTTTTTTGACTCGCATTTCTAATTCGAGTAAGCATATCGGAAATAGGATCGTGATTTGACATAGTTTTAATTTAATTCTTACTAAAAGGCATTCCTAACTCCTGCAAAAGAGCTTTACCTTCTTGATCTGATTTTGCACTAGTGACAATAGTTATATCCATACCTCTTATTGAATCTATTTTATCAAAAGAGATTTCAGGAAAAATCAATTGCTCTTTCACGCCAACGGTGTAATTACCTCTCCCATCAAAACTTTTTGGATTAACTCCTCTAAAGTCTCTTATTCTTGGTAAAGCTAGATTTATAAATCTCTCCAAAAAAGAATACATCCTGTCTCCTCTCAAAGTTACAGTACAACCAATTGGCATACCTTCACGAATTTTAAAACCCGCGATAGCTTTTTTGGCCCTAGTTACTAAAGCCTTTTGTCCTGTAATTGTTGCAATTTCATTTAAAGAGGCTTCAAGAGCTTTCGAATTCGAAGCTGCTTCACCAAGACCTCTATTAACGTTGACTTTGACAACTTTAGGTACTTGATGAATATTTTTAAGACCAAGGTCCTTTAAAAGTTTTGGTCTTATTGATTCTTTGTAGCGATTTTTTAGAGTCATAATTTTTTTGTTAATTCTGGTCTTTGTCAGAATTGATAAATTAGAAAAAGTTGAAATCTGGTTTCTGATGAAAAATTAATCAATTACTTCACCAGTTTTCTTCAATCTTCTTTTCTTAACCCCCTCTTTATCAATAAAGTATTCAATCTTACTTGTAAGATTTTTATCCTTTGAAAAAAACATTACATTTGATGCATGTAAAGATGCTTCTTCTGTAAGAATTCTTCCAGTTTCCCCTTCCTGAGTTGGTTTTACATGTTTGGTCCTAAGGTTAATTCCCTTTACAACTACTCTATTTTCAAGAGGGATAGTTTTTAAAACTTCACCAGTTTTCCCTTTGTCCTTGCCATTAATTACTTTTACCAAATCTCCAGTTTTGATTCTCATTTTTATTCTCTGAAAATTTTTCTTTTGCTTTAATGAATCCAACATTTAAATCACCTCCGGAGCAAGAGAAACAATCTTTGTATAATTTTTATCCCGCAGTTCTCTAGCTACAGGACCAAAGACTCTTGTACCTTTTGGATTCTTATCTTCATTAATCAATACTGCCGCATTGTCATCAAATCTGATTGAATTACCAGTATTTCTTCTTAATGTTGCTTTAGTTCTGACGATAACAGCTTTAACAACTTCAGATTTCTTAACTCCCATGTTAGGAAGAGCATCTTTTACAGTTGCTACGATTACATCCCCGACATGTGCATACCTTCTATTAGAACCTAAAACCCTAATACATTGGAGTCTTTTTGCTCCGCTATTATCGGCAACTGTTAAATAAGTTTCTTGTTGAATCATTTTTTAACCTCCTTAGCCAGACTTGTTTTATTGAGAATCTCTTCAATGGCCCATCTTTTTTGAGCACTAAGCGGTCTAGTTTCTCTAATTTTAACTCGATCACCTAAAACGCATGTATTTTCTGGATCATGCGCCTTATATCGAGTAGTTCTACTTACAATTTTTTTATAAGTGGGATGTGGATATCTGTTAATAACAGCAACAACAACTGTTTTATCCATTTTGTCGCTGACAACAGTACCAATTCTTTCTTTAAGTGCCATAACTAATAATTAATCAGAAGTTGTTTTAGAAGCAGATTGACTCTTACTTAGAGTGAGTAATTGCGCAACTTGTTTCTTGATGATTTTAAATTTGTGAGTTTCATTGAGCTGTCTTGTAGCTTGCTTGAATCTCAAGTCAAAAAGATCTTTTCGTAATTGGTCAATCTTTTCAGTAATTTGTTCAGAATTTAATTTTTTAAATTCCTTAAGTGACTCTGAGTTTTTCATTGTTTAACCTCCTCTTGAGATTTTTTAATATTTTTTGTATTTTTTTGGGAGGAATTTTCTAGATTTTTATCAATTGAGATAAATTTAGTTTTTACAGGAAGTTTGTATTGAGCCAGACGCATAGCTTCCTTTGCAGTTTCCTCAGTGATATCCTCACCACCCATTTCAAAAAGTATTCTTCCAGGTTTTACAACTGCGACCCAAAACTCTGGATTACCTTTACCAGAACCCATTCTGGTTTCGGCAGGTCTCATGGTTACGGGTTTATCAGGAAATATTCTTATCCAGATTTGACCGCCACGTTTGATATATCTAGTCATAGCTCTTCTGCTTGCTTCAATCTGACGTGCAGTTACCCAGCCACAGTCTTGAGCTTGGAGAGCAAATTGACCGAATGCAATAGTATTACCTTTTGAGGCTACACCCCTCATTCTGCCTCTATGTTGTTTACGGAATTTAGTACGTTTTGGACTAAGCATTTTTATACCTCCTATGAATTCTCATTTGAACGATCCTCAAATTGCTGAGGTCTTCTACTAGCTTTCCTCTTAGGGCTCCCACCCACAGGGATAGTTTGTTCTTCTTTAGGGAGAACTTCACCTTTGAAAACCCAAACTTTAATGCCTAGAACACCGTAAGTTGTATTAGCTTCACGTGTTGCGTAGTCAATTTCAGCTCTCAAAGTATGTAAAGGTACTCTACCTTCTCTAGTCCATTCAGTTCTAGCTATTTCAGCACCATTCAACCTTCCCCCTACTTGAATTTTAAGACCTAGAACTCCAGCCCTTTGAGCCCTTTGCAAGGCCATCCTAATAGTTCTTCTAAAGGCAACTCTTTTTTCTAGTTGTTGAGAAATATATTCAGCAAGTAAAAAAGCATCAGCATCTACTCGTTCAACTTCAACAACGTTTATTCTGACTTGCCTTGTTCTATCACCTATAGTTTTTTGAATGCCAGATCTTAATTCTTCAATACCACTTCCTTGTCTTCCAACTATAACTCCTGGTCTTGCTGTTTTTAATTCAAGTTCCAGTTGGTCAGCTTTTCTTGCTATTAAGACATCGCTAATTCCTGCTGCTCCATATTTTTTTTGTATGAAGGTACGAATTTTAAAATCTTCTTGGAGAAGAATTGGATATGTTTTAGAAGTAGCAAACCACTTAGAGCGATGCTCTTGTGTAATTCCTAATCTTAGTCCAGAAGGATGTATTTTGTGTCCCATTAGTTTTGTACCTCCGCATTAGTTTGAGTAGGAGCAGACTCAACAGAAATACTGATGTGGCAAGTCTGTTTTTTAATTGAAAAAGCTCGACCTTGAGCTCTGGGTCTATACCTTTTCATTACTGGACCACTATTAGCCCATGCAGAGGAAATAACTAGGGTAGATGGATCCATACCAAGGTTATGTTCTGCATTAGCAACAGCAGATCTTAGAACTTTAGTAATGGGGTCTGTAGATCTGTACGGCATAAATTCCAACATAATCAATGCATCTCTATAAGATCTACCCCTTATCTGATCCAAAACTCTTCTTACCTTAGAGGCTGATCCGCGAACATAATTCCCATGAGCAATTGCTGTTTTTGTTGTTTGAGGTGTTTTTGTCATGATTTTGCTCCTTTCTTATCTCTTATATGACCTCGGTAAGTGCGTGTAGGAGCAAATTCACCGAGTTTATGACCAATCATTTGTTCAGTAATAAATACTGGAATGTGAGTCTTGCCATTATGTACAGCGATTGTGTGACCAATCATTAAAGGTAAAATCGTAGAGGATCTTGACCAAGTTTTGATAACAGACTTGTCATTATCGGTATTTTGTTTTTCTACCTTCTTGAGCAGGCTATCTGCTATAAAAGGTCCTTTTTTTAGTGAACGTCCCATGATTATGTAATAGAAATTGAAATGATAAATGAAGTAATCAAGAGTCTCTTCCTCCTCTACTCCTCTTAGAAACGCGACGGCGTCTTCGAACAACTAATTTATTACTTGGTTTTTTCTTTTTACGTGTCTTTAATCCAAGAGCTGGCTTACCCCATGGAGTAACTGGGCCTGCTCTACCAATTGGTGCTTTTCCCTCTCCTCCTCCATGTGGATGATCACATGGGTTCATTACACTACCTCTTACTTGAGGCCTTCTTCCAAGCCATCTTCTTCTTCCTGCTTTACCTAAGCTAGTATTTCTTATTTCAGAATTACCTACTTCACCAAGAGTTGCGTAGCATTCTTTTCTTACGAGTCTTACCTCAGTAGATGGGAGTTTTAAAGCAACATAATCTCCCTCTTTTGCCATAACTTGAGCACTAGCTCCTGCGGATCTAACCATTTGAGCACCCCTACCTGCGTATAACTCAACACAATGAACATTAGATCCTAATGGCATAACAGAAAGCGGCATTGCATTTCCATCTTCAATTGGAACACTTTCTCCAGAAATGACATTTTGTCCGACTTTTACTCCTGCTGGAGCGATAATATATCTTTTCTCTCCATCTTCGTAAAATAAAAGTGCCAACCTTGCATTTCTATGAGGATCGTAGTGTATAGCTGCAACTTTGGCGTTGATATTTCTTTTATCTCTTCTAAAGTCGACCAATCTATATTGCCTTTTGTGACCACCTCCACGATGACGACAAGTGATAACTCCACGATTATTCCTGCCTTTAACTCTATGTTTTGAAACTATTAGTGATCTCTCAGGTTTTGCACTTGTGATTTCACTAAAGTCAGTAACTACTCTCTGCCTAGTGCCAGGTGTATAAGGTTTGAATTTACGTATTGCCATGATTAAAACTCCTTAAGATTCTGGAAATAGTTGG
>QCNI01000025.1 GCA_003213255.1 Prochlorococcus sp. AG-424-P16
CCTAAAATACCTCCATTAGAGGCAAATATTTTTGCCAACTCTTCTCCATTAGAAGTATCCCAAAATTCCAATGGAGCTAAAGCAACGAATTGTAAAGTCAACTCAGATGAAAATTTTTTTTGTAATTTAAACAGTTCAATCCAAATATCAATAGGTTGATTTTCGTATGTATCAATATGACTTCTAATAGCTCGGTATCCATTTTGTATGGCAAGTTTTAAAGATTTCTCTACTCTTTCAAGAACCTTATCTGTAGTTCTAGTTTTATGTTCTTCAAGATTTACTGATAATGCTCCTCCATAGTTTGATTCCAGATTAGGAAAGTCTGCCCATGTAAAAGATTTATCAAAATGCGAATGCGTTTCAACAAATCTTGGGAATAAAAATTTTTTTGGTTTTGTAATTTTATCTTTTAAAGGCTTTAACTCAGAAACAACTCCATCCTCCCAACTAATGGAAACTGAACATAAATCCTCTACATCGATAATAAGGTTATCTATATCTTCTATTAAACAAAGGCTTCTCGGAATAAGAACCTCAGCTGTGCCGGAATTACTCAAATTTTTAAATTTTCTTTTATTTTAAATCATAAGAAAACTTTGCTGAATTAGAAAATAATTCAAATTTCTCTAAAAGATAAAAATAACTATGAAAAATTACCCTTGAGTTGTTAAATTTATAAATGTGAGGCGGGCGTCGCCAAGTGGTTAAGGCAGCGGCTTGTGGCGCCGCTATACGGGGGTTCGAATCCCCTCGCTCGCCCTCAAAAATGTTGCAGCAAAATTATTTAACTTGTAATTTTGAATTAAAGAATCATAAAAAATTCCTAGAAAAGTGCTAACAAAAACAAAATCAGACGAAAAAAAAACTCAAAAGGATTCAACTACGGGCAGTTATTGGATAACCACATTTGGATGCCAAATGAACAAGGCTGATTCTGAGAGAATGGCTGGGACATTAGAGAAAATGGGATACACCAGAGCAGATAATGAATTAAATGCCGATTTGGTCTTGTACAATACATGCACTATAAGAGATAATGCAGAGCAAAAAGTTTATAGCTTTCTAGGAAGACAAGCAAAAAGAAAGCACAAAACACCTGGTTTAAAACTTGTTATTGCAGGTTGTCTTGCTCAGCAAGAGGGAGAATCCTTACTAAGAAGAGTGCCAGAACTTGACCTAGTAATGGGCCCTCAACATGTAAATAACCTTGAGAATCTTCTGGGGAAAGTTGATTTAGGAAATCAAGTAGCTGCTACAGAAGAAACCTTCATTTCTGAAGATATAACAAGTGCCAGAAGAGAAAGCTCTATTTGTGGCTGGGTTAATATCATCTATGGATGTAATGAAAGATGTTCATATTGTGTAGTCCCCTATGTCAGAGGAAAAGAGCAATCAAGATATCCAAATGTGATAAAAAGTGAGATCCAAAAATTAGCTGATGATAATTTTAAAGAAATTACTCTTTTGGGTCAGAACATTGATGCTTATGGTAGAGACCTCCCAGGAACTACAAAAGAGGGGAGAAAAGAGAATACCCTAACTGATCTTTTGTATTATATTCATGATGTTAAAGGAATTCGCAGAATAAGATTTGCTACTAGTCATCCAAGATATTTTTCAAAAAGGTTAATTCAAGCATGTTATGAACTTGATAAAGTTTGTGAACATTTCCATATCCCCTTCCAAAGTGGAAATGATGAAATTTTAAAGCAAATGTCTAGAGGATATTCTATTAAAAAGTATAAAAATATCATCGAGAACATAAGGTCATTAATGCCAGATGCATCAATCACAGCTGACGCGATAGTTGCTTTCCCAGGAGAAACCGAGCAACAATATCAAGATACATTAAAGCTAATATCAGAAATTGGCTTTGATCAGGTGAACACAGCAGCATACTCTCCAAGACCAAATACGCCTGCAGCAGGCTGGACGAATCAACTTTCAGAAGAGGTAAAAAAAGCTAGATTACAAGAAATTAATGATTTGGTCGAGAAAACTGCTAGGAGTAGAAACCAAAGATATATCAATAATATCGAAAGCGTTTTAATTGAGGGTTTAAATCCAAAAAATTCTTCTCAAATTATGGGTAGAACTAGAACAAATAGATTAACTTTCGTAGAGATTCCCAAAAACATTAACTTTAATTTTTCGTTGGGAGATGAGATAAATGTCAGAATAAATGAAGCAAGACCATTTTCTTTAACAGGAGAACTTTCTTTATAAATTTTTTTTAAATGATCGGGGGAAAGAAAAAATGTATTGGATTAATATTTGGCGGGCATTCCAATGAACATGAAGTATCAATATCCTCTGCAAAAACAGTTTTTCAAGCATTTAATGCACAAATAAACAAAGAACGCTTTACAATTAAAGCCTTTTACATAAACATATATGGAGATTGGCTTGATAGTGATATTTCAGAAAAAATCCTAATTGGTCAAATTGAAAACTATAAAACAAAAAAACAAGAAACTTTTAATCAAGAAAAAATTAACTTCCTTGAAGGAATTGAATTTCAAAATATTGATGTTTGGTTTCCTCTTTTACATGGATTAAATGGTGAAGACGGATCAATTCATGGCTTAATTAAATTTACAAAGAAACCTTTAGTCGGGTGCGGAATTATTGGCTCTGCACTTGGAATGGATAAAATATTGATGAAAACAATTTTTTCAAACCTTAAACTTCCACAAGTTAATTATCTAGTTTTTCAAAATGAAGATCTCAACGATAAGCAAGTAAAAAATAAAATAATTAATGAAATATTAAAAAAATTAAAATTTCCTATTTTTGTTAAACCATCGAACTCTGGATCATCTCTTGGAATCTCCAAAGTCAAAAATGAATCGGAAATATTACTAGCATTAGAAAAGGCTAAGGAAATAGATTCAAGAATCTTAATAGAGGAAGGTTTAGAGGTAAGGGAGATTGAATGCGGAATAATTGGGAATTCAAAACTCTTAACCTCTGAGATAGGCGAGGTAAATTACGCTAGTGATTGGTATGATTACGATTCAAAATATCACTCAAATAATAAAATAATTATCCCAGCCGAAATAGATTCTAAAATCGCAAAAGAAATTAAAGAAATTGCTATTAAAAGTTGTAGAGCACTAAATATTTTTGGTTTTGCAAGAGTAGACTTCTTTTTAGAAAAATCTTCAAATAAAATTTTACTAAATGAAATAAATACAATTCCTGGTTTTACAAAATACAGTATGTTTCCAATGCTTTGGGAAGCTTCAGGTTTAAAAATTGAACAACTTGTGGCTAAACTAGTAGATATATCTTTAGATTTGTAATTTAAATCAAATGTTGCATGGACTACTTTGGTTACCATTACTTTTAATCTTCATTTTATTAACTGCACTTGGATGGTTAGAAAGAAGAAGGCAAAATCTTTTTAGAAGTTGGGCTAGTGATTCTGAACTATGCAAGTTGGATAGTTCAGGTGCAGCGTCTTTAAAAAATGGGGAGTTAAAGTGGAGCGCATTTGAAGCTGGTAAATTTGAAGAAAAAGATTGTTTTACGATCAAGAAACTTGAATTAGTTGAATTAATGGCACTAACTTCAGGTGAAGCTCCTCTAACAAGTGAATCACAAGGTAAGTGCAGGTTGAGATTAGTAGGGGATGGGAAAGAGATGGATGTACCATTTTCAGATGCAGAGCAAGCGAGAGAATGGATGGACCAACTGATGGAAAAAGCTCGATGTGATTTGTGAAAAACAAAAAAGGAATCAAAAATAGAAGCTTTTTTTTTCTAATTTCATTTTTATTTTTAACAAGCTTATTAAGCATAAAAACACTTAATAAAGTTGATACTCAGGACATTAGGATTTCTGGTAGTGAATTATTTTCGCAGAATGATGTGATAAACAATTCATCTTTAAATTTTCCTATCCGATTAATTTTTGTTGAAACTAATTTGCTAGAAAAAGAGTTAAAACAAAATTTATCTCTCAAGAATGTTTCGGTAAGTAGAGAACTATTTCCTTTTGGTTTGAGAATTCATATTAATTCAAGAATTCCAATAGCATACGGTGAGAGAATATTAAACGACGAGAAAATATTAGGCTTCATTGATAAAGATGGAATTTTTATAAATAAACAAAATGTGGAAGAAAAAAATTTGAATAAATTAACAATACAAGTTTTTGGATGGGAAGAAAAATTTAAAAGAATATTATCTGAAATTTTTATCGCTATAGAGAATTATGAATTAGAAATAGTTAAAATAATCTTTTCATCCGATGGGTTTCTAACTGTTGAGGAAAAAGATTTAAAAACGATATTCTTAGGATTTAAGCCAAATTTAATCAACTATCAATTACAAATAATCAATAATCTTAAAAAAGAATTCAAGAAAAATAGCTTTTCAAAAAAAATAGATAATGTTGATCTTACTAATCCAGATAAACCAAAAATAAAAGTGTTCAAACCCTAATATTTGAAAAAGTATTCTGAGTATTTTTTTTTAATTATTGTAGTGTTGATATGGGTTTTGCATTCAAACAAAATATTTAATAAATAAATATTTTTAGGATTTTCTTCAACAAATTCCTACAGATGAGCTAAGTAAGTTCATAATGCATCCAATACTAGTATTAGATTATTATTAAGAGATGAGCTTCGGTAACAATCCAAACTTTGATCAATCGAAGGAAATCCTTCCAAGCCAAAACGCTAAAATAGAAGTTATTGGTGTAGGCGGTGGTGGCAGTAATGCAGTCAACAGGATGATCAATAGTGATTTAGAAGGCGTTTCATTTAGAGTTCTCAATACCGATGCACAAGCCCTACTACAATCATCTGCAGATAGTAGAGTCCAACTTGGACAAAACCTCACTAGAGGTTTAGGTGCAGGTGGGAATCCAAGTATTGGGCAAAAAGCAGCAGAAGAATCCAAAGAAGAGCTTCAACAAGCTTTAGAGGGCTCTGATCTAGTTTTTATAGCCGCTGGAATGGGTGGAGGAACTGGTACAGGTGCTGCTCCCGTTGTTGCAGAAGTAGCCAAACAAAGTGGTGCTCTAACGGTAGGTATAGTAACTAAACCATTTTCTTTTGAAGGTAAAAGAAGAATGCGTCAAGCAGAGGAGGGAATCGCAAGACTAGCTGAAAACGTTGATACTCTTATAGTTATTCCAAATGATCGATTAAAAGACGTTATTGCAGGAGCTCCCCTTCAAGAAGCATTTAGGAATGCTGATGATGTTCTAAGGATGGGTGTCAAAGGCATTAGTGACATAATTACTTGCCCGGGATTAGTTAATGTTGATTTTGCAGACGTAAGATCAGTTATGACTGAAGCTGGCACTGCTCTTCTCGGAATAGGTATAGGTTCAGGAAGATCAAGAGCTATAGAAGCAGCACAGGCAGCAATGAATAGTCCTTTATTGGAAGCAGCTAGAATTGATGGAGCTAAAGGCTGCGTTATAAATATTACTGGCGGCAAAGACATGACTTTAGAAGACATGACCTCCGCATCTGAAATAATTTATGATGTTGTTGATCAAGAAGCAAATATTATTGTTGGTGCAGTGGTCGATGAGGCAATGGAAGGGGAAATACAAGTTACTGTAATTGCTACAGGATTTGAAACAACCCAACCATTAAACCAGCAAAGAATAAAAAACAGATTATCTAATCAACCCTTATATAATTATTCCGACAATAAAGAATCTGGAGCAAGTATTCCTGAGTTTTTGAGATTAAGGCAAAATAAAAAAGATATAGGTTAAAAGGTAAAATAAAGTGACTCGGTTATCTCGCCTGCCTCAAGCATCCCTTGTGGCTGCTACCTTCCGGTCCTGACCAGGTTTAGGCGTTAAAACCGCGAAAGGCCGAGTCAGAATTATATTAGCAATTCTTGATTAAAAAAGATACATAAATTTATTATGTTACCTTCAGACCTAGTTAATTATAAAAAAAAATCTCGCAAAATTATTGCACTCACTGCATGGGACTCCATATCAGGATCTATCGCAGAACAAGCAAATGTTGATCTGGTTCTTGTAGGAGATTCATTAGCAATGGTCTGCTTAGGATACAAATCGACATTGCCAGTAACTTTAGAAAACATAATTTATCATACTAATGCTGTTTCAAGAGGATTCAAGAAGAAAATTGAGGAACAACCTTTAGTCATTTCAGATATGCCTTTTCTGACTTACCAATGTGGTGAGGATAAAGCTGTTGAGTATGCAGGAAAAATCATTCAGAGCACTTATGCAAAAGCTGTAAAAGTAGAAGGAGCTGAACCAGAAATACAAAAAGTTATTTCTAGATTAATAAGGATGGGAATCCCTGTTATGGGTCATATAGGTCTTACACCACAAAGCTATCTAAATATTGGATTTAAAAAACAAGGAGAAAGCTTAGCAAGCCAAGAAAAAATTAAGAAAGAGGCTTCAATACTTCAAGAATTAGGATGTTTTTCAATAGTTCTTGAACATATTCCTGATTTGCTTGCTAAAGAAATACAAAATTCTTTAACCATACCCATAATAGGTATCGGTGCAGGCAATTATTGCGATGGGCAAGTAAGAGTTACTGCAGATTTGTTAGGCCTAAATGATGATCAACCGCCATTTTGCCAACCAATAATACAAGGAAAGAAATTATTTAAGGATAAATTAAAAGAATGGGTAGACTATGAAAGACTCAATTAATCTCCTCCCACCACTTAAACATAGAGACAAGAACTTGATTGCTTAGTTCCATACCACTAGGCTCACTTAAAAAGAATCTATTCCCCTTTCTTACTAATAGTTCACTTTCAAGAAATCTTTCCCATTTTTCAAGTAATTTACTGAAGTTACTTTCAAATTTTTTGTTTTCCCAGTTTTGTTCTTTAAACAATTCTTTGATATCTACACCCTCTTTGAGTCTTAATCCCAACATTATTTTTTCATCAAGTTCTTTATAAATAAACTCCTTATTAGTTAGAGATGAATCTAAATTAAGTTCATTTTGTCTAATTACCCATTCTTTATATTTCTTACTAACTCTTGGTCTAGTTAACTTTTCCCCCCAAGGTGAACTAGTGGAACCTTGACCAAAACTCCACCAGCCTAAACCACTCCAATAAACTCTGTTATGTCTCGATTGATGTCGCGGAAGGCAATAGTTTGAAATTTCATATCTTGAATACCCTGAGTTTTTTAAAATTAAATGGGTTGATTCACTATTTCTAAAAGCTTCTTCATCACTTGGCAGTTTTAATTTTCCTAAATTAAGTAATTTTTTAAAAACAGTCCCATTTTCAATATTTAAATCGTAAACAGATAGATGCGGTGGTGAAAATGTTATTGCTTCTTTTAAGTCATCTTGCCATTCTTTAAATCCACTAAGTGGCAAGTTTTGAATTAAATCTAAACTCCAGCTTTTTATTGACCCAGAATCATATTCTCTCTTCAACCATAAACAAGATTTTTCTGCATCTTCTTTCAAATGACGCCTTCCCGACTTTTGAAGTATTTGATTATTAAAACTTTGTACTCCAAGACTAAATCTATTTATACCAGCATTTATGAAACCGAAAAGATCATCTTGAGTAAAACTTGCTGGATCAACCTCCATAGTGATTTCAGCACCATAGTCAATTCCATAATTTTCTTTAAAAAGATCAATTAATTCTTTGATTTGGGCAGGATCTAAAATTGATGGTGTACCACCTCCTATATAAATTGTTGATAGAGGCGATTTATGCTTAATTGACAATATTTCTTTATATAAAAATTGCAAATACTCTTGAACTGTTTTGCTTCCATAACCTTTTAAAGTTTCAACTTCGTTTCCTAGTGGAATAACTGCAAAATCACAATAAAAACACCTTCTGTGGCAAAAAGGAATGTGCACATAAGCACTTCTTGGAAACTTATTCATAATCTAAATTCATTTTTAAGCTCAAAAAAGTATTAAGGATCGTAAAAAATAAAATCCTTATTTACTCAATTAATAAATCCTAGTAGATTATAGATATGACAGATATCTTAGTATTAATTTTATTTGTTTTGTCTGGGGCTGCTTCAGGGTGGCTTGGTGTTGATTTATTGCCAGTAGACATTCTTAAACAGGTATCTAATGTAGAAGGTTTTAGAATTGTTTTAGCAATAATTGGTTTTTTTGTAGGATTAGCAGCTGGTTTTGTATTCCTTCAACTTAGGAAGACTTTTCTTGATCAAATAAGAACAATGCCTACGGATTTACTAATAAGTAGGTCTGTTGGATTAATTTTAGGATTACTTGTTGCGAATCTCCTACTAGCTCCAATACTGTTAATTCCCTTCCCTAGAGAGGTTTTTTTCGCAAAACCATTAGCAGCCATATTAAGCAACATTTTCTTTGGTGTGCTTGGTTATAAGTTGGCAGATACCCATGGAAGGACATTATTAAGATTATTCAATCCAAATAACACTGATGCATATCTAGTCAATGAAGGAATTCTCCCTGCTGCAAGTCCAAAGATTCTTGATACTAGCGTAATTATTGATGGAAGAATCAATGGTCTATTAAGTTGCGGCTTATTGGAAGGGCAATTAATTGTTGCTCAAAGTGTAATTGATGAATTACAAACCTTAGCTGACTCAAGCAGTAATGAAAAAAGGTCGAAAGGCAGAAGAGGTCTCAAGTTATTAAAAGAATTAAGAGATTTATATGGGAGAAGACTTGTAATAAACCCAACAAGGTATGAAGGTAATGGGGTAGATGAAAAACTCCTTAAAATTACTGAGGATATGACAGGAACTTTAATTACGGCTGATTATAATCTTTCTCAGATTGCTGAAGTTAAAGAATTAAAAGTTATGAATTTGAGTGATTTGGTTATTGCTTTAAGGCCAGAAGTACAACCAGGAGAGTCACTTAATATAAAAATCGTGAGAGAAGGCAAAGAAAAAATGCAAGGTATTGGATATTTAGATGACGGCACAATGGTTGTTATTGATGAAGCAAAGAATTTTGTTGGAAGCAGATTAGATATCGTCATCACAGGAGCATTACAAACTCCCACTGGAAGAATGGTCTTTGGAAAACTAATAAATAATCCTGAGTCAAACAAATCTTTTAAATCACCAGCGACACAGGGCTAAATCTAGCTAGAATCAGTTCAATGTTAATTTTGTGATACAAATGACTGTATCTGCTCCTTATTACGGCGAAAACACCGTTATGAGGACCCCGCCCCCAGATCTCCCCTCTCTTTTACTGAAAGAGCGAATTGTTTATCTTGGTTTACCATTATTTTCAGATGATGATGCGAAAAGACAACTAGGAATGGATGTTACTGAGCTAATAATTGCTCAACTTCTTTATTTAGAATTTGAGGATCCAGAAAAACCAATCTATTTCTATATCAATTCAACTGGGACAAGTTGGTACACTGGTGATGCAGTAGGTTTTGAAACAGAAGCATTCGCTATCTGCGATACAATAAGCTACATTAAGCCTCCAGTACACACGATATGCATCGGACAAGCAATGGGCACCGCTGCAGTTATTCTTTCATCTGGCACTAAGGGACAAAGAGCTGCTCTTCCACATGCATCTATTGTTTTGCATCAACCTATAAGCGGAGCAAGAGGTCAAGCAACCGATATCCAAATAAGAGCTGAAGAAGTTTTGAAAAATAAAAAATCAATGCTGGAGATTTTATCTCGTAATACTGGAAAGACCATCGAAGAACTCTCAAAAGACTCTGACAGGATGAGTTATCTCAACCCACAAGAAGCCCTAGATTATGGAGTTATCGATAGAATACTCACAAGTCAAAAAGATCTACCAAATCAAATTTAACATTCACAAAACTTCTTTAAAATCATGCCAATAGGAACTCCAAGCGTGCCTTACAGACTTCCAGGAAGTCAATACGAAAGATGGGTCGATATATACACAAGATTAGGTGTTGAAAGAATTCTTTTTCTTGGACAAGAAGTGAATGATGGTATTGCTAATAGCCTTGTTGCACAAATGCTTTATCTAGATTCTGATGATAATTCCAAGCCTATCTACCTATATATAAATAGCCCAGGGGGATCAGTAACTGCTGGCTTGGCAATTTATGACACTATTAAATACGTAAAAAGTGATGTAGTAACCATATGCGTAGGCCTTGCAGCCTCCATGGGAGCGTTCCTATTGGCTGCTGGCACAAAAGGTAAAAGAGTTGCTTTGCCCCACAGCAGAATAATGATTCATCAACCTTTAGGAGGAACATCTCAACGCCAAGCAAGTGATATTGAAATAGAAGCTAAGGAAATTTTAAGAATTAAAGATATGTTAAACATGTCGATGGCAGATATGACAGGCCAATCATTTGAGAAAATCGAAAAGGATACTGATAGAGATTATTTTCTAAGTGCGGAAGAAGCAAAAAATTATGGATTAATTGATAGAGTAATTACACATCCAAGCGAAGCAAATCAGTCTTAAACTTTCTAGATTAATATTTTAATTTTAATTTTTAAATTAATAATTTTTTTGGTTTATTGCCACCTTAATGTCTAAAATATTAATTATCAAATGAAAGAAGTTACAACTAATGACCCAACTCTTTTACGACACAGATGCAGATCTTAGTCTTTTAAACAACAAAACAATAGCGATTATTGGATATGGATCACAAGGTCATGCACATGCCCTAAATCTTAAAGATAGCGGTATGGATGTAATTGTTGGATTATATAAAGGAAGTAAGTCAGAAAGCAAAGCTATTAGCGATGGTCTACAAGTCTTTAGCGTTTCTGAAGCTTGCGAAAAAGCAGACTGGATTATGATTCTCCTCCCCGATGAGTTTCAGAAAGATGTTTACCTTAAAGAAATAGAACCAAACTTAAAAGAAGGAAAGATACTAAGTTTTGCTCATGGCTTCAATATAAGATTCGGACTTATCAAACCTCCAATTTTTGTTGATGTTGTAATGATTGCCCCAAAAGGACCTGGGCACACTGTTCGTTGGGAATATCAAAACGGTCAAGGAGTTCCAGCACTGTTTGCAGTTGAGCAGGATTCTTCCGGAAGTGCAAGATCATTGGCAATGGCTTACGCTAAAGGGATTGGAGGAACAAGAGCTGGGATTCTTGAAACAAACTTTAAAGAAGAAACAGAAACTGATTTATTTGGCGAACAAGCGGTTTTGTGCGGAGGATTATCAGAACTGGTCAAGTCAGGATTCGAAACTCTTGTAGAGGCAGGTTATCAACCTGAACTTGCTTACTTCGAATGCTTACATGAAGTTAAACTTATTGTTGATTTAATGGTGAAGGGTGGCTTATCTCAAATGAGAGATTCCATTTCAAATACTGCAGAATATGGAGATTATGTAAGTGGTAAAAGACTTATTAATAGTGATACAAAGAGAGAAATGCAGAAAATTCTAAAAGATATTCAAGATGGAACTTTCGCTAAGAATTTTGTGGAAGAATGTGATAAGAACAAACCCTTAATGACAAAATTAAGAGAAGAGAACTCAAAACATGAAATTGAGAAAGTAGGTAAAGGTTTACGCTCGATGTTCAGTTGGCTGAAATAAATTTATTTTTAATATTTCTTGGATCGATTGGTTTTGATTTATTGATCGGCGACCCAAGATTCTTAATCCACCCTGTTCAAGTAATTGGCTTTTACATAAAAAAAATATCTGTTTACCTCATAAATAATTTTGGGGAAAATAAAAATATATTGTTTTGGGGAGGTTTAATAGTAGCTATATCCACCATTGGAATAAGTCTTTGTTTAGGTAAATTGATAGAACTCAGTTATGTGCAATCAAGAAATAATTTTTTTGTTGGATTGTTAATTTTTTTTGGACTTTCAAGTTGTATTGCGACTAAGGGACTTATTTCAAGCGTAAAAGAAATTGCAGAGCTAATAGAACGCAAACAAATTAATGGCCAAAATATGAGAATAATAAAAGAGAAAGTACAAAGGATAGTAAGTAGGGATGTAAGTTCATCTTCTTTAGAACATCTTTTGAGATCAAGTACAGAGAGTCTTACCGAAAATTCTGTTGATGGAATATTTGGGCCATTATTTTGGATTTTTATTGGAATTTTTTTTATGAAATTTTCAATTTTCCTACCAGGGCCTTTATCACTTGGTTTTTCTTATAAAGCCATAAGTACTTTAGATTCAATGATAGGTTACAAATATGATTATTTTAGATATTTAGGTTTTTTCAGTGCAAAAATCGAAGATATTTTTACGTTTGTTCCTTCAAGATTAGTTTTAATTTCATTACCTTTAGTTAGTTCCAAAATTAATGAGTATGAATCAATCATAAAAAAAAGCTATCTTGATGGTAAAAAATATGATTCGCCTAATGCTGGAATTTCAGAAGCTATATTTGCTTATATTTCAGGGATAACATTGGGTGGAGAAAGTAAATATATAAATGAGATTATTAAAAAGCCAATTATCAATGCAAATGGAGATAATTGTACTGGAGAGAAAATTAAATTAATTTGTCAGTTGATTTTGAGATTACAATTTTTATGGATAATAATTTTTGTCTTAATTTTTTTTATAATTTCAACTTTAGTTTAATAATAAATTAGTTTTAAAATTACTAGAATAATTTAAAAAATTTATGCAAGAAAACGGCTCTCCAATAGAAAATCAAAATGATGATTTTACTAATACATCATCAACTGATAATGAATACTCAAAATGGGTAGACAATCAGGGGGATGAAGTAAAGAATGTTTTTGGATTTAATAGCAGTGCTGAACTTGTAAATGGTAGAGCAGCAATGATTGGATTCTTAATGCTCATATTAACCGAGTTAGTTTTTAGCGGCAGACCTGTTACTTCTTCAATTTTTGGTATTAATTAAAAATGGAAGCAAAAAAATCTACTCCAATAAAATTATTCCTGTATATATCAGTATGGGTAATTATTTGGGGTACTTTAGGATCTTTAGTCGATTTTCCTTTATATAAAAATAAAATCTACTCAGAAGGAAGCATATATCAATATCTTACTTTCACAGTTACAGCGATTATTGCTATTCTATCTGCAAAGTTTTTTTATAAGAAAATTGATTTATAAAAACTTGTACCTAAATTTCTTAATAATTTTTGCTGGCTCTTTACTTTCATTGGACTCGTAAAGTATCCACTGATGTGTCTCAGTATCATGATCACAACCATAATTTCCAGATGGGTTATCGTAACTTGAAAGATATGAATGACAATTTTGGTCTGCCTCAAAAGCGGAGTCATAACCTGTCAGAAAATATATCAAAAATAGAATAGTTATCAACAAAAAAAATACTTGAGAAACTAAATTAACTACCTTCATAAGATATTCTAAAATTTAAATATATCATCTAATAAAATCTTTCGATCTAAAAATATAGCTAACGCCCAACACTAAATACAAAGTCATGGAATTCTTGATTCTTTAAATACAGTATGACTAATAATACTAAAATGATATTTAAGCCTATTACTATTGATCCAAAAATATTTATTTGTTTTTTACCTGGCAAAGTATAAGTAAATTTCTTGCCTTTAAGAAAACCAGCTAAGCCTTTTTTTTCTTTTATTTGAGTATTTTGAGTATTATTCTTAACTTCATTATCAGAAAAACCTTTTACCATTTCAAATTAAATAACAAATTTATAATATTCCAAAAAAATAAATTATTTTAATAGTTAACAATTTTTAATCACATATGGGATCATTAATGAAATTTGCTCATTTGAGAAATTATTAAAAAAATAAGCTTCAATGATTTCCGTTTGCAGCCCCAATAAACTGGATTGACATTTGAATCTATTTTGGTCAAATACTACTAATTGAAGTTTTTCTATTTCAGAAACTAATTCTTTACATATTTGGACTCGAGAATCTTTAAAACAATCATTAGATTGTTTTAAAATCTTAGACTTTGTTGTTAATGTTTCAGCCATAACAAAATTAGATAACAACAAAAATTTCATGAATAAAATAACTAAACATTTCATTACTTCTTAAGATTTCAAAATTTTAGATGCCTCGTTAAGAGCGTTGGGCATTGAGCTAATTGCATCCTTTTTGCAATTTAAAAAAAAAGATGCCCTAAAAGAGCACCTTGTTATTAAAGGAAGAAATAGATTAAAAAATTACCCTTGAACTCTATCCTTAAAAAGTTTGCCTGCAGAGAATGTTGGAACTCTTTTAGCGGGTATTGCTATTTTTTCGCCTGTCTTAGGGTTTAATCCCTGTCTTGCAGAACGATCTCTTGGTTCAAAAGAACCAAATCCTAGTAAAGAGACTTTTTTGCCTTCCACTACTGAATCAACAATAGTTTCAATAGCTGCGTCAACAACTAAAGAAACATCCGTTTTTGTGAGCTCTGTACGAGCTGCTACAAGATTTACTAAATCAGCTTTGTTCATTGAAATTTAAATTAAAGCTAGGGGTTTAAAAAAAAGATTTAAATCGAGTTTAAACCTCGAACTTTCACATCATATGGAGCAAATACAAATACGGCAACCGAAAATGCCGGCGGCGCAAAGCTTTATACAAATTTTACGGACATTTTTAGCAAAATTATTTATTTCTTATAGACGCGCTTTTGCATTTATAAAAAATAGCCTCTTCATTTAGAAAACAGCAAAAAGCTTTGGTAACACTGGATTTAGCATTAAAAATCTAACTACATTTAGCAATGGTGGGAAATGTCAAAAGGGGGGGGATCTAAGAATTTGAGCTATTTATTATGTTTTATTAATTTTCAGATATATTTCCTT
>QCNI01000026.1 GCA_003213255.1 Prochlorococcus sp. AG-424-P16
CACTAGGATCTTTCACTGCATTTCCAGTAGGTAAATCAGCTAGTACTTGAACCGGTTTTAAGAGAAAAAACTGTAAAAATACAAACGATAGAATTAAGAAAAGTTTGTTCTGATTTGATAAGAATTTTTGCATAGCACTCTTGCAGGTTTATGATCCTTGGGGATGTAATACAGGAATGATTTCCAGTAACGATTTTCGCACAGGTACCACCATCGAATTGGATGGACAAGTTTGGCGTGTTGTAGAATTTCTACATGTCAAGCCTGGCAAGGGTTCTGCTTTCGTGCGAACAAAATTAAAATCAGTTCAAAGCGGCAACGTGGTTGAAAAAACTTTTCGAGCCGGAGAATCAGTACAGCAGGCTATCCTTGAGAAGTCTAACCTGCAGCATACTTATGTGGAGTCTGGTGATTATGTTTTTATGGATATGACAAGTTTTGAAGAGACAAGACTCACCTCTGAACAGATCGGTAAAGGTGCAAAGTATTTGAAGGAGGGAATGGAGGTTAATGTAATTTTTCATAATGGTAAAGTTTTAGAAGTAGAACTTCCAATATCCATTAGTTTGAAAGTTACAGAAACTGATCCTGGAGTTAAAGGTGATACTGCTAGTGGGGGCACGAAACCAGCTATCCTAGAGACAGGTGCTCAAGTTATGGTTCCTTTATTTATTTCTGCGGGAGAAACGATTAAAGTTGATACTCGTAATGATAGTTATCTTGGACGTGAAAATTAATGGCTATGAAATTAGATCATGATGACTTAAATCGCTTAATAGAGAAAATCTCTACAAGTGATATACAAGAGTTCTCTTTAGAAGGAGAAGATTTTAAACTTGAAATAAAAAGGAATGTATTTGATCAGAACCAAGTTATTAATAATTTAGTTTCTAATACTTCATTTGATAAGCCAGCAATTGCTAATCAAAAAACTATTAATGATAATATCCCAGTTGTTAATGAGCCTGAAGCGCCTCAGGTAGCGCCCCCAGGGCGTTCTGAACTAACTGAAATAACATCTCCTATGGTTGGGACATTTTATAGGGCTGCAGCGCCTGGTGAGGAGCCATTTGTAGAAGTAGGGAATAATGTAAAAGTTGGTCAAACTATTTGTATATTGGAAGCAATGAAGTTAATGAATGAAATTGAATCTGAATTTAATGCTGAAATAGTGGAGATTCTCGTAGAAAATGGAACTCCAGTTGAATTTGGTCAGGTTTTAATGCGTGTTAAGCAGTCTTGAATTGTTAGTCATTTCTACGGCAGCCTTAATAGCCTCAATCATGCTCTGAGATTGAGCAATTCCTTTGCCCGCAATATCAAATCCTGTTCCATGATCAGGAGATGTTCTTATAAAAGGTAAACCGATTGTGGTATTGACTGAGTAATTAAGAGCTATTACTTTCATTGGTATTAAACCTTGATCATGGTACATAGCGAGAATGCCATCATGCTTTTCAGCATTTTCGTCATTCCATGCTTTTACAGAAGAATTCCAGCAACTATCTGGTGATAAAGGGCCTAATAAATCAATATCTCTATTCTTTTCATTCCAAGTAATTAACGCATCATTGAGCCAATCTTTCTCTTCTCGCCCTAAAATACCCCCTTCGCCGGCATGAGGGTTTAATCCTGCTACTTTCAAACAAGGTTTATCAGTGTATGTATTACAAAAATCTCTGAAAAGATCCAATTTAGAGTGGATTAATTCTGTAGTTAATTTTTTGGGAACTTCAGAAAGTGCTATGTGGGTTGTAGCTAATAAAGTATTAAATCTCCAACCTGTAATTGGTGATTTAGCTGTGAATAACATGCCAACGTTTTTTACTCCACATGATTTTGCTAGTACTTCAGTTTGACCAGAGAAGTAATGACCTGCTAGAGACCATGATTTCTTGCAAATTGGTCCAGTTACAAGTGCTGAATTGGGATATTGTTTTACAATTTCTATTGCTTTTGTTAAATATTGGAAACTTGAATTACCGTAACTTGATTTAGTGTCATTATCTGATGAAGAAATTTCGAGATCATGTATTTTGAAATTTTTAGGATTTGCAAGGTTTTCTAATCCTAATGATCTAAGGTATTCATATGTATTTTGTAGATTTTTTTTTGATCCAACTAATATACAGTCAATATTTTTTGGTAATTGATTAGAATAAAGTGCTTTTAAGATTATTTCGGGTCCAATACCTGACTCATCTCCAACGCTTAATACTATCTTCAATATTTTATTTGTATTTTGAAAATTCATAAAAAGTTTTTAATTAATTTTTTAACTGTTCAGATAGCAATTTTTTAGGCCTAATTTATAGTTTTTATAAATTAATTTATATCCGAGTGTTTCGCATAAAAGTTTATTCGAAACTCTTCTATTTTCCATCCAAAAAGATTGAGCTATAGGTGATAATTTTTCTTTAGCATCTTCAAATAAAATTGGCTTTGGCATTGTTAAACCAAGTAAATCGTAGCAATATTGAATAACCTCTATTTGAGAGCAGGGTTCATTATCCGCAATATTAATAACTTGGTAAAACTTTAAGGAATTTTTGTTTTGTAATAAATAGATAATTGCATTTGCAATATCAGCAACATGAATTCTTGAAAATACCTGATTTTTTTTGGATATAGCGAGAATTTTTTTATTTTTTATTGCTTCAAAAGTGGATCTGCCAGGCCCATATATACCTGGTAACCTAAAAATTTGTACAGGTAAACCAGATTCAATCCATTCTTTTTCACAATTTAACCTTTTATGACTTCTTTTTTGAAAAGGGTTTGGTTCATCAATTTCATAAACCCAATTACCATTGGTGTTCCCATAAACTCCTGTTGTAGATAAATAGCCTACCCACTCAAGGGATAAACTTTTTAGTTTATTTTTAAGACTTTTTAATACTGGATCTTTTCCATTTTTGTCTGGAGGTATGCAACTAAGAATATGTGTTACTCCATCAAAAATTTTTGCATCAGGAACCATACCGTTTTCACTGTTGAAAACAAAACTATTTGGATCCCTGCTCATTGATCTTGAGCTTGTTAAAACAGTGCAACCAAATTTTTTAATAGTTTTTGCAAAATAACTTCCGCTGAAACCACATCCTAAGATTAAAAATTTATTTTTATTTCCAATTAAACTTGCAGACTTCTTCATGCTGGGTTAAAGTAGTACATATGTATTATTAAATGATGAAGACAGCTCTTAGGCACGATTTAAAATCAAAAACTTTCTGTGTTAGCAAAAGTTATCCGCGTCTTATAGAGAAAGAAGTCAGTTTAATTAATTTTAAATTCTACCAAAAATTATTAGTCTTTCTTCTTACATTTTTGACAATTTTAATATTTCCAGAATCCCCAAAAGAATTGGAAAATATATGTAAGAGTTATAACTCTAGAAAAATATGTAATGTTTGGTAGTCAAGCTGCTTTATATTCTGATTCGTCTTTTTCGTAATTTTTATTTTTTACCTTAAAGTTAGGATTAGCCCATTGCAGTAATCTAATAGCTAATCTTAAATCTCCCTCTAACCAAGCTCTTATCGCCATTGCTCTTCGAGGATCATAAAATTTTTGCCTTCTATACCAATACAAAGCATTTTCATCTGATTTATCCCCATTACAAGCAAGACACGCAGGGACACAGTTTTCTGTCGTACTTAAGCCTCCTTGGCATCTTGGTATTACATGGTCAATAGATTCAGATGGTTTTCCGCAATATATACAACTTTTTCCTGTAAACCTATGAATAGATTTTCGCCATTGTCTCAATCTGAATTTAGGGCATAAATCCTCTAAAAACACTGCATCATTAATATGCATTCAGAATATTTAGTTAAATAAATAATGGCCTGAATATATTAAAAGTCAATAATTACTAACCCTTTTAAGTCAATATTTGTTAGTAAAAATATCTTTTAGTGTGTTTAGATACAAAATACTATTTAGTAAAGTTGGAAAAAAATTATTATATTTCTAAAAACTTGATTAATAACTATATCGATCAAGTGTTATATCAGTAATCTCATCATTAGTTTCTTCTAATTCTTTTTCTAGCTTTTTTCTTTTGTTTGCTCTATCTCTTGCTTCTTTTTCTTTTCTTTTTTCTTCTTTTTCTAAATCTCTTATTAGTTGCCTATTTGGATGGAGTTGATCTAAGTATTCAACACAATAGCTGAAAGATTCTCTTTCTCTAATAACTGATTCAGTAATTTGTGCAGCTGCTTGTTTAGGTGAGACTTTGAAAATTCCACCTTTTTGCTTTTTTATATATGAATATGCTGCGTCCCAACTGCTCTCATGATCATTACCTCCATCTCTCATGGTACAGAAAATTTCAGCTCCAAATGATCCTGCATTTACTTTTAACGTATGAAGTAAAAGAGGGGTCATAATTCCTAGGGTTATAAAAATTAATTCTTTTTTAAATCCCTTCATTGTTTATATTGTTTTATTTAAAAATATCTTTTTTTGAGCATATGTCTATAGAAATTTAAGATTTTATTATTCCAAATATATTCAAGCATTTCACAACTAAAGGAAGAATTAGAAGCACAGTAATTAATCTTACTGCGTGTAGAGTTGCGACAGCAGCTCCTACCCCATACTCCGACCCTACAAGACTCATACCGCTAATGCCTCCTGGTGCTGCACCAAGAATTGTTGTTATCACATCGATATTAAGTAATCTGCTTGTCCATAATCCAATAGCTAATCCCGTAATAACTAAAGTAAAAGTTATTAAAATAGCAGGTCTCCATAAGGTTTGAAGATCCATTAATGAGTCTTTGGTTAATGATGTACCAATAACTGTTCCAATGCCGATTTCTAAAATTGTTCTTGTTCCTATTGGCCACTCTGCTATATCGACTTTGCCACTTACACTAAGTATGCTTGCGCCTATTAAGGCGCCTGCAAGAGGAGCTGCAGGGATACCTGTTTTTAAAGCTAAAGCTCCAAAGATTCCGCCAGCAAGAAGATAATATATGAGATTTATGTTTGGCATAAATTTTAGTGATGTTAGGACATTTTATTAGAAAAAAATTTATTTGTTTAAGTTTATAGTCAAATAATATTTTTGATTTTCTCTCGTAATGTCCCCTTTTGTTGGCATAATATTATTTAAAGGATGAATTTTATGTCTTCACAAATTTCATACAAAGATAATAAAAACCGCATAAAGAAAAAATTATCTTTTATCGAGGGAGGCCACCAGCTCGAAAAATTAGAGTTTGCCCTTGCAATCGCTCAAACCAACGGTGATGAAAAAAAATCAGTTGTTCTCAGAAAAAAGATTGTCGAATTAGGGGGCAATGTTGAAGAGCCAGGCACTTAACTTAAGTTTCTTCAAGATATTTAGACGCTACAACTAACGCTTCACCAGCTTGTTGGGCTGTTATTTTACCGAGGTTGAGAAGTGTATTACTCATAGCAGAAACCACTGTAATAATATCTCTATCATTTACATAACCTAAGTGTCCGACTCTAAATATTTTTCCTTTCAAATGGTCTTGACCACCAGCAAGTAAAATATCAAAATTATTTTTTATTGTTTTTCTGAATTCTTCAGCATCCATCCCTTCGGTTTTTATTGCAGTAGTTGAAGGGCTTAAATATTTTTCATCAGCAAACAATTTTAGATTTAAAGCCTTTACAGCATTGCTCATTGCTAGTTTATGTTTATTGTGTCTCATAAAAATGTTGTCTAGGCCTTCTTGTCGCATCATTTTTAAAGCTTCATCTAAAGCAAAAACCAAATTAACTGCTGGAGTATATGGATTACTGTTACTTTGAAGACTTTTTCTGTATGATTTTAAATTTAAATAAAATTTTGGTAAATTAGATTTCTCTGCAGCTTCCCATGCTTTTTGGCTCATAGCTATAAAACTAAGCCCTGGAGGTATCATATATCCCTTTTGTGAACCTGAAGCCACGATATCTAATTCCCATTCATCTACTGGTACATTGCAAGCACCAAGACTTGTAACGCAGTCAACAATTGATAAAGCTGTGTTGTGTTTACGAATGTATGAGCTTATAGTTTCTAGATCATTAATGACACCTGTTGAGGTTTCAGAATGAGTCAAAATAACTGCCTTTATCTCTTTTAGTTTATCTTCCTCTAATACTTTTTTAAAGTCTTCTGGGTCAAGCGGAATTCCCCATTCCGAATCAATTTTTATTACTTCTAAACCAAATTCTTTAGCAACTTTCACCCATCTTTCTCCAAATTTCCCATTTTCTCCACAAATTACTTTATCTCCTTTACTTAAGGTATTTATTATTCCAGCCTCCATTGCGGCTGTCCCACTACCAGTGATAGTTAGAACATCATTTTGAGTTTGATGAAGCCACTGTAAATTTTTAGTAGTACTCTTTACGAGATCTTGGAATTCTTTACTGCGATGGCCTATTGGATGCTTACTCAATGCTTGTAAAACTTTTTCTGGAACTGGTGTGGGTCCAGGAATCATCAATGATAATTTTTGTTGTATGGCCACTTTTTGTTATATAGGTCATTCTTAGATTAGTTCTCATTATATATTTTTCAATTACTTGATTTGAAAAAAGGATTTTCTTTACCTTTATGGGTTGCTGGAGCTGCTAAGTCAGCATTAAAAAAATTATTAGGTTTACCATTTGAAAATTATGAACTAATAAAAATTCCTAATGAAAAAAAAGAAATAAAAATAGAGATTCATTCTGTTGGTTTACTTCAAGATGACTCGCATGCATTAGGAATTACCTTTGCAAAGTCAGGCTTAGATCTTGACATAACGCAAAACTTAGAGATATGGGCAATAGCTTCTTTAGAAAAAATTTCTTTTAATAATCCTCTTCCAACAATTCCAATAAACATTATTGCAGGATCTGGTGTAGGTATAAAAGAAGATACATCAGAGATATGTATTTCTAATTTTGCAAAAGAAGTTTTATATCAAAATTTATTAGATAGTATTCCTGAGGGCTTTAATTTAAAATTAGAAATTATTTTCCCAAAGGGGGCTTTTTTAGCGGAAAGAACAAGTAATAAGTCATTTGGTATCGTTGATGGATTATCTATTATTGGTACTTCGGCTGAGACTTATTCGAGTGCTTCACCTGATCAATTAGAAAAAGCTAGAATTAATCTAGAAAAGTTAATTAAAAGTGATTTTAAAGGGGAAGTTGTTTTTGTTATTGGTGAAAATGGGTTAAATTTGGCAAAAACTTATAATGTTAATTTACCAATTATCAAAATTGGAAATTGGATAGGACCATTATTAGTTGATGCTGCAATAAAAAAAGTTAAAACTGTAATTCTTTTTGGTTATCACGGAAAATTAATTAAATTAGCAGGTGGTATTTTTCATACACATAATCATTTAGCTGATGCAAGAATCGAGATTCTTGTTTATTTAGCCGTTCAAGAAAAGGTACCGCCTGAAAAATTATTTGAATTATCTCAGTTAAATAATTTAGAGGATGCATTACTAGTCCTTGAAAGATTTAATCAATCTTTAGCTGATAAATTATTCCAGAATTTATCTAATATGATTGAAAAGCGTTCTTTTACTTATGTAAATAGGTATGTAAAAACTGATATGAAAATTGCATCAATCATTTTTGATAGAAAAAGGAAAATTAGGTGGTCTGGAATTTACGGTAATAAGTATATTTCTTATTTTCAAAAAGATTAATTTGTGATTCATTATGCTTTTGTAAATAAATTGAGCTAACTTTTATACATGAGTCAAACAACTTTCAAACAAGAACGAGATCCTTCGATATTAATTTTAGATTTCGGATCTCAATATTCTGAATTGATTGCAAGACGAATTAGAGAAACTAATGTTTTTTCTCTTGTAGTAAGTAATTGTATTTCAATTGAAGAAATAAATGATATTAATCCTAAAGGGATCATTTTAAGTGGAGGCCCAAATTCTGTATATGAACAAAATGCTCCGAAATGTGATGAAAAAATTTTTAACTTAGGAATTCCTATTCTTGGCATATGCTATGGAATGCAATTAATGGTCAAAGAACTTGGAGGGTCAGTTATCTCAGCAACCAAAAAAGCTGAATATGGTAGGGCGCCAATAAATATAGATCTAGAATCTGACCTCCTTTGTGATGTTGAAGATAAATCTATAATGTGGATGAGTCATGGCGATTCAATTAATTATTTGCCTGATGGATTTAATAAAATTGCTCATACTGAGAATACACTCCATGCAGCAATTTCAAATGATGTAAAGAAATTATTTGGCGTACAATTTCATCCTGAAGTTATACATTCAGAGTTTGGGATGAAAATAATTAAAAATTTTGTTTATAAAATTTCTTGTTGTGAGGCTGATTGGACAGCCGAAACCTACATAGAGGAAGCTATTCTCAGAATAAGAGAGCAAGTTGGGAATAAAAAAGTTTTGCTTGCCTTGTCAGGAGGAGTGGATTCCTCAACCCTTGCTTTTCTTCTTAATAAAGCAATTGGAAATCAGCTTACATGCATGTTTATTGACCAAGGTTTCATGAGAAAAGGTGAACCAGAATTTTTAATGAATTTTTTTGATAAGAAATTTCAAATTAAAGTTCAATATATCAATGCAAGGGAAAGGTTTATTGCCAAATTAACAGGAATTACTGATCCAGAACAAAAAAGGAAAATTATTGGTGAAGAATTTATTAGAGTATTTGAAGAAGAAAGCAATAGATTGGGACCTTTTCAGTACTTGGCTCAAGGTACTCTTTATCCTGATGTTATTGAAAGTGCTGGTACTAATATTGATCCTAAGACTGGTGAAAGAATAGCTGTAAAAATTAAGAGTCATCATAACGTGGGTGGATTGCCAAAAGATTTACAATTTAAATTAGTTGAGCCATTAAGAAAACTTTTTAAGGATGAAGTCAGAAAAGTCGGTGCTGCCTTAGGTTTGCCGAACGAAATTATAAAAAGGCATCCATTCCCAGGCCCGGGATTAGCTATAAGGATTTTGGGGGAGGTGAATAATGAGAAACTTGATTGTTTAAGAGATGCAGACTGGATAGTAAGAGATGAAATTAAAAAAGCTGGTCTTTACAACGATATTTGGCAAGCTTTTGCAGTATTGCTTCCGGTTAAAACTGTAGGGGTTATGGGAGATAAAAGGACTTATGCATGGCCAATAGTTTTACGTTGCGTATCTAGTGAAGATGGCATGACAGCCGATTGGTCAAAAATTCCTTTTCAGATTTTGGAGAGGATTGCAAATAGAATCGTAAATGAAGTAATTTCAGTAAATAGAGTTGTTTATGATATTACGAGCAAACCTCCTGGAACTATTGAGTGGGAATGAAAAGTAGGGTATAAACCCAGTCGCAGTCTAGAAAAATTGGTTTCACACGGGTTTCACACGAGATAATATTAAAAATTATGCCTCGAGATGTATTGCTATGACTGACTTTATTTCTTGCTTAAATTTCAGGACTATTGAGTCATAGTAGTTTCAAAACAATTTTTAAGTAAAAGTCGAGGTTTAGTCTTTTTCTATGTATTTGCTTTTTTGATACAAAAATTATTCCTTGGTTAGTATTTAAGGTATTTATATTTTTCTTTTTTTGTAATGATTTCTATAGCAGGTTTAAGCATCTCTTTGTAGTTTTTCCATCCTCCTAAAGATTTTGCGTTAATTGATGAACGAACCTGAACATTACTTCTTGTTGAGACTTTTCGTTTATTTAAATGTGGTGATAAATATAAATCATTCCAGCTCCAACCTAACCAATGAATCAACGATTTTATTTGATCTGAAGGATGAGTCACTAACTTGTCGTAATTTAATGAATATATATGATTTTTAAATTCTTTCTTATATACTCTCATAATCTCATCTTGATCAGAATAAACTTCAGCAGAATCAACCAAACTCGAAGAGAAATAATTTCCTATTGCAAAATGTGCTCTATAAGTTGAAAGAATGTTATCTAAGGGATTTCTATAACAATGTATTATTTTTGCATTAGGAATTGCTTTGGCAATTATGCCTGCATATTGATAATTAAATAACCACTTGTTTGTTGTGATTGTTTCATTATCTGTTATTTCTAATTTTTTCCAATATATCTCGCTAAGGTTTTTTTGTTTTTCAGATTGTTTATACTCCCTATATGATTCTTCAAGGATATTAACTTCTCCAAGATCTCTTACTTTAGTATTTAAACTTATTATTGATTCGACAAGGGTAGAACCACATCTAGGCAAACCTACTATAAAAATGGACATTGAATAATTTTCAAATTTTTGAATATTGCTTTCATAATTATCTGAGGATATTTTTAATTTTTTAGTTTTATCAATTAATAAATCTACTTCAGATTTATGCATTCTAAGTTTGATATTATTTGCTTTAACAAGATTCTCAGCACTTTCTTTATATTGCCCTTTACTGTGTAAAATATTTGATCTTGCAAAGAAAATATTCACTAACTCTCTATTGCTTGTATTTTTCAAAATATTTTCAGAAAAAAGTTGATTATGCCATTTTTGAGTTGTATTACTTGTTTGTATAGTTGATAGTGATAAATACGCATCAGTTAATTGAGGATCAACTTCAAGTGCTTTTTTAGTATATGACTCTGCCTCTTTTAATCTACCTTGATCTTTTAATATGAAACCAAGATTATAGTGAGCAATAGCAAAGTCTGATTTAAGTTTAATTGCTTTTTTGAGTTCTAATTCTGCTTTTTCTAAATTTCCTAGACCTATGAATAAAACTGCAAGATTGTAGTAAGCATTTGCATATTCAGGATTTAGAGAAATTGCTTGTTTAAGTTTTGATTCTGATTCTTTATGTTTTCCGATCTCGTTAAGGAATATTCCATAATTAGAAAAAACTCTATAGTCTTTTATTCCTTGTTTAATAAGATATTCGTAGTATTTTGCAGCTTCTAGCTTCCGTCCTTGTGCCTGTAGATCGAATGCTTTTTTAATCAATTGATCTGTATTTACTTTCTGTTTATTTTTCGAAAATTTTTCTTTCTTTGATTGGTTCTTTTCGCCAAAACCTTTCATTATTAATAAAAAGAATTTCTTCATAGCTAGTATAGTCTTTACAAAATTTTTTTTTAAATGTTTACTTAGTGAAATAAAGATTAAACTTATTTACAATCGAATTTTCCAAAAACTAATCAACAAGTATGCTTGATTTAGATAATTGAAGGAACAGTCCGTTTGTCATGTTTTCGTCATGCAAAATTCACTTTTTATGAATTTGGGATTAGACAAATAGTTTTTGCTTTTGTTATCGATAATTTATTTAAGCTAAGATTAAGTTAAATATTTTTATATATATTTATGCTTTTGCTTAGTAATACATCATGAATATCTTTAAGGCATATCTTCAAGATTGATTAAATTTTATAGAAATTTCTCATATTTTAAATAATTATCCCATCAGATACTCGTAAAACTCCAAAAGTCCTGTGATAGCATAAATTCTTTACTACAATATTTGTTATCATTCCTATGGTCAAAAAACTACTTGCCAATCTCCCTATTTACTAGATGGTGGTTATCAGATTTTTAAAAATTAAAATTTTTAAGCAAAAAAGCTTTGAAATGAGATTTAAATAAAATGAGCGAGATTATTAAATTAAGTCGATCTACTGTTGAGAGATATCTTAGTTGTCCAAGATGTTGTGTACTTGACAAAAAATATCAAATAAAACCACCATCATTACCCTTTACTTTAAATATTGCTGTTGACAATTTATGTAAAAATGAATTTGATTACTACAGAAAAATTCAGGAGCCTCATCCTTTATTTAATGAACATGGTATAGATGCTATTCCTTTTAAACACATAGATTTAGAACGTTGGAGAAGTAATTTCCAAGGAATAAGATATAGGTCAATTGAACATAATTATGATTTTGGTGGAGCAGTGGATGATATTTGGCAGAAAAAAAATGGTGATCTCATTATTGTTGATGTAAAAGCTACATCTAGAAATAATTTTGATTGGTCTGAGACTTTTAATAAGTACGAATATGCGAAAGCTTATAAGAGACAATTAGAAATGTATCAGTGGTTATTTAAAAAAAACGGTTTTCAAGTAGCTAAAGAAGCGTATCTTTTATATTTTAATGGAAAGAAAAATGAAGAGTTATTTAATAACCAATTAAATTTTGACGTACATCTAATAAAATTAGATTGTTCTACTTCATGGGTAGAACAAAAGATAATTGATACGGTAAATTTATTACGTTCGGATAATTTCCCCAAACCTTCCTTAAATTGCGAATACTGTAATTATTTAAAGAAGCGTTGGCAGTTATCGATAACTTAATATTTATAGGATGATTTTTTCATATTTCTGGAAAAGTAGTGAATAAAAGATAATCTTTAATTAGATTATTAATTTAGACTTTTGATAAAATCGAAAAATTCTGAAAAAAAAATAACAAATCATCTTCAACAAGATGTAGTCAAAGTATCTGGTAAAACAATTTTTATAAATCCTTTTTTATATTGGCGGAGATTTGACGAAAATACTAATAGATGGCTCAGAGAACCTGGTCAAATGTCAGAGGATCAAATTTCACCAAACAGGAACCGGTTTTATCCAGAAATAGAGTGGGCTGATTTAAATCATGAGCAAAAGCTCATAAAAGATGCAACTGTTGAAATGTTTTTAAAAACTCTTGAATTGATAAGTACATTTCATCCTTATCTTAGTTCTGGGCAATTATTAGAAGTTGAGAGAAAAATGGCGATTGTTAAAAAGATTCCTTTCGAAAAGTGGGTAACAAAATCCTTCGCAAAAAAAGCGAGATTATTAGAAAATGAAAAAAGAAAATTTCAAAGAGAAAGATTTATTAGTAGCTGGAGGGAATGGTTTAGTCTTGTAAATACTCAAAAAGCCATTTTGCCTTTAATAGTAACGATATTTATTTCTTCATTTATAGGAT
>QCNI01000027.1 GCA_003213255.1 Prochlorococcus sp. AG-424-P16
GTTGTTAAATTCTGTTGGCAAAGATAGTCAATGTTTTATAAGTGCGACACATTTGGATAAATTTAATCAATCTTTCTTAGGTTCTTCACAAATGATTTACTTATAATTTCAAAAATGCATAATTTTTAGCTAATCTTAAATTCATATAAATTTCTTAAATGGAAATCTACAAAAAAAGTCAAATTTTAAATTCATGTAGTGATGATCAAAAGTTAATTCATAAAAGTAAACACTTATTGTTGGAACTTTATAGATGCGATTGCGAAAAATTAAATGACGAATCCTTTTTGCGTTGTATATTAAACAGAGCTGCTAAATTGGCGAATGCAACAGTTTTAAACTTGATAAGTAATAAATTTGAGCCTCAGGGGGTTACTGCAATTGCATTACTAGCAGAATCTCATATTTCAATACATACTTGGCCTGAATCAAATTATTCTGCAGTGGATATTTTTACATGTGGTCAAAATATGATGCCTGAACTAGCTAGTCAATATTTAATTGATTCTTTAATGGCTAAAGAACATTCTTTGCGTGTTATAGAGCGAAATCCTCCCTTACCAGTATCTTCACAAATCAGAACTGTTGTTTAATACAATTTTTATCTATTTAATTTTCCGCTTATTAGTCCTTCCAGATCTAAGCTTGTGCAATTAAATCCTAACTTAGAAAAATATTGAACTAACTCACTAAAATCATATTCTTTAAAAAAATAATTTAAGTCATCTTGGGGGATTTCTATTCTTGCTGTTGAGCCTTGGCATCGAACTCTAACCTCCGATAAGCCACCTTCTTTAATGTATTCTTCTGCTTTCTCAACCATTTTTAGTCGACCACTAGTGATTTCATGGCCATAAGGAAATCTTGATGATAAGCAAGGTTGAGCAGGTTTATCCCACCATGGAAAACCTAATGCTTTTGATACATCCCTAATGTCTTGTTTTGAGAATTTAAATTTTGCAAGGGGAGAAATAACTCCTGCTTGTTTTGAGGCTTTTATCCCTGGTCTGTAATCTTTCAGATCATCAAAATTGACTCCATCTAAAACAATTTTGCAATTAAGTTTTTTAGAGAGGTAAGTTGTATGTTTGTGAAGCTCTTTTTTGCATGAAAAGCACCTATCCTTTGGATTTTTACTGTAATTTAATTGTTCTAATTCTGATGTTTTAATTTCTAAATGCTTTATTCCAATCCATTTTGCTTGACTTTCTGCTTCTTCGCGAAGAGTATTGGCTAATGCAGGAGAAATACCAGTTATTGCAATAGCTTTGTTACCTAATTGCTCGAATGCTAATGATGCTACTAATGAACTGTCAACCCCTCCGGAATAAGCAATAGAGACACTTTCAAGATTCTTGATGTATTTTCTTATTGTATAAAGCTTTTCACTTTGTTCATCAGAGAGAATTTCTAGTTGATTGAACATGTTAATTACTTTAAAATTGAAAGTACATATAAATAGGTTGAAATTTTTATTAAGTCTTTAATAATAAACTTATTTATATATTAGATTAATTTTATTAATTTTGTTCAATTGGCGAATACCAGTAGAAATAGAGGAATTGGAATCGTTACTGCAAGTGGCAGTCAGGAAAGATCAAAAGGTCAATTGCATATTTATGATGGAGAAGGTAAGGGAAAAAGTCAGGCTGCTCTGGGAGTAGTTCTCAGGACAATAGGATTAGGTATATGCGAAAAAAGGCAATCAAGGGTTTTACTTCTAAGATTTTTAAAAGGTCCTGAGAGGCCATATGACGAGGATTCAGCTATAGAGGCTTTACAAAGAGGCTTTCCACATTTAATTGACCATGTTAGGACAGGAAGATCTGAATTCTTTACTACTGACCAAGTCACAAAGTTTGATGTTGGTGAGGCTGAGAGAGGTTGGAATATCGCTAAAGGAGCAATTGCTAGTTCTCTTTATTCTGTAGTTGTACTAGATGAGTTGAATCCAGTTCTTGATTTGGGAATGCTTGATATCAATGAGGTAGTTGACTCTCTTCAGAATCGTCCAGATGGATTAGAAATAATTATTACCGGTAGGGCAGCTCCTTCCTCATTGGTAAGAATATCCCAACTCCATTCAGAAATGAGACCACGTTTGACAGGAAACTTATCAACACAAACCAGACAAAGTAGTTCTAGTGGTGGAATTGAGATTTATACAGGTGAAGGAAAGGGTAAATCCACAAGTGCACTTGGTAAGGCTCTTCAAGCTATCGGTAAAGGAATATCTCAAGATAAAAGTCATAGAGTTTTAATATTACAGTGGTTAAAAGGTGGGAATGGTTATACCGAAGATGCTGCTATAGAAGCCTTGAGAGAGAGTTACCCTCATTTAGTAGATCATTTGCGTTCAGGCAGAGATGCTATCGTCTGGAGAGGGCAGCAACAACCAATAGATTATGTAGAGGCTGAAAGAGCATGGGAAATTGCTAAAGCTGCTATTTTGTCTGGTTTGTATAAAACAATAATATTAGATGAATTGAATCCAACCGTTGATTTAGAGCTGCTACCTGTTGAATCGATACATCAAACACTCTTAAAAAAACCAGCAGACACAGAAGTTGTCATTACTGGGAGATGTAAAAATGAACCTTCATACTTTGATCTTGCCGATGTCTACTCTGAAATGGTTTGTCATAAGCATTATGCAAATGTTGGAGTTGATTTAAAAAGAGGTGTAGATTACTAAATATTCTTAAAATTATTAGTTTCACAATATTTTTTTTAACTTTTCAATGCCGCCTTCAATAGATCTTGACTGAATTTTGAATTTAGACAGGATTCTAGATGCTTCTTCTGAACGCTTACCCGATTTACATATAATCAAAACCTCTTTACTTAAACTTTCTTTTTGAATAAATTTTAAGTCAGAATCTTGGTCCAAATGACTTAAGGGAATTGATATAGATCCCTCTATTGCATAAGAAGAAAATTCTTCATATTCTCTAACATCAATTAAAATAATTTTGTTGGGTTTTGCTTTATATAAACTATTAAAGTCGTTAGCATTAATAGTATTAATTTCATTATTTTTCTCACAATATTCATCGATATTATAAAAGTCCTTATTTTGAGACAGATTTTTAATTCGTTTATTTAAATGATCACTTTTTAGAGTTAATTTTTTTATATCCATATTCAATAGATCAAAAATTAAAATCTTCCCATCTAAAGTTTTACCTTTTTTCAAAATGATTTTGATAATTTCATTAACCTGAAGAATTCCTATTAAACCTGTTGAAACGCCTACTACGCCGTATTCTGCACAACTAGGGGCAGCATTTTTTGAAGGTGATTCTGGAAGTAAGTCTCTTAAATTGGGACTATTTTTACATAAATTGAAAACACTTACTTGTCCTTCAAAGCCTTGTACACTTCCAAAGACTAGGGGTTTATTTAATATCAGGCATGAATCATTTATTAAATATCTTGTGCCAAAGTTATCCGAGCAATCACAAATAACATCAAACTCCTTTACTAATTCAAGAGCATTTTTAGGATTTATTCTCTCTGAAAAGGTTAATATTTCACAATTAGGGTTGAATTTTTTAATTCTTTCCCTAGCAGAATCAATTTTAAGATCGCCAATAGTATTTGTTTCATGAATTATCTGTCTCTGGAGATTAGACTTTTCAACTTTATCGTTATCAACTATTCCAATTCTCCCAATTCCTGCTGCAGCTAGATAAAGCAAAACGGAAGACCCAAGCCCACCTGCTCCAATGCATAATACTGAGCTGTTTTTAAGATTTAGTTGGCCTTCATAACCTATCTCTTTGAGGGTAAGGTGTTTTTGATATCTTTCTTCTTCATCAGAGTTTAAGAAATTAAATTTTATATCTTTGAACATTGAGATCCCTTTGATTGTTGCGAGCTAAACTATGAAAATATAATAATTAAAATAAAATTTTTAGACTTTTAAATTTTTCTTATTGCTCTAATTTATTGATGTTTTTGTTAGAACAAGACGATAATGTGAAGTTTTTATAAATCTATTTTACGTTTAAATATCTTCAGAAAGCCTACATACCAACGATTCTAAAAAAATACAAAATGTTTCGGTTCGGAATTTTGCACAACAAAAAGGTAGTCAATAGACGTTTTTTCCGATACTGTCTGGTTCATATATTAAGTTTACTGAATTCATGAGTGATAACACTCCAGAGTCAAACCAAGACTCCGGCTCCGATACAAGCTCAGAAACCAAAAGTTTTTCAGAGAAGTACTCTGATTTTATGGGAAAAGTCAACGAAACCCTTGGTAATGTTGATTGGACTCAAATGGGTAAGTACGGCAAGGCGGCAGGCATAATTGCTGTTGTCGTAATAGCTCAGATAATAATTAAAGTTGTCATTGACACGATAAACTTCTTCCCAATTCTTCCTGGTTTACTAGAACTACTAGGCGTCATTGTTGTCGGTCAATGGAGCTGGCAAAATCTTCGTACCAGTGAAAATCGTGAAGCTGTTCTAGATAAAGTACAAAATCTTAAGAAGACATATTTAGGGTAGTTCAAGATTACATAGCAAGAATTACTTTTACGTAATCTTGAACTTGTTTTAAGTACCCTCCTCCAAACATATTGGCGTGATTTAATATGTGATAAAAATTATAAATAATAATTCTTTTTTCAAATCCGTTTTTTAGAGGAAAAATTCTATGATATTCTTCATAAAATTCTTTTCTAAAACCTCCAAATAGTTTTGTCATAGCTATATCTACTTCATTATCTGCCCACCAAGATGCAGGGTCAAATATTACACCCTTCCCATTTTTGTCCATCCCTGCATTGCCTGACCATAAATCACCATGGACTAGAGAATTTATTGGTTTGTGATTCAGTAATTCTGATTTAATTTTTTCTTCAACTTTATTTATAATTTCTTTATCTAAAATCTTCGATTTAAGACTTAATAATTGAGGTATTATCCTTAAGTTTAAAAAACAATCTATCCAGTTGTCTTCAAAGCCTTTTTTCTGATCTGTTGTTCCGATAAAACCCTCAACTGGAAACCCAAACATTTTGGGATTAGATTCAGCTGATTTTAGGTGCAATTCACCTAAACCTTTTCCAAGCTTTTTTTGGTCAAAGTTATGCATATCTATCCATTCAATTAAAAGAATTTCTATATCTTTTATATTTTTATATGCAATAACTTCAGGAATAACTAAATTTTCTTGATTAATATATTTACTCAAATTTTGAAGACAATATTTTTCAAATTCAAGAAATTTTTTGTTTCTTATGTTTCTTTTAAGAAAAAACTTTTTGTTTGAGAATTCTATTCGCCAAGAACTATGTATATCACCACCATGAACTTGTTCAATACTTTTTGGATAGGTTTCACCTAATTCTTCACAAATTTCGTTAATTTCAATAGGTGATAATTTTTGCATTTTAATGAGAAAGTCTGAAGTTATTGTTGTAGGCGCTGGTATAGCAGGACTAACTTCTGCAGCGATTTTATCAAAACAAGGCTTATCAGTGACTTTAATCGAATCTCATACTCAAGCAGGAGGATGTGCAGGTACTTTTAAAAGAAAGGATTATATTTTTGATGTTGGAGCAACTCAGGTTGCGGGTTTAGAGAAGGGAGGAATACATTCTAGAATTTTTGATTTTTTAGATATTCCATCCCCAGAAGCTACAATTTTAGATCCTGCTTGCATTGTTGATTTGAATGATGGTAGTAATCCCATAACAATTTGGTATGAAAAAAGTAAATGGATAGCTGAACGAGAAATGCAGTTTCCCGGGAGTCAAAGGTTTTGGAAACTTTGTAATCTCATACATGAAAGTAATTGGGTATTTGCTAATAATAATCCTGTATTACCAATAAGTAATTTTTGGGATTTTTCTCAACTTTTTAAAGCACTTGTACCTTCAAACCTTGCAACAGGTATTTTACTTAAATCTACTATTTATGATTTATTGCGGATTTGTGGATTATCTAAGAATGAGCGCTTGATTAAATTCTTAAATCTTCAACTAAAACTTTATTCTCAAGAAGATGTTTATAATACAGCAGCATTATATGGATCTACTGTTCTACAGATGTGTCAACAGCCACATGGTCTTTGGCATCTTAAAAAATCTATGCAGTCTTTAAGTGAATCATTAGAAAGTTCATTGATTAAAACTGGAGTTAATTTAATTTTTGGACAAGAAGTTAATTCTATAACTTTTGACGATGTAAACATGTGTTGGCAAGTATCTGCTAATTCGAAAAAAAAATTATTTAATTACCAAGCAAAAGATGTCATTTATACCGCGCCTCCACAATCTTTGCTCAAGCATTTGAAGGATCCTTTAGAAAGAAAAAAAAATTATAAATATCGACTTGATAATTTGCCTGATCCAAGTGGAGCTTTAGTTTTTTATTCAGCGTTAAAAAAGGAACATATTAAAAAAACATTCTCCAATCATTATCAATTTGTTTCGAAAGAATTTTGTTCGGTATTTGTATCAATTAGTGACGATGGTGATGGAAGAGCGCCGAAAGGTGAGGTTACTTTAATTGCCAGTATCTTTACCAAAACTAAAGATTGGTTTGATCTAGATAAACAAACTTACTTACAGAAGAAAAATAGTTTTATGAAAAAAATATCCCTTGAATTGGAAAGACAATTTGATATTGATCCTGAAAAATGGCTACATAGGGAATTAGCAACTCCATTGGGCTTTGAAAAATGGACAAAAAGACCTAATGGAATAGTAGGAGGGCTTGGCCAAAATCCAGATATTTTCGGTTTATTTGGATTATCAAGTAGGACACCTTTTGAAGGTTTATGGTTATGTGGAGATTCGATTTATCCAGGAGAGGGGACTGCAGGTGTTAGCCAGTCTGCATTAATGGTTTCAAGGCAAATTTTATCTTCCAAAGGTATAGAAAATTTTAGTTTATAAAATTTTGTCTGTTTTCTTTTGCTTCAGAAAGTTTTTTAGAAAGTAAATCCCAATTTTTTTCTTTAATAAGTGATTCCAGTATATTCAACTTATTTTTAAAATTATTTATGGAATTTAAAACATTAATCTGATTATTAATAGCTAAATCTAAGCCTAGTTGTTCATTTCCTCCGCCAACTCTGGAAGTGTCAGCAAATCCTGTAGCAGCTAATTGTTGTGTGAGTTCTAATAAAGATTGATTATTTTTTGTTTGCGCAGTTTCTATAAGGGCGGAAGCTAAAAATATAGGCAAATGAGAAATTAGAGATACTGCTTCATCATGCTCTTTTGGTGAAGCTTGACAAATTTCACAATCCATTGATTTTACGAGCTCGGAAATAGTTCTGACTGCATTAGTATCACTATTTTGTGTTGGGGTAATAATCCATTTTGCGTTTTTAAAAAGACCTTCAAAACCTGAATTAACTCCTTTTTTTTCTGTTCCTGCCATTGGATGAGATCCAATAAATAAAGGATGTAAACTTTCCCATGTATTTACAATTGGTTCTTTTACAGAGCCTACATCAGTTAATATTGATTCCTGAGGTATTGATGCTACTAATTGTTGAGACGGACTGATCAAATCTTTAATGGGCAATGCCAAAATTATTAGCTCACATTTTTTTAATAAGCTCAGATCACAGCTAATAAAATTTGCAAGTTTTTTATCCTTAGCTTTTTTTTCATTTAATGCATTATTTGCTATTCCAATAATTGTATGATTTAGACTTTGGAGTTTTAATCCTAAAGAACCGCCAATTAAACCTAATCCTACTATTCCAATTTTCATAGATTGATTAATTCAAGACCCTCTTATATTGATACCAATTTTTTGTATATTAAGTTAATAATTTTTGTATGTATTTGAAATTAAATAAATTATAAATGCTTGAAATTTTAAGTCATCAATATTTGAAAAATTATTTGAGAGATCAAAATATTAAGTGGGAACACGTATATTCTTTTGGGAGAATAATTTCCAAATGTATTGAAAATGATTCTACTTATCTAATAAATTCAGAAATTTTCTCTAGCTATGATTGGCTACCTCCAATTTTGATTTCTTTATTTTTAAAAGAAGAGGATTCAACTTTTATTTTATCTAAAGAAAAAATTCAATTTATAAGCCAATTTCAGATTGATTCAATGAGAAATCTAGGTTTTAATTTTATTTTGAAAGATGATCAACTTATTTTTGCAAATCATCATATTCGTTTGATAACAATCCAAAATTTACTTAATGATCCCAATTCTCGTAATCTTAGAAATCATCGAATAGTTTATTCTGGAATAGAAGATATAAAAGAGGATTTAAAAAATCATTTTAGAATTTCCTTGCTTAAAAAGGATTGGACAAAAAATTTTAATGAATTTGAATTAATCAATCAAAAATTTATAAAAATATATGATTCATTGAAGAAAAAGTTCTTCATGAGAAAGGTTTTAGGAAATAGTTATATCAACTTAAATGAAAAAGAAATAAGTTTTTTTTCAAACTTTTTTCATGAAAATTCTTTTTTTTCTGATAAATTTTTAAGGGTTAATAAAGCATTATCTAAAGGTTGGGCGTGCTGGGTAAAGTTAAACGATAAAAATTTAGATTGGACTTTGTATTTGCAGCCAATAGATGAACTTTCTTACATTAAGGAATTTTTTTTAAATAATAAATTTGTTTTTTTATCAGCATTGAGAAAAGATAATTTTTTCCAAATGTATTTTAAAAAACACAGTTTAGATATTGATTTGGTTATTAATTTTAAAAGTAATTTTGAAGAGAAAAAGATTTCACTATACATACCCTCTAAACAGTTGCTTCCTAATAATCCCCTTTTTACAAATTCAATCTTGGATAAATGCAAAAAGTTGATACTTTTTAGAAAGGGTTTAACTTTAGTTCTTTCTGATGATATTGATTTGAAAACTAATATTGCTACAGATTTAGCTTCTAACTACGGGAAGAGGGTATTGCTAGAGACAATTCCCTCTGGTAAAAATGAAATTCTTTGCTCTAGTTTTGACTGGTGGATTATGAATTCTTATTTAATTCAAATTCCAGAACAAATTATTATTCCTTTACTTCCTATTCCGAATATGTCAGAACCTATTAATGCAATTACAGTCTCGCACAAAAAGAAACTTTCTCAGGATTGGTTTAGAGACTTCTTTCTTCCTCAAGCGAGAATTAAACTTGAAAGATCTATTTCTCCTTTAAGAAGAAACTCAGGTAAGTTAATAATCTTAGATGGAAGAGTAAATAAAAGAAACTGGGGAAGATTACTTTTGCAAAACATTCAACCCTCAAAAAAAATTAACTATATGCTACCTTTTGATTAGGTTATGATTTTGTAAATAACTAAAGAGATATGGGAGAAGCAAAAAGACGCAAAATACTTGGTTTACCTCCAAAAAAAAATAATACTAAAACTAAAATTGATGAGTCTCCGAGATTATTTGAATGGCTTCCCTTTACAATCAATCAAAGAGATAACTTAATTAAATTAAGTATTAAGGCCAGTTGGTTTGGAATTGGAGGGTTAGTTATCTTATGGATTGTAGTGAGATTTATAGGCCCTGCTGCTGGATGGTGGACTTTAGCTGATTCTCTATAAATCTAAGCTACTGTTTTTATATCATTAACAGCGATTGTATTAGCGGGATTGCTATTTAATGCTTTCATTGAATTAGAACTGACTTCAGTTCCTTCTGTTAATTTCTCTTTAACAATAGATTCTACTTTATTCCTGATTTCTAAGTTTTGATCAAGCCAAATAATTGTATTATCTCTTCCTTGTCCAATATTTTCTCCCTCATAACTATACCAAGCACCTCTCCTTATGATGATATTAGTCTCTTCTGCTAAATCTAATAAGCATCCTGTTGTGCTTATACCTTTTCCAAAGAGAATATCAAATTCTGCAATTCTAAATGGTGGCGCAACTTTGTTTTTTGCTACTTTCACTTTTGCTCTTATGCCATATTCTTCAGTACCTCTTTTAAGAGTTTGAATTCTTCTGATATCAAGTCTTACTGAGGCGTAAAATTTTAATGCATTACCTCCTGTGGTTGTTTCTGGATTGCCGTATGTAACGCCAATTTTTAGGCGTAATTGATTCAGGAATATTACCGTACATCCAGATTTGCCAATATTTCCTGTTATTTTCCTCATTGCTTGGCTCATTAGCCTTGCTTGGCTTCCAATTACGTGATCTCCCATCTCTCCTTCTATCTCGGCCCTTGGGGTTAGCGCTGCGACCGAGTCAACAACAACAAGATCTACCGCACTCGATCTTATAAGTTGGTCAACTATTTCTAGAGCCATTTCACCAGTATCTGGCTGTGAAACTAACAAATTTTCAACATCAACACCTAAAGAGGCCGCATAAACTGGATCGAGTGCATGCTCAGCATCTACAAATGCAGCTACTCCTCCGTTTTTTTGGACTTCCGCAATCGCGTGAAGCGTTAATGTAGTTTTTCCTGAACTTTCTGGTCCGTAAACTTCTACTACTCTTCCTTTTGGATAGCCTCCTCCTAAGGCTAAATCTAATGTGAGGGCTCCAGTAGATATTGTTTCTACTTTCATTCTTGAGGCGTCACCAAGTCTCATTATTGAACCTCGTCCAAAATTTCTTTCTATTTGACCTAAGACAAGACTTAATGCCTTGTCTTTTTCTTTTGATTCAGTTTTTTTCTTTTCTTCAAGGCTCATTGTTTGATTTATCGGTTAAAGTTCTTGTAATTATTCTAAATTTGGAAATTTTTATTTAAACCAAACTTCATAAATACAAACTATAGTACATCTGTACTCTAGCTGATTATCTTTAAATTGCAACTAATTCTCCAAGGTTTCCTAATTTTAATAATTTGATTTCATTACTTAACTTATTTTTATCTGATTCTTTCAAATATCCCCAATCAGCTAGGAAGCATGGAATGTGAGAAGTTTCTGAATTTTGTTTAATATCGATTAGTGTTTTTTTTCTATCTTCTATAAAGCCTAAAATTTCATAAGTTTGTGTAAGTTTTTCAGCTATTTTGATTTTTGTTCCTGATTCATAACCAAAAATAAATTCTGGAAAAATATCTAATTGTTTAAGAATTTTTTCTGCAAATATTTTACCTTTAGTTGTTATAACTCCAGTTTTTATTCCTCTTTTGCTTAATTCTTTCATAAAATTTATAATTTCAAAAAAAGGTTTATGTAAATTTACCCACGATTTAAAATCTTTATCAATTTGGTACTTGCGAGACTTATCTAACATTTTTTGTATATCTTCTGCTATCCAGGAATTTTCGTTTAATATCCTCTGGCAATTTTGATGATAATTATTAATGAAATCATTTTTATTATCACTTTTTAATGGATTTTCTGTTTTTATAATTTCGTGAACAATTAGAATCATTTCCCAACCATATTTAACCCAAGGCCTAATTTCTTTGAAAGAATTTGGTACTCCTTGATAAAGTTTTTTATCAATAGTGATGTTGGGTGAATCTAAATATCTTTCACAGGCCAGCAAGGAGCTATGCCAATATTCTTCCATTCCATCAACTATTACTCCATCAAAATCAAATAGAAAAATTTTTTGAGAAGACACCAATTGAATATTAGAACTGGGCCGCTAGGATTCGAACCTAGGAATGTCGAGACCAAAACCCGATGCCTTACCACTTGGCGACGGCCCATTGAATTACCATTTTAATACATCAAAAGATTTTTTTCTATCCAAAAAATACAAATTTTTGATAAACATGGCGCTAGTTTTGAAAAATAAAAATATTATTTGAATGAGCTCGATTTCCATGGCTCTAGAAATTTCTGAGCTTTTTTGATCGCCAAACCCATTATTTCAGGATATTCATAGAGTTTTTTGTTATTTTTGTGAGCAAATTCAATAAGGGGCTGCATAATTTTTCTTGCAGCACTTCCAAATGCTATTCCATCTGGGAGATTATTTGAATTCAACAATTCATGAGTTTTTTCATTTGTTCCTCCTGCTAATTGAATTAATCCAGGTGGAAGATCTGAACCGATTTTTTCAAACAACTTAACAGCATCTCTACTTGTTGTAGGAGCAAGATCTCCAGACATTGGCCTTCCATCTAGTTGCCAAATAAGCGGAATATCTAGCTCATTCAGAATTTCATATCTTTCCCAAAGAGCTTTCAAAAGATCTTCAGGCTCTTGGGCTTTTTTGAAAGATTGATTTAATCCACAACTAATAGATATCTTGTCTAATTTCATTCCAGAACTTTTAAGGATACTTACAACTTTTGTGAAAGAATCTAGGCGATTGATTTCTGTATGAATTTCTAATGCATTAGGCCTTATTTTTTGAAGTGTTGATGCTAAATTATTTTTTGACAAATTATATTCATATTCACTAATTAGATTAAGAGGACAACTATTTAAACATCTTCCACATCCATAACATTTACTCTTTTTAATTCCGAAATTATCAATTGCAAAGGTGGGGCATACTTTTTCGCATGGTCTAGGACACCTAGGGGGACATTTTAAAGGATCAAATTTTGCTTTTCGAAAGTGGATATCATTACCATCACTAATACTTATCATTAATCCAGGGGAGTTTTTAAAGACTTTTTTTGCCCAATCGATTCCTTTTTTTGCTG
>QCNI01000028.1 GCA_003213255.1 Prochlorococcus sp. AG-424-P16
CCATTAAGAATTCTTTTGGTTTTAAACTTGTAACCATTGCTGCTGTTTCAGTTGAGCCGTAACAAGGTGCTAATTTTATTTTTTCTTCTATACATTGTTTTAGAGTTTCGTCTGAAATTGAAGCTCCACCTACCCAAATTAGATCAAAAATTTTCAGCCAACTAATTCCATCTTTTTGAGCTAAAAGTCTTTTTAATTGGGTAGGCACTAATGATGTAATCAGGTGTTTTTTGTTTTTTTTAGATTTAATTGTGAAAAGTAAAAGTTCTCGAGTTTTTTTTAATAAATTCGGAGAAATATTTATACAAGCACATCCCCAAGATTGACTTCTAAAAATTGGCATTAATCCACTTATATGGTTCAGGGGTAAAGTATTTAAAATTAAGCAGTTTTGCAATTCAAATCCTTGCTCTATTAGCCATTGACCTGATGTAGCTGCAGATAATTTAAGATTATCTAAATGGTGTAAACATTTTCTTGGTTTTCCAGAACTACCACTACTGTTTAAGATAATTGCTGGCCCATTTTCAGGAATTGAATCTAATAAATCTTTGTCTTCATAAAATTTGTTTTTTACATAAATAATTTTATTCTCTCTAATTTTTTCAATAATTTTCTCTACAGATTGAATTTCGTTATTTTCAACTTCAATAGTATGAATTTTGTTTTTCATAGTTGATCCCATATCTTTTTTGCTTCATTTAAAAATAGAAAAGAATTAGGGAATTTATTCATTGCTAAACCAGGAACTTTTGGAGTTGGTCCTTGTAATTGTAGAGACGATAAATGATAAAGCCATCTCTTCCCTATACCAGTTTCAAATGAGGTACTTATAGATATTAAAGCTTTTTTATTTTCTAATTCTCTTAAAAGCTTAACTGGATTATTTTCTTGAGAAGGCCTTCTAATTTGCCAACCTTTCCACTTATCAATCAAATTTGGAAATTTTAAAAGTGATTCGTCTAAAGCTATAGGGATTTTTTTGTTGAGTTCTGTCAGTCCATCAATATCATCAACACATAGAGGTTGTTCTAACCAATCTATATTTTTGTTATCTTTCAAAATATCAGCCCATCTATTAGCTATCTCTCTTCCCCAAGAACCATTAGCATCTATTCTTAACTTAATATTATTGCCTATTTGGCTTAAGATTTCTTCTAAACTTGCTTCTTCCTCATGATTATTTTTTAATGCTACTTTCCATTTTATGGTTAATGATTTTCCAATATCAGATTGTCTTTTTTTAATTTCATTTAGATCTGAAACTACATTTTCATGATTTAACAATATGGTTGTTTTATCAATTTCATCAAAGTAGTAGTTTTCTTTAAAAATTATTTTTCCATTTATTTCGGCTAATGCAGAATTTATTGCAGATTGAATGCATGGGTGAAAAATATTTATTTGCTCAGATAAATTAAATACTTCTAAATACGAAGGGATCATATTTAGTTGTTTCGCACACTTTTTTAAGTCTTCTTTATGAAGTGGTGAAACTTCTCCAAACCCAATTTTTTTATCATTACTTGTTAATTTAATTATCCAACCCGATTTTTTATGGTAAGTGGTTTTAGAATTTTCTAATTTGGAGGATAACTTAAAGCTATAAGATTTTTTTTGAAATATTAAGTTCATTTATTAAGCAAGTAATTAAATATTAATCCTGTGATTAAGCCAACTCCATTAAGAGTTTGAAATTTTATTGCGATGAATTTACAATTTTTTATTGCGCTAGGGTTTTTATATGAAGATCTTAATAAATTTATAAGTCTTATTGCTTGAGGGAAACTTATCAAATAAAGGATACAAAACACTGGAATAAATCCATTAAATATAGTGAAAAGTTGAAAAATATATATTGTAAAAATTATCCAAGGCACAAATTGAGAACCTTTTTTTGCCCCTAAGCGAACTAAAGGTGAGTTTTTCCCATGCTTTTTATCTTCAGAAATTTGATGAAAATGAGAACAAAATAATACGAGAGTTGTTGCCAAGGAAGGTCCTGAACCAAGTAGTAAAGAAACTTTCCATGGAATATCTTCAAAGAAAATATTTGATGGATTTAGCGCAATTAAGACTGCAGAGTAAGCAAAAGGTCCAAATGCAAGCCAGCATAATGGTTCTCCTAAACCTTTATAGCCAAATCTAAAAGGAGGACCCTGATATAAATATCCTAAGAAGCAGCAAGCTGCCACCAAAATCAAAATATTTATACTTGTTGATACTGAAATAATTGAAATTATTAATAAACCAAAAACTAAAGATGTATATGCAATAAATGAAATTATTTTTTTATTTTTTACAAGATTTACAATTGAATGGAATTTAAATTCATCGATTCCTGTTTCTGCGTCGAATAAATCATTAGTTAGATTTTCCCAAAGTAATATCAAAATTGCAGCTAAAGTAAATGCAATCAGATTATAAATTTTTACCTTTTCATATTCATTGAGCAAATAAGCTCCTGTTATTAAAACTGGAAGTATTGCAACAGAATAAAGAGGCCATTTTATTGCTTGTCTCCATAATTTTTTTTTATCTTTTTCCATTTTTAATTAACACACAAAATTAGATAATTATTAAATGAAGTTTATAAATTGAGTTACATTTTTTACTTTATTGCATGATTTTTAGTTATTTTCAATAAGTAATGAAAAATGATTTAAATTTAACAGATTTTTTAAAAGATGTATTTTCTTCTTTCGATAAGAAAGTTGAAAATTCTGGATTAGTAAGTATTTGTGTTGAGATTCCTTGTATTGATTTATTTCAAGTTTATGAATTGTTAATAAATAAATATCCTTTTTCTTCATTTTGGGAGGAATCCGATGGCATTTCATATATAGCTTTCGAGAAGTGTAAATATATAACTCTAGATGGTCCAAAAAGATTTGAGGTAGCAAAAGAGTTTAATTCTGAGAATTTTCAAAATTTAATTAACTTAACAAATGAATCGCATTATTCTGCACTTTCAAAAATAATTTATCTATTTTCTTTCTCTGAAAATTTGAATAATAAGAATTTACCTTCAGATATCCCTAGTTTGGAAGCCATCTTGCCAAAAATATTAATTACTAAAAGTGATAAGAATTGCTGGTTAAGAATCAATGGTCATGTTGAAGGAAAATCATCATTAAGAACATTAATTGAAGAAATATGGACAATTAGAAATCAAGTTATTAATTCTGAGCCAGAATTAATAAAATCATCTGGCTTAAAAACTAGTTTTGATTTTCCTATTATTGATTATTTCTTGCACTCCTTAGAAACTTCTAATACAAATTTCAAAAAAGTAATAAATAAAGGAATTCAATTAGTAGAAAAAGGTATTCTCGAAAAGATAGTTTTAGCGAATAGGGTTAAAATAAAATTTAAAGATAAATTAGATTTAGTAGAAATTTTAAAAAGATTAAAAAAGAATCATTCAAATACTTGCAGATACGTTTGGAAAAGAAATAGTAAGGATATTTTGTTTGGAGCATCTCCAGAAAAATTATTTTCTTTTACTAAACCTAATTTAACTTTGGAGGCTCTCGCTGGAACTATCTCTACTAATACAAATTTCAAGAAACTACTAAAAAGTACTAAAGACTTAAAGGAACATAATTACGTAACAAAGTATTTGATTAAATGTTTAGAAGTTTCAAAAATAAAAAACTTTAAAAAAAGTGATATCAGGGTAAATTCATTTGGAGATATTTCTCATTTGCAAACAATTATTTTCTCGAAAGTTGAAAATATATGTCCTTTTGAATTACTTAAAAACTTACACCCATCTCCGGCTGTTTGTGGATACCCAAAAAATGCAGCATTGGATTGGATAAATACTCTTGAGTCTTTTCCTAGAGGAAATTATGCTTCTCCAATGGGTTGGGTTGATGCATCAGGAAATGCATCATTTATTTTAGCCATAAGAGGCGCAAGATATATTGAGGAAAATATTGAATTTACTGCCGGTTCAGGTATAGTTTCAGGTTCAGTTTTAGATAAAGAAATAGATGAGATTAAATTAAAATTTGAATCTATAGTAAAACAAATAATTTTTACCAAAAATCCTAAATAATTTCCACTAATTTTTCAATTACTTCCACTGAGACATTCTTATTGGATAAATTTTCTATTTCTCTTAAACCTGTTGGACTGGTGACATTAATCTCGCTCAGCATTCCATTTATTACATCAATACCTACAAAAAATAAACCTTCATCTTTGAAGTGTTGAGATAATTCTGAGCAGATACTTTTTTCTTTTTCTGTTAATAATGTTGGTTCAGCTTTCCCTCCCATCGCTAAGTTACTCCTAAAATCGCCTCCTTGAGGAATCCTATTTATAGATCCAATTGCTTCACCATTTACGATAATTATTCTTTTATCACCATCTATGACTTCAGGAATAAATTTTTGCATCATAACGGGTAATTCTTCTTGAGAAGTGATTAATTCAATGATTGATTTAATTCCTGGAGAATTTTTATTTATCCTTATAACACCTTGACCACCTTTTCCTCCTAGAGGTTTTATGACTACTTCGTTATTTATATTTGCAAAATTAATAAGATCTTTTACCTTACTAGCAACTATTGTAGGTGCCATTAAGTGGCTGTATCTCAAAGCACCTAACTTTTCATTCCATGCTCTTAATGATGAAGGTTTATTAATTACTTTTACTCCTTTTCTTTCGGCAACTTCTAAAAGATGTGTTGCATACAAATAAGCCTCATTTACAGGAGGATCTTTTCTCATCCAAATGCAATTAAATTCGGCGAGGGGGATGCAATCATTCTCTTTTAAAAAAATCCACGGATTGACTTCAACTTTTATGGAAGAAGCCCATACTTCATCACCTCTAGCTTCAAGATCTTGAGGAGTACAACTCCAGATTTCAATATTTTTTTTGGATGATGCTTGCATTAAAGCAGCAGATGAATCTTTTAAGGGGTTTATATTTTTTATTGGATCTATTACGAATAGAAATTTCATAAGATCTAGCCTAGTAAAGCGTCTAATTTATTTTCATTTTCTAATGTGTAGAGATCGTCGCAGCCTCCAATACCATGGTTATCTATGAATATTTGTGGTAATGTTCTTCTACCATCAGCTCTTTCAGTCATCAATGCTCTGGCATCTTCATCACCATCAATCTTATATTCTGTGAAATTTATATTTTTTTTCTTGAGTAGGGATTTTGCTCGAATACAGAATGGGCAATATTGCCAAGTATAAATTTCAACTTTGGACATTTTTTTAAAATAATACTTAGTTTATACTATTAAACAAAAGTGCCTGTTAGATTATAAATAATGATTAAATTCTATTTTGATAGATATTACAGATTTCAAAAAAGATCTTTCGGAACTAACAGAGCGCCTGGGTAATGCTCAGGATTGTCTTTGACGTTCCAAGATTAAAAGCGAAAAGGAGAGAGTTAGAGCAAATTTCTTCTCAGCCTGAATTTTGGGAGAATCAAGAAGAAGCGAAAAAACAAATGTTAATCCTTGATGATGTTAAGGCTCAACTAGAATTGTTGGATAAATGGAAAACTTTTATTTCTGACGCTAATGCCTCTCTTGAGCTTTATTCTTTAGAACCAGAAGAGGAAATGATTTTGGAATCCAAACAGGGCCTAAAAAAATTAAGAGAGAATTTAGATAAATGGGAATTTGAAAGATTGTTATGTGGTGAATACGATAAGGAAGGAGCAGTAGTTTCTATTAATGCAGGTGCGGGGGGAACAGATGCGCAAGATTGGGTAGAGATCTTATTGAGAATGTATTCAAGATGGGTCGATAATAATCAAATGAGCCTTGTCATTAATGAATTATCTCAAGGAGAAGAAGCAGGTATTAAAAATGTAACGTTTGAAATTGTTGGAAAATATGCATATGGATATCTAAAACATGAAAAAGGAACTCATAGATTAGTAAGAATTTCTCCTTTCAATGCTAATGGTAAAAGACAAACCAGCTTTGCTGGGGTTGAGGTTATGCCAAAATTAGATGACAATATTTCACTTGATATACCTGAAAAAGATTTAGAAATTACAACAAGTAGATCAGGTGGGGCTGGAGGACAGAATGTTAATAAAGTAGAAACAGCGGTGAGAATTGTTCATTTGCCTTCAGGGATTTCAGTAAGATGTACCCAAGAAAGATCTCAATTACAAAATAAAGAAAAAGCTATGTTGCTTCTTAAGTCTAAACTACTAGTGATTGCTAAAGAACAACGAGCTGCAGAAGTTGCTGATATTAAAGGTGATATTGTGGAAGCTGCATGGGGCAATCAAATAAGAAATTATGTTTTCCACCCCTATCAAATGGTAAAAGATCTCAGGACTATGAAGGAGACAACAGACTTAGATAGTGTTTTAGATGGTGGACTTGAACCATTTATTCATGAATTATTACGCATGAATATTTCTTCTAACGAATCTATTGAATAACTAATGAAAAATAAAAACGAAAATATAGAAAAAAGAGTTGCTCCTCCAAGCTTTATAAAGCTAGCTATGAGAAATATGGTAAGGAAGGGTTCAAAAAGTATTTCTCATTTTTCAATAACCTTTCTAGTTTTAATTGGGATATTAATACTTGTAGCCACAATAGGTAAGCCCAATATTCCTGTATAAGAATCTATGACAGAAAAAATTATTTCTGAAATAAATTTAGATTTGGTTTTTCAATGTAATGATTTTTCTCAATTTTCAAATAAGTTAAAAGATACTAAAAGTAAGCTTATTTTTGAATCTATTTTTTGGGAGAGAGTTTTTTCATCTTGGATAAATATAATATTAAAAAAAAAGGATTATGAATTACCAAATTATATTTTTGAAAAAAAATCTTTTTCATTAGGCCTACAGATAATATCTAATCAAGAAATTGCTTCTTTGAATAAGAAATGGATGCAAAAAAATGGTCCAACTGATGTTCTATCTTTTCCAATTATTTCTGATGAATCTCTAAATAATTTAGATCATATAGAGTTGGGAGATATATTTATATCATTAGAGATGGCACTTGAACAATCTTATGAATATAAACATTCAATCTATAGAGAGATGATCTGGTTGGCTAGTCATGGATTTTTACATCTTTTGGGATGGGAACATAATAATGAGCATGATTTAGAAAATATGTTAAATTTCCAAGAATATTTAATTACACGATTAGATTAAAATCAATGGAAAAAAAAATAAACTATTTAGGAAATAGAAAAGAATCATACAAAACTTCTAGTAATGTACTTATAAGTTTTAAGTATGCTTTCAGTGGTATTAGTTATGTATTAAAAACTTCAAGAAATTTTAAAATTCAATTAATTTTTGCAGTTACAAGTTTAATAATTGGTTTATTACTCAAAATTAGTCTAAGTAATTATGTTATTTTGATTGCAACAATAATGTCTGTTTTAATATTTGAAATATTGAACACATCTATTGAAGCAATCGTTGATTTAGTAGTGAAAAAAGAATTTAGTATTTTGGCTAAAATTTCAAAAGATACTTCTGCAGGAGCAGTATTATTAGCTTCCATTAATTCTGTTATTATTGCTGTATATATATTTGTTCCTAAAATAAAGTTGTTATTTTAAATCAATATAAATATGTTTCTTGTTATTGATAATTACGATAGTTTTACTTATAACCTTGTTCAATATTTAGGAGAACTTTCAGTTGAGCATGGAATAACTAAAGAATTAATAGTTAAAAGAAATGATGAAATTACTTTAGAAGAAATTATTAAACTAAATCCTGCTGGAATTCTATTATCTCCAGGTCCAGGCAATCCAGATGAATCTGGAATTTGTCTGCCAATTCTAAAAAAATTATCTAAAAATATTCCGACATTGGGAGTTTGTTTAGGTCATCAAGCTTTGGCCCAAGCTTTTGGAGGTAAGGTTATAGTTGGGAAAGAACTTATGCATGGTAAGACATCCAAAATATTTCATAATCAAAAAGGATTGTTTAAAGATATCGAGACTCCATTTGTGGCTACTAGATACCATAGTCTTATAGTTGATTCAAGTTCTTTACCATCTTGTTTCGACATAACTGCGACATTAGAAGACTCAACAATAATGGCTATCTCTCATAAAGAATATAAACATTTACATGGGGTACAGTTCCATCCTGAAAGTGTGTTGACGCAATTTGGTCATAAATTAATTAGTAATTTTCTAAAAATGGCTGAACAAAAGTAAAATAAAAAAAAATTAATATTATGATTTCTCAAATTAAAAACTTTTTATTTTTGATATTAGTTAGTTCTTTTTTACCTACCTCATTATTGGCAAGGAATTTAGGAATAAAAAGTTTGGGACATAGTAGTTTTATAATTACTAGTCCAGATAAATCTATTCTTATAAATCCCTTTAAAGCAATAGGTTGTGCAAGTAATTTACAGGAGCCAAAAGAAGTCAATGTAGATTTTATCTTGGCTAGTTCTAGGCTTCCAGATGAAGGATATAACCCTACTGATCAATTAATGTTCGTTGAGCCAGGAATCTATCAATTTGAGGATATTTTATTAAATGGAATTTCTGTACCACATGACAGAGTAGATGGAAGAAGATTTGGGATGGCAACTGTTTGGAGTTGGGAGCAGAATGATCTTAAAATTGTTCATATGGGAGGAGCTGCTGGTGATATTGATATAAACAATCAAATTATTTTGTCTAGTCCAGATATATTGTTTATTTCAATTGGAGGAGGAATAAAATCTTACGATGGTAAAGAAGCCTCAAAAATAGTTAAAATCTTAAAACCTAAAGTAGTTATTCCTGTTCACTTTGAACGCGGCAAAAAAATTAATAAAGAATGTGATTTCTCAAATGCTGATTTATTTATTGAAAATATGAAAGATTTTAAAGTAAGATATGTTGGAAAAAATTTTCAAATAAAACCTAAAAGAATCGATCAAAATACAATTTATATTTTCAGTAATTAATTTTTTAAATCTAATATCTTGTAATTGTCCCAGAAAAACATCATTTGTTCTTTAGTTCCAATACTAACCCTTATTGAATTATAGATATCTTTTTTGTTTTCCATACTTCTAATAAGAATACCTTTTTCTCTCATCTTTTGTATTAAGATTTTAGGATCTTTTTTTGGCCAAATTAAGAAGTAATTACCTCCACCAAAGTGAGTTCTGATTTTTGTTGATTTAAATTTATTTAAAATCCATTCCCTCGCCTTTTTTACTTCTAAAACATAATTATCAATATATGATTTGTCTTTAAGTGCTGCTAATGCAGCTGTTATAGCAAAGCTGTTTACATCATATGGTCCTGTAACTTTATTAATGTACTGAATTAAACTTTTATTGCCAAAAGTAAAACCTATTCTTAAACCAGCTAGACCTGCAGTTTTTGAAAGAGATTGGATTATTAGTATATTTTTATTCTTTTCAAAATCTATCGATTCAAGAAGACTATCTCCATTAAATTTTTCATATAGTTCATCAACAACTATTAATGAATCGTTATTGATATTGGCTAAATTAATTATTTCATGAGATCTTAGAACAGTTCCTGTTGGATTATTTGGATTGCAAATAAATATTAACTTTGGATTATGCTTTATTATTTTTTCCCTAAATTCTTCGATGGGGAATAGAAAATTTTCTCCAATGTAAGAACAACTTATTTTTTTCATTCCTCGGATTTCTGCACAAGGAGAATAGTAACCAAAAGTTGGATTTGTGGTTAGAAATATTTGATCTTTTTCTCCAAAGCAATTGAAAATTGCATTTATTGCTGCATCTGCTCCATTGAAAATTCCGATTTCATCATTACCAAATTTTCTTGAATCAAGATATTTATCACATAAAAATTTTTTTAAAAAATTATATTCTGGATAAATTGAAATCTCATCTAATTTTATCGCTTGCAATTCCTCTAAAACCTTAGGACTTGGACCTAAAGTATTTTCATTAAAGTCTAAGCGGAGTAAATTTCTTCTATCTTCTAAAGGTGCAGAATAAGACTGCATATTTATTATTTCTTCTCTTGGTTTTGGGAAAAGATTATTTAATGGATCAAAATTATTCATTACATTCTTTCTAAAGTTTCAATTCCTAAAAGCTCTAAGCTTAATTTTAGTGTTTTTGCAGTTAGGTCACATAAATTAAGCCTAGAAATTTTTATATTTTTTTCTTCTTTGAGGATTGGAACTTGATCATAGAATCTATTAAAAGTCTGACATAGCTCGAACAGATAATTGCATAATCTATTTGGCATTAAGTCTTTTTCAATAGAAATTATGACTTCATCGAACTTAAGTAATTTTCTGATAAGTTTCCACTCAGATTTATGTTCATAATTTACGTACTGAAAATCTTTAGAGTCATAAACAAAATCATTTTTTCTTTTAATTCCTAAAATTCTTACAAGTGTATATAAAAGATAAGGAGCAGTATTACCATTAAGGGAAAGCATTTTATCAAAACTAAATTGATAATTGGTAATTCTATTTTGACTTAAATCTGCATACTTAACAGCTCCTAATCCAATAATTCTTGAAGTATTTGCTATAAACTCTTCGGTTTCATAACGATCTTCATCTTCTAATCTTTTTAATAAATCTTCTTTTGCTCTTCTAACTGCTTCATTTAATAAATCTTTTAGGCGTATTGTTTCCCCTTCTCTTGTCTTTAGTTTTTTGCCATCAATTCCTTGAACTAACCCAAAAGGGACATGGTCTACTTGACAATTTTCAGGAATCCATTGTGCTTTTTTTGCAACTTGAAAAACTCCAGCGAAATGATTTGCTTGCCCATGATCAGTTACATAAATAATTCTTGAAGCATCATCGCCATTAGGAGGTTTATTGAATCTGTATCTTATAGCAGCAAGATCTGTGGTGGCATAATTAAAACCTCCATCTTTTTTTTGAATAATTAGCGGTAAAGGTTTGCCTTCTTTATTAGTCATCCCATCTAAAAATACACATTTTGCTCCTTGATCTTCTACTAATATATTTTTTAAATTCAAATCATCAATAACTGTTTTTAAGAAGGGATTATAAAAAGATTCACCTCTTTCTTTTATTTTTATTTTTAAATTTTTATAGATTTCATCAAATTCTTTCCTTGATTGATCACATAATAATTTCCAAGCTTTAATCGATTTAATATCCCCACTTTGTAACTTAACTACTTCTTCTCTAGATCTTTTTTGGAATTCAGATTCGTTATCAAATCTTTTTTTTGATTCTTTATAAAATTCAACTAAATCACTTATCTTGATCTTTCCTATTTCTTCTAGATCATTTGAATATAAATCTTTGAGCTGAGTAATAAGCATGCCAAATTGTGTCCCCCAATCACCAACATGATTGAGTCTTAAT
>QCNI01000029.1 GCA_003213255.1 Prochlorococcus sp. AG-424-P16
AGCTATAGAATGTCAATTATAAAAACAGTAAAGCATTATTGTTTTTGGGAACCAAGTATTTTCGAAATTGATGAAATAAAAAATGAAGGGATTTGGAACAATGACTGGGATTTAAGTTTAGAACTAATAAAAAGACACATAGTAAGCAATAGATTAACTATTACACCTCCAACAAGGAAAGAATTAGTTTGCCATTTTGAAAATTTATATTTTGGTTTGAAATCACCTCTAGAATCAGAAATTTGGACAGGATTTATAAAAAACGAAAAAATTCTTATCGAGAAAAATATTTTTAGCGAACTAACTAAAAATAGTATTTTGTGGGGTTTTGTAAGTGGAGCAGAAAGGGCATCAGCTGAATATATATTAAAGAATAAATTAAAACTTCTGAATCCTCCGCTAGTCGCGATGGGAGAAGCTCCAGATAAACCTGATCCTAAAGGTTTCATTTATTTATCTAAAAAATTACTTAATCAAGAGCTTGGAAGATCAGCTCCTCCCATAGCATATATTGGAGATACGGTAGCAGATGTTAAAACAATTATTAATTCAAGAAAAATAATTCCAGAGCAGAAATTTATAAGTCTTGCTGTCGCTCCACCACATTTGCATTTAAAAAACAGTTTAAAAGCGAGAGAAATATATGAATCCAAACTAAAGATTTCAGGAGCAGATTTCATACTGAATTCAGTAAATGATATAAAAAATATTTTTAAACATTTATTTTTTTAAAATAAATTAGTATTTAGATTAAATCATAAACTTTAAAAAAAAAGGCTATTGTAGCTGAATCTTTTATTACTCCAGAGTAAATTAAATCTCTGATTTTCTCTTTACTAAAAAATAAAACTTCGATTTCCTCATCATCATCTTTATCTAATAAATTAGCCTCTTTAAAAATATTGTTAGCTAAAAACAAATGTATTCTTTCATTAGAATAAGATGGCGACTCAAAGATTTCTCCAAAATATTTGAAACTTTTTGAAGAATAGCCAGTCTCTTCTATGAGTTCTCTTCTTATAGTCGATATTGGCTTTTCATTATTTTTAATAGTACCTGATGGGAATTCTAAAATATATTCTTCAACTGGAAATCTATATTGATTTAAAACAATTATCTTTTCTTGTTCATTCTTAGCTATCACCATTGTTGATCCATTATGGTCAATAGAACCATATCTCCCTATGGAGGAATTATTTAGCTTTAAATGTTCGATTTTTAAATTTACATTTTTAGTTGTTTCAAAAATTTCTCTCTTAAAAAAAATATGATTTTTTCTGGATTCAGAATCTGATTTCATTATTTCATATTATATAAATTATTAACCTTTATTTTAATAAGATATATTTTAAGGAAATGGCACATCTTAATTTGATGAAAAATATAAATTTAAAGGATAAAAAAGAATTCTTTAGAATGATTAATTATTTATTTTCTCAGAAAGGTAAAGAACAATATGCAGGTGAGGAAATAACAGTCTCAGATCATATGCTTCAATCCGCTACTCATGCGGTAAATAACGGTTTATCAGATGAAATCATTATCGCATCCCTTTTTCACGATGTAAGTCATTAACTTCTTGATCAAGATATCTATTCTAAATATAATGATCATGAAAAAATAGGTGCAGAATTTATTAAGGACTTTTTCTCAGATAAAATTTTTAATTGCGTAAGAATGCATGTTGATGCCAAAAGATACCTATGTACAAAAGATTCTTCTTATTTTGCAAAACTTTCATCAGCTTCAGTAGCATCATTGAAGGTTCAGGGAGGTGAAATGAATAAGGAAGAAATAAAAAGTTTTGAAAAAAATCAGTTTTTTAATGAAATTTTATTGGTTAGAGAATTAGATGAAAAGGCAAAAGATACTAATTTTAAAAACCTAGAATTGGAATTTTTTATTACAAAAATTGAAAGTATTTTTTTAAGCTAAAAATTTAAATATTCTTCTGCTATTTCTTCTGCGAGTCCAAATGATTGGGTCATTCCAGCACCGCCCAAACAATTGACTATTAGGATTGAATCATCAACTTCTTTTATTAACTCAGTTCCTCCTATTAACTTAGGATATATTCCGTTCCATCTTGAGGCTATCTCAATTGAAGGAAGACTTATAAAACTCTTAACTTGATCGACAATAAATTTATTTATTTCTTCATTATTAAAAGGATCAAAAGTTAATCCATACTCATGAGAATCTCCCAAAATAATTTCACCTAATCCATTTTGAGAAATCATAATATGTATTCCGTTTTCAATTGCAAAAGGGAACTCTTTTTTATATCTATCTTTTAAAGAATTAATTGATGAACATTCAGCAAAAGAATCATAATGCGTTAATGTAAAACCTGAACAAAGTGCAGGTCCTAACTTAAAGTTTTTAGGTTGACTAATTGTTCTTAACATTTGAAGCTTGCTTTTGGTTGTATGAAATTTCTTATATTCTTGAGGAAATAATGATTCAAAATCGGCTCCTGAACAAATTATACTTTTTTTTGTATTAATCTTATTACCATCACTTGTAACTACTAAATTTGGCTCAACACTTGAAACTGTTGTACCAAAATTAAATTCAACTCCATATTTATTCTTTAATAAAATTGTAATCTTTTTAATTGCCTCTCTAGGATCAACAATCATTTCAGTAGGACTCCACAATCCTCCAATTAATCCTTTACTTAAAACATAAGGGCTAAGATTAAAGATTTGCTTTATTGAAAGTAATTCTGCACTTGAATTTTTAAACTTAGACAAATCATAATATTCTTTCATAACCTGATATTCATCTTCTTTATATGCCAAAATAATTGAACCAACTTGATCTAAAAAAAAGTCGCTGCTTTGGGCTGTCTCAATCCATATTTTTCTAGAATTAAGAGCTCTACTATATAGCTTTCCAAAAGGTTGACCAATTGGCCATATCATTCCAAAGTTTCTTATTGAAGCTCCAATAGCTTTTTCTTCTCTCTCAAAAACTTTTACACTAAAACCTCTTTTTGCAGCTGACAATGCATGAGCAAGACCTACAATACCTGCTCCAATAATAGCTATATCAGTTTTACAATTTTTAGACATCAATAAATTGATTTAAGTAAGATGAAAATTCATTTAAGGAAGAAAAAAGTCCATCATTTTTATAAGCCTCAAGCTGTTCTTTTGAATGAGTTCCATTTGTGACTGCAAAAGATTTTAAACAGCCTGCACTTACTCCTGATTTCAAATCAGATGGGGTATCACCTATAACAACTACTGATTTAGGATCATCAATTCCTAAAATATACATTGCCTTTTGAATCATATATGGAGAAGGACGGCCTTCGTTATTATAAATTTCTGAAGGGGTTACTGATACATCAATAATTGAAGATGAGCCTCCCACATAATTATCATTAAGTCCTAAATCCCATCCAAGATTTTTAAGTATTATGTTTGTTACTTTTCTATAAAAACCTGTGTTTAATCCAATAAAAATATTTTTTGTTTTTAAGGATCTAAATAACTCAAGACAGCCTTCTGTTGGTTCAATATCAGTAGATAAATAGTGACTTTCTAAGATATCCTTAAAAGTTTCAAAAGATTTATTCACATAAGTTTCAAATTTATTACTACCTTTACCAATTCTCTCTTCCCATAATAATTGAAAGACCTTCTTTTTTGGAATGCCATGTAATCGATCAACTTCATTTTTATTAGTATTTAAACCTGTTCTTGAGGCGGCCTCTAAAAAACATCCAGTAACTTCATTTTTATCCTTCACAGTAGTGCCAGCCATATCAAAAATAACAAGTTTTATTTTCATATTTTTTTTCTTCATAATATTGATTTTATTCATTTAAGTTTAAGTAGTGTTTAAGTTTCTAATGGATTAATCCAAACAGAAGATTTTTTCGAAACATTCCTAGAAGTAAATTCATAAATTAACCTTACGAATAGACTTGTTAAAACGATAAGAGTAGACATTGCAGCCGCTGATGCTGTATCTCCTGCATCATCCATGTTTACAATTGAAACAGATGAAACTGGTATTTTTGCTGGGTAGAGAAAAATAATAGCTGATACAGTTATCATTGAATTAACAAAATAATAACTTCCTATCTCTAAGATTGTTGGGAGTGATAATGGTATCGTTATTCTTAAAAAGGTTTTATAAAAAGGAACTTTTAAAGACTCTGATACCTCTTCAAATTCCTTATCAATTTTTTTTAAAGTTGTTGTTGCTGATATAAAACACACTGTGAAAAAATGTATGATATTAGCTAATACAAGGATTCCCATTGTTCCATAAAGTAATGAGAAAGGATTAAATATTTGAAAATCTAAAAAGGGTACAGAGAAAGAAGGTTTATTAAAAAAAAGAATATAGGATAAGCCAAGTACTAAGCCAGGAATTGCAATTGGTAATGTTGAAAAAAAGTATATTAGCATTCTTATTTTTTTTAATGGTTTAAATTTTTCTACTAAATAAGCTGTAAAAAATACAAATATAGTCCCAAATATTGCAGTATAAATTGACATGAAAACAGTATTAAAATAAGGTTCATAACCATTTCCAGCTACATTAGAAAATCTAAAGTTTTGTAATGATAGAGAAATATCGTATGGCCATATTTTTATTAGCGAGGCTAGTACTATAGATGAAAAGACCCCAATTACTAAAATCAAAATTAAACTGCAAAAAATAAACATTATTGAATCAACTATCAGATTCTTCCTTGGTTTAAACGGTATAGATTTTCCCGAAATTAGAGATGCTTCATTCTTTTGGAAATTTTTATCAATTAGAAAAGCCAAAATTGAGGGTACTAAAAGATAGATGCTAATAGTTGCTCCCATGGCAAAGTTTTGTTGACCAACAACTTGTTTATAAATATCTGTAGCAAGTACATTAAAGTTCCCCCCAACAACTTTAGGAACTCCAAAATCCGTAAAAGATAAAATAAAACATATAAAAAATGAATTCATCAGTCCATATTTGATATTGGGTAAAGTAATAGTTAAGAATTTTCTAAGTGGAGATGCTTTCAGAGATTCTGCTGCTTCATATAATCTTTGATCACTAAGATTTAATGCTGACACAAGAATAATTAGAGCTTGAGGAAAGCAGTAAAAAATTTCACCTATAATTATTCCATTAAAACCATATAGATTTATATCAAATCCAGGAATAGTCCCAAAAAATCCTTGAGTAATTAAACCTTGTTTTCCAAAAATATAAATTAAACCTATGGCAACAGCCAGGGGTGGAATATATAAAGAAAATAAGCTAAAAGTATTGAAAAATTTTTTTAATGGTAATCTTGTCCTCGTGAGAGCATAAGCATAAATAAATCCAATTAATACAGAAAAAAAAGTCGTAGTAATTGCCACCTTTAAGCTATTTATAAAGGATTGCGTTAAGGATGGATTTTGAATATAGTTTATAAAATTTTCTAATCCTATAAAATTATTTTTGTTATCACTAAAGCTTTTTAAGAATAATGGAAGTAAAGGAATTATGATAAAAAAGCTAACTAATATAAATACAAAAATAATTAAAATTCTTAATAATAAGATGTTAAAACTTTTGTTAAAATTTTTTTTAAAATACATTGACTTATAAATTACTTTCAAATAATTTAATTTTTTCTTTTTTTAATTTAATATCTATAAAATCTCCAATTTTTAAATTATTAGAGATCACTTGATTAGAAATAACGTCTACAAAAATATTTTCTTCTAGCTTAGATTCTAAAACTACTGTTAATCTAAAAATTGTTCCTAAATAAGTAATTTCTTTTATTTTTACTCTAAGAATATTTTCTTCCTTTTCTATATTTTTTCTGAACTTAATAATTTCAATATCTTCAGGTCTAATACCAAGCAAGCAGTTTTCTAAAAATGAATATTCTGTATTCTGTGAAATTAAAAATCTATTATTAAGATAATAAAAAACACAATTTTTCTTATCATATTTACCTTTTAACAAATTCATCTTCCCTATGAAATCAGCAACAAACGGTGTAATTGGATTTTCATACAATTCAAAAGGTGTTCCAATTTGAGCAATATGACCTCTTTCCATGACTACAACTCTATCTGCCATAGATAAAGCTTCAGTTTGATCATGGGTAACCATGATAGTAGTTAAATTAAGTTTCTTTTGTATTAGTTTAATTTCATTTCTTAATTTTGATCTAACTTGAGCATCTAGGGCTGAAAGAGGTTCATCTAATAAAAGTAAACCAGGAGATAATGCCATGGCTCTCGCCAAAGCCACTCTTTGTTGTTGACCTCCAGATAATTGAGATGGAAATTGGTCAGAATATTTTTCTAATCCAACCAAACGAAGTAAATTATTAGTTCTTTTTTCAATTTCTTTTTTATTTATTTTTTTATTTTCAAGACCATAAGCTATATTTTGTTTTGCATTAAGGTTTGGAAATAATGCATATGACTGAAAAACAATTCCAAAGTCTCTTTTCTCAGTGGGGGAATTAGAAATTAAAAGCCCATCTTGAACAATATCGCCATTTGTTTGTCTCTCTAAGCCAGAAATTATTCTTAGCAGAGTTGTTTTTCCACAACCACTTGGTCCCAATAAACATAAAAATTCTCCCTTAAAAACATCCAAGTGAATATTTTTCAAAACGAATGTTTCCCCAAAGTTTTTACTGATATTTTTGATTTCTAAATATTTAAAACTTCCTTCTTTTTTAATCATTAAATTTAAAATAATTATTCGTCTAGATGATAAATTCCATGAATTGCTAATTCATGAAATTTATTTATATGCTTTTAATTTTTACTTAGGAGCAGATTTGCCATCATAGCGTTTTGCCCACTCTGCTAGTATTCTCTCCCTATTTACAGCAGCCCATTGTAAGTCATTTTTTGCGAGCTGTTTCTCTGGATTAGAAGGGAAACCTTTAGGAAGCGGAACATCAGTTTCAACAGCTGTTATTGCAAAACTTTTTGCATATTCTCTTGAGACTTCAGGAGAAATTGCCCAATCAAGAAAAGTCTTAGCAGCAGGTTTTATTTTATCTTTTTTGATAAGGGCATTAGCTTCTACATCCCATCCAGAACCTTCCTTAGGAAAAACAGCCTCAATTGGTTGCCCCATATTTACCTGTTTTACAGCTCTGTAACCAAATGAAACCCCTATTGGATACTCTCCTTTACCTGCAGCCTTACAAGGCTTAGATCCAGAATGCATATACTGAGCAATATTTTCATGAAGTGCATCAAGGTAATTCCAACCATCCTCTTCAGAAGGTAAATTTTGTAATCTTGAAGCTACTGACAAATAACCTGTTCCAGAGGAAGCAGGGTTAGACATAACTATGTGACCTTTGTATTCTGGTTTTGTTAAATCTGCCCAAGATTTAGGTATTGATAGCCCGTTTTTTTGAGCCTCAATTTTATTAACACAAAAAGCAGAAATCCAAGAATCAATTCCAACCCATGAAGGTTTTTTTGCAGGATCCCTAAAGCTTGGTTTAACATTCGAAAGGCCTTTTGGAGCATAACCTTGAATCAAACCTCTATCATTAGCTACTAATAAACTTGAAGCAGCTAAACCCCAAACCACATCTGCCTGTGGGTTTTCAGCCTCAGCCAATAATTTCGCAGTAACTATACCTGTTGAGTCCCTAACAATATTAACTTCTATATTAGGGTAATCTCTCTCAAAGGATTTTAGATAATTTGGTATTTGGTCATCTTCTAGAGCAGTATAAACAGTAATTGAAGCCTTTTCAGAACCTTTTTTACCCCACCACCATGCATTTGCTGAAGGTGCAAGTGCTGTTCCTATAACAGCTGCCCCCATTACAAAAGAAAATAACTTTTTCATTTAGTTTGTATTACTAATTACAATATGCAAAATTGTATGATTTTTGTTTTAAAGAAAAATATAAATTCTATATAAGGTTTGGTTAAGTAATTTCTAATCTTGTTAAATTTCATTTAAGCAGTAAGCACAAATAGATTGATTAATAAAACTTTTTTCAGATTTAATTGCATATTTTTAAGTTTAAAAAAACCGTTTATATTTTTTGTTTATCTATCAATAAGAAGGCCCGCTTAATTTATCAAATAATTCATATTTATCTCTTTTTTCATACCAATCATTTAAATCTTTTTCACTTATTGTTCTGAATAAAAATAACGATATCTTCTCCAGGTAATCAGCAATATAAATTCTTGAAATTGGATTAAAACAAATAAAAACAACAAAAATTGAACCTAACAAAAGTATTGTTTTTAATAAGCGTCCCCTCAAATTTCCCTCAAATTTTCTAGTTAAGCAGCATCTAGATTTAATTCTTCTTGTTCAAAATTTGCTTTATTTTCCTTAATTTCTTGATTAGCCCATTGCAATAATCTTATAGATAATATTAAGTCTCCATCTAACCATGCTCTAATAGCCATAGCTCTTCTAGGATCATAAAATTTTTTCTTTCTATACCAATCAAAAACATTCTCATCTGATTTGTCTCCATTGCATGAAAGACAAGCTGGAACACAATTTTCTGTTAAGTTTAAACCTCCTTTACTTCGTGGCAATATATGATCAATAGATTCTGAAGGTTTTCCGCAATATATGCATCTTTTGCTCGTAAATGTATGAATAGACTTTCGCCAGAATCTTAATTTGAGCTTAGGGCATAAATCCTCTAAAAACACTGCATCATCAATATGCATTAAGATTATTCAATTATCTATATTCATGTCATATGAAATTTAAAAATAATTTAAGAAAACGTTATCTTTAAGAAATTAAATTATTTTCAAAAACCAATCACAAAATAATTAATTTCAAATAAATTTTTAATTAATTTTCTCATCACTTTTTCTACTTTTTAGTTTGAGCTTTTCCTCTTCAGAATTTGGTTATGGGATTAACAATATACATTTAACTTTATAACTTACCTTTTCTTTATCTGGAGTCTAGTTATTTAGTTGAATATAATAAGCTAAGAATTTCAAAAAAAATGTCTGATAAAAAGAAAGATACAAAAAAAGATTTTAAAAAGAATAAAGCTATGCTTGCTTACGGAGTGATACAACTAGGATCAGCAGTTGTATCAGCTGTTGCCTTAGTAGCTATTGCACTAAGCTTTTGCTCATTAAAAAAAGAATCAAAGTTCTTTAATGAATGTGTTGAAGAAATGAAAGCGACTGGTTCGCCAACAGCTGATGCGGTTCGTTTCTGTACTGGTGGTTAGCATTAGGTAAATTAAGTGTTCCGATATTTTTATAAATAATATTTAATTTGTCTTAGTTCATATTAACCATAAATTAATTTTTTCTTATTTTCCCCTTAGTAAAACTAATAAATAAACTAACTAAAGTTTAAGTGGTTATAAATTTAGGAAAATTTTATGAGTGGAGATTATGAGACATTAGAAATCAATCAACCTAAGATTTCTTATTTTAAAAAGAGATCAGAAGATAATACTTTATGGCTAGAGGAAATGATTAAAGAGATTGAAAAGATTGAAGATACGAATAACAATATATCTGATGCTGCTTAATCTACGATGGTTTGTGATTAATGATATTTATTGAGTAATCGATTATAAATTACCAACAATAATATTATTCCACCTATACCAAGAATTGCATGGTATGGGTCATATAATGATTCTGCCAAAGCTCCTTTAAAAATTCCATTAATTTAGTCTTTGGGTCGAGTTAATATCAAGCGTTTCATTTATTTGTTTTATTGGAAGAATTACCTAAGGAAAAAATATTAGAAGAATTAGCAAATTTATTAGATGGATTTAAAATCCTTTATATAACTTTAAATAATAAATAATTTCTGATAAATCATTAATTTTTTGAATCTTTTCTTGGTTAAATTCATTTATTAATTTATTTAGTATTTCAATATCTTTTGAAAAAAACATTAAATTACATTCCGCTTTAAGTCCTGAGATAGATCCTGCATATGAGTCTTCTATAACCCATGATTTCCTTGGATCTACATCCAATATTTTTAATGCTCTCAAATAAGGATCAGGCGAAGGCTTGCCATCAGAAATGAATTTATCATCTCCAAGAACCTTTGTATTGAATAAATTTAACCAGGGATTTGCAGAGCTTTTTATTTTAAAACTTTCACTACTACTACTTGTTACTAGTGCAATAGGTAATTTTGTATTTATACAAAATTTGATTAATTCTATTGCTCCTTTAAAAGGTTTTGCTTTAGTAAGTACTTTATCTACTTTTAACTTTTGAGTAATGAGTAATTCTTCTATTGTGATTTCTTCATTTATCCATTTGAAAACTTTTTTTGCGCAATCTATTCTTCTTCTTCCTTTTAATTCTAGTAATTTATCGTTTGATAAATAGTAATTATATTCTTTTGCGGTTTCATACCAGGCATTAGCTAGTAATGGTTCTGTATCTAGTAATACCCCATCTAAATCAAAAAGAATTGCTTCTGGTAATTCCATCTTTATAGAAATATTTTTTTTATTTGCTTTTAAAATTTGGAATATCTTTTTAAAGATAGCTTATTAAAAGGAGATAATTGCCCCTTATTTTAGATCGACTGTCAATCAATCAAAAGTTAATACTATGTTTACGCAGTGCGGTTATTTTAGGGGCTTTGGTGCAGCCTACTCCTCTTTTTTTATCTATTTCTTTCAATTATTCGAAAATTCATATCTAAAGCTCCTTTTCTTAATGGAATTAATTCTTGATATGGTCCTTCATAACAATCAATTGCTGCTTTTTTACTAGGGAATTGTGAAAGTACAGAGAAAGGCCCGTCATATCCCTCTCTAACATCAGTCTCGAAATCAACTGATAATGTCTTTGCTCCGCAACCTTTAACAACGACATCATTTACTTTTGAAAAGTATTTACCTGCTTGTTCTGGATTTGTAACCCTGCCAGAAATCATTACATAACCAACATTCTTGTCTTTTGGAACTTTATAACCAATTGCAAGCCCTGCAATGCCAGCAATTAAACCAATTAAAATAGTTTTTTGCATTAAAGATTTTGATTTTTACAAATGATATACGATTCTTTCTAAATTGGCTCTCAATTATTAACTATTAGCGGTGCAAGTAGTAAGCGTTTCACTTAAAAACTATATGTGACTTAATCGCATTTTTTCTTTCGATATATTTTCTTCATTTCTTTTTGTTCTGATAAAAAATCTTCTTTTGCTTGTTTATTA
>QCNI01000030.1 GCA_003213255.1 Prochlorococcus sp. AG-424-P16
ATTTCAAACAAAACAAAGAAAATAAATCTCCTTTTATTTCTTCTAAAAAAGGGACACCTCTCAAAGATAATTCAAACAAAAAACCCTTATTGATAAAACCACTTAACAAGCCTGAGAGTGTAAAAATAATTTCAAATCAACTTCAAAATCCTAATAAACCTAATATTGTTAATAGTTCACAATCTCGAGCAAATCTTACAAATACAAATATAAATAGTAAAACTTCACAGAATTTAAACCAAGATAAAAAAACTTTCGAAAATAATACAACCCCTCCTATCAAAAGCCCTGCAAAACCACCTATTCAATTAATTGCAAAGCCTAAAAATATAAATAATAATGTTAAATCTAATGAATCTTCCCAGAACATCTCAAGTGCAGGGGATAACAGAAGACTATCAAACAAACCTGATCAAAATACGAACAAACCTAAAACAAAAAATTTTAATAGCAAAATAAAAACCCCTGAGCTCGTAGGAGCTCCAATAAGAAGAAAAGATCCAAAAATTAATCCTAATAAGCAAAATAATAAGCAAAACATTGCTTTTAAACAAACTGGCTCAAACAGAATTGGTTCTCCCAACAGACCTGGCATGCCCAATAGGCCTGGTTTGAGAAACAAACCTTCAGATCAAGGCAGACCTGGCTCATTTAATAGGCAAGGGAATCCCAACAGGCCTGGCATACCCAATAATAGGCCTGGTTTAAGAAACAAACCTTCAGATCAAGGCAGACCTGGCTCATTTAATAGGCAAGGCAATCCCAATAGACCTGGCATGCCCAATAATAGGCCTGGTTCTAAATTCAATGGTCAAAATTCCTCTGGGATAAGGAAGCCAGTATCACCTAACGAACTTTTACAACTTCAAAAAAATAATAACTCTGAGAAAGACAACAAAGATAAAAAGAATAACGCAAAACAAAATATCAATGCACTTAATAATCAGAAGGCTAAAGCGCCTAATATACGTCCAAATTCTACTCCAAGTTCCAAAAAACCTCCTCACAGAGCATTTTCAAATAGTTCAAAGAAATCTGGGAAGACAGACTGGGACGATAGCGCAAAACTTGAAGCATTAAGAAGTAAAAATCCTCAAAAACAAAGGCAGAAAGTTCATATTATTGGTGAAAATGATGATTCATTAACATCTGAAACCAGTGGATATTCAGGTGAGAAAATTTCAATTTTATCAGCAAGTCTGGCGCGTCCTAAGAAAGAAAAGTCTGAAGAAACTAAATCTCAAAAATCTATCAAACAATTTAAGAAGAAGAAAAAAGAGACCACAAGACAAAGGCAGAAAAGGAGGGCAATGGAATTAAAGGCTGCCAAAGAGGCCAAACAAGTAAGACCTGAAATGATAATAGTTCCCGAAGATAATTTAACTGTTCAAGAATTAGCTGATAAATTAAGTCTTGAAAGTTCTGAAATTATAAAATCTCTTTTCTTCAAAGGCATAACGGCAACTGTTACTCAATCACTTGACTTAGCAACTATCGAAACAGTAGCAGAAGAATTTGGTGTGCCCGTTTTACAAGATGATATCCAAGAAGCTGCTGAGAAAACAGTTGATATGATTGAATCTGATGATATTGATAATCTAATAAGAAGACCGCCTGTTATTACAGTGATGGGTCATGTAGATCATGGCAAAACAAGTCTTTTAGATTCCATCAGAGAATCAAGAGTAGCTTCGGGGGAAGCAGGGGGCATCACTCAACACATAGGAGCTTATCAAGTTGAATTTGAACATGAATCTCAAAAGAAAAAATTAACTTTTCTTGATACCCCAGGTCATGAAGCCTTTACTGCAATGAGAGCAAGGGGTACAAAGGTTACAGATGTAGCTGTTCTTGTAGTTGCTGCAGATGATGGTTGCAGGCCTCAAACGCTCGAGGCTATCAGTCATGCAAGAGCTGCAAAAGTACCAATAGTTGTTGCAATAAATAAAATTGACAAAGAAGGGGCTTCTCCAGACAGAGTAAAGCAGGAACTATCAGAAAAAGATTTAATTGCTGAAGATTGGGGAGGCGATACAGTGATGGTTCCAGTAAGTGCTATTAAAAAACAAAACATTGATAAATTACTCGAAATGATCTTATTAGTTTCAGAGGTAGAAGATCTACAAGCTAACCCTGATAGATTTGCAAAAGGTACTGTTATTGAAGCCCACCTAGACAAAGCAAAAGGACCTGTGGCTACTTTGTTAGTACAAAATGGAACCTTGAAATCTGGAGATGTTTTAGCTGCGGGTTCAGTCCTTGGAAAAATTAGAGCAATGGTTGATGAACATGGTAATAGAATCAAAGAAGCAGGGCCATCATTCCCAGTGGAAGCGCTAGGATTCAGTGAAGTACCTACTGCAGGGGATGAATTCGAAGTCTACCCTGATGAGAAAACTGGTCGAGCCATTGTCGGAGAAAGGGCCACAGATGCTAGAGCCACAAAATTAGCTCAGCAAATGGCCTCTAGAAGAGTTAGCTTATCATCTTTATCAACTCAAGCAAATGATGGAGAACTTAAGGAGTTAAACTTAATTCTTAAGGCTGATGTTCAAGGTAGTGTTGAAGCTATATTAGGATCACTAGAACAATTACCAAAAAATGAAGTTCAAGTCAGAGTCCTACTTTCTGCTCCCGGAGAAATAACTGAGACAGATATCGATCTCGCTGCTGCATCTGGATCAGTAATCATTGGATTTAACACCTCATTGGCTTCTGGCGCGAAGAGAGCAGCTGATGCTAATGACGTTGATATAAGAGAATATGAAGTAATTTATAAGCTCTTAGAAGATATTCAGTTGGCAATGGAGGGGCTACTTGAACCCGATCTCGTCGAAGAATCTTTAGGGCAAGCTGAAGTTAGAGCAACTTTCTCAGTTGGTAAAGGAGCCATAGCAGGCTGTTATATACAAACTGGCAAATTGCAAAGGAATTGTTCTCTGAGAGTTATTAGATCAGAGAAAGTAATATTTGAGGGTAATTTAGACTCTCTAAAAAGAGCTAAAGATGATGTAAAAGAAGTAAATACAGGATTTGAATGTGGAGTTGGCTGCGATAAATTCTCTTCATGGGTTGAAGGAGATGTAATCGAAGCATTCAAGTTTGTCACCAAAAAAAGGACCTTATCACAATAATTAAACCTCTAGTTTATTAATCTTTATTTCTGTCAAATATTAATAAAGTTGGAAATATTACACAAGCACCCAACTGTATGAGAAGGTTATTTGGCTGTAATTCAGTTCCATTCGCAACTCTAGAAAGCATTATTAGAAGTCCCAAAAATGCAGAACCGCTAAAAGCTATCCACAATATTCTTCTCAATCCCTTGAAAGGAGTTTGGGATTCCTTTAATAATTTCTTTTTCAATTCAGGATCTATTTTTGACATAAATTCTTTCAATTATAAAATTAAGTCTATATTAAAAATTCAATATTTAATTTGGCCGGTGTAGCTCAGCGGTAGAGCAACTGTCTCGTAAACAGTAGGTCATTGGTTCAATTCCAATTATCGGCACTTACAAAGTAAATTAAAATGGTTAATAAAATTTTAAAATTAAGAAATCTTTTAAAATTATTTGTTTTTATTCCTCTTACATTTTATTTTGGCAAAAGGAGTTATATTGCTTTTGATGAAGGTTTTTATGCACTACAAGCTAGATGGATATTGGAGAAAGGCAACTGGACAATTCCACTTTGGTGGGATGAATATGTTTTAGATAGAACAATAGGATTACAGTTTTTAATAGCAAAGTCACAAGAGTTATTTGGAAGGAATATTTTTGCTGCATATCTACCAACAACAGTCGCTTCTATATTGATGCTATTTACAACTTATAAATTACATGAAGAATTATTTAATAAAAAATATGCAATTACATCTCCACTAATCCTTGCTACTACATATCTATGGTTTGACTACTCACACTTAGCCACTCAAGATATTGTTTATTCATGTTTAGTAACTATTGGAGTATTAGCTTTAGTTAAAATAAAAAGTAAAAATAACAAATTTTATATTTTACTTTTTGGAATTTGGATTGGTTTAGCTTTTATGATGAAAACTTTTTTAGTTTTTGTACCGTTATTATCACTCATACCATATATTTTTTTTAAAAAAAATTTTTTATTCAGCAAATTCTTTTGGTTAGGACTAATAATTGGATTTATTCCTTTTTTATTCTGGACATTTTCTATCAACCCTTACTTAGATAAAAATATTATTTTTTACTTAGCTGAAAAGTTTAACAATTTATCAAGTAAAAATACTTTTACAAATCCTTTCTATTATTATTTCTGGAATATACCAGTAACATTTTTGCCATGGAGTTTTTTCGCAATTATTGGTACAACATACAATATTTCTCAAAGTAAAGAGAATAAATATATACTTGCTTTCTTTCCCCTCATTTTAGTAGTAACTCTTAGCATTTTCTCTACAAAAACTCCTTATTATACTCTACAAATCTCATCTATTTTTTCATTAAATACTTATGTAGGAATAAAATGTTTATTCAATTCTTATAAATATAATCGATTTTTCATATTTATTACTTCAAAAATAATTCCATTATTTATATTTGCTCTAACTTTCACATATTATTTTTTCTTTAAAGATTCAATTAACTTTAATACAAAGGGAAATACATTTATAGTTCTTGGATTATTATCCTTCGGCTTATCTTGGTCATTCATAAAACATAAAAATTCGTTCAAAGAAATATTAATAACTCTCATAATCGGGCCTTACTTATTCACTTCATTTATTTTACAATCAGGTTTATTCACTGATAGATCTAGAGAACTAAGAGAGAAAATGGAATATGTTTCATCTCTTGATTTAGTAAAAAATCAAGCGATCATGGTTGATAAAAAAGGAATCAACAACTCTCGATCGCAATCAAAAATCATAAGAATTTCTTTATCAACGCCTAAATTAGGCAGAGGATTAGAAAGTATTAATCAGTTAAAAAAATCTGAATTAGCATGGACAACTGACCTTAAAACATTAAACAATAATGATTATTCCTATGAATTGATATACGAAAATGATGTTTTAAATCCATGGAAATTAATATTAAAAAAGTAAATAATGCATATATAATTAGTTGTCGTTTGTAATCTTTAATAATGAGATCTGTTAATAGTTGGAATTTAACTAATAATAAACTTCATCAATTATTTAAAGACAATAACGAATTTATTTCCATAACAGTCCGTGGTAATACTTGGGAGCCAATAACTAGATGGCTAAGATTAGATTCGAGAATTTTTAGAGAAACTACTAGCAAAGCAAGAATAACTTTATGCGATATCGAATCTCTAGCAGAAATCTATAACTACAGATCAATTAGATGGAAAGCAAAAAAACTTACTCCTATTCCCACTAAAGTAATTCCGCAATCTATCAGAAATATTTTTCGCAAAATACCAATCATAAAACAACTCGCCTATGAACTCGAAATAGTTTTTTATAAATATAGTGAAAATACTTCTGAACATTTAATATCAATAGTGATTCCTGCAAGAAATGAAGCTGGTAATAAAGAACTATTAATTAACGCTTTAAATAAATTCAAAAATATACCTAATAAGTTAGAAATTATATTTGTTGAAGGTAATAGCAATGATAATACATATGACATTTTGAAAAAATTAAAAGAAAATTTCTCAAATTTCTTCAAGATATCTCTTTTAAAACAAACTTCTAAAGGGAAGAAAAATGCAGTAGTGGAAGGATTTAATATTTCTTCAGGTGAGACTCTAGCCATAATTGATTGTGATTTTACAGTAGATATTGATGACAGTATTGCAGCAATTAGGGAATCAACCAAAAATAAAAATATCCTTATTAATTGCGCCCGCACAACTTTTCCAATGGAAAAAGATGCGATGAGATGGGCAAATTATATAGGAAATAGACTCTTCGCAATTTTGCTATCAATTCTAATAAATAAGCCTGTATCAGATTCACTATGTGGAACAAAAGTTTTTTCAAGAAAATTCTTTAAACTTATGAAACAAAACGGAAGTTGGGATTCCAAGTCTGACCCATTTGGAGACTTTACAATAATATTTGAAGCTGCGAAAAATAACATTAAAATATTAAATTATCCTGTTAGATATTACGCTAGAAAATCAGGAGCACCAAATATATCTAGATGGATAGATGGATTAAAACTGCTCAAAGTATGCTGGATTTATATGATTTCTGATATCTGAATTAAATAAAATTTTCACGAGTATCTTCTTAGGATTTTTAATTTCTCCAAATTAGTAATAAAGTAGTTAGATTCTTAAAAGAAATAAATTCATTAAATTTCATAACATGAATTTTAATTTGAAGTTTGAAAAATTAAATAATAAAAATTACCAAAGAAAGCACTATGGCAAAATATTAACTGTAAGATTGCCCTGTAATCCAATATTTCCAATAGGACCTATTTATTTAGCAGACCATATTCATAAATGTTTTCCAGATTTAGAGCAGCAATTCATTGATCTAGCAATAATTCCATCTAATAAAGTTTCCAAATATTTAGCTAGAAAAATTGATCAATTTAGACCACATCTAATCATTTTTTCATGGAGAGATATACAAATTTATGCACCTGTTGATGGTAGAAGTGGAAATCCCCTACAAAACTCTTTTGAAGTTTTCTACTCAAAAAATATACTTAAAAAAATTAGAGGTTCTTGGGGAGGATTAAAATTAATTGCATCTCATTATGGAGAAATATATAGCAATACTTCTTTAGTCAAGATGGGGCTAAAAAGAGCACAAAAATACAATAAAAATGTAAAAGTAATTTTAGGAGGTGGGGCTGTTAGTGTCTTCTATGAACAATTGGGAAATCTACTTCCAAAAGGAACTATTATTTCAGTTGGAGAGGGAGAAAATCTCATAGAAAAAATCATTAGAGGAGATTCAATAGAAGAAGAAAGATGTTACGTTGCCGGACAAAAACCTCGAAACAAATTAATTCATGAACAACCTTCAGGCACTGTTAAAACTGCCTGCAACTATAAATATATTAAATCAATATGGCCTGAATTCGATTGGTATATAGAAGGTGGCGATTATTACGTAGGAGTACAAACAAAAAGAGGTTGTCCTCATAATTGTTGTTTCTGTGTTTATACAGTTGTGGAGGGGAAGCAGGTTCGCGTTAATCCTGTTAAGGAAGTAATCGAAGAAATGAAGCAATTATATGATCTTGGAGTAAGGGGATTTTGGTTCACAGATGCACAGTTTATTCCAGCCAAAAAACATATTGAAGATGCAAAAACACTTTTGCAAGCAATTAAGGACCAAGGCTGGGATGATATTAATTGGGCTGCCTACATCAGAGCAGATAATATTGATGCTGAGCTAGCTCAGCTTATGGTTGATACAGGTATGAGCTATTTTGAAATAGGTATCACTTCGGGATCTCAAGAACTTGTTAGAAAAATGAGATTAGCTTATGACCTTGAAACTGTATTAAATAATTGCAGAATGCTAGTGAAATCAGGTTTCAAGAATCATGTTTCAGTCAATTACTCATTTAATGTTTTTGATGAAACGCCAAGCACCATAAGTCAAACAATTGCTTATCATAGAGAATTAGAAAATATTTTTGGTAAAGGCTTAGTTGATCCAGCTATATTTTTTATAGGTTTGCAACCTCACACTCTTCTTGAGAAGTACGCTTTGGAGCATAAAATTTTGAAGCCAAATTATAATCCAATGAGCATGATGCCCTGGACAGCGAGAAAACTTCTCTGGAATCCAGGTTCACTAGGGAAAAAACTTGGTCAGGTTTGTTTAGAAGCTTTTGATAATCCAGAAGACGAATTTGGCAAAACAGTTATCGACATTCTTGAGAGAGAATATGGAAAGTCTTCCTTAAAAGAATCCCTAAAAGTCCGTCCTTTATCAGAAAGGAAATTAACCCACTCTAAATAATAATTTCAACCGTTATTAATCCTCTCTCTCAATTGAACTTGAAATTCCTTTAGATTTTAATGATTCTGAATAGAATTCTGCTGGCTCTAAATCACAAACGATTACTAGACCCACGCCCGTATTGTGAGCTTCAAGCATTATTGCAATAGCATCTTGTTCACTTAATCGCGGAACGACTTCTCGAAGTGAAATAGTGACATACTCCATAGAATTAACTGGGTCATTATGAAGTAAAACCTTGTATTTTGGAGATTTATTTTTTAATTCAGCAGGTTTCTTTTCAAGCACTGCTGAATTATTATTTGAACTTTGTTCTAACCTTATAGATAGCATTAAATTTATTGGAGTTTAAATTGTAATATTAATATAATTATATATTAATTATTCTTTCCATTGCATCAAGGACGTTTGATCGTGAGTTAAATGCTGACAAGCGAAAATAACCCTCTCCTGCTAATCCAAATCCGCTGCCAGGTGTTCCCACTACACTAATTTTTTGGAGAAGGAAATCAAAAAAGTCCCAAGATGTCATTTGATCTGGAACTTTAATCCAGATATAAGGAGCATTGTCCCCACCATAAACTTTATAGCCTGAATTCTGAAGTTTATTTTTCATAATTTTTGCATTTTCCATATAAAAATCAATTAAACCTTTCACCTGTTTTTTACCTTCAGGAGAATAAACAGCCTCTGCACCTTTCTGAACCACGTAACTTACTCCATTGAACTTTGTAGATTGTCGCCTATTCCAAAGAGGCCATAAGTCTATTTCCTCATTTGTTGAGCTCAAACCTTTGAGATTTTTAGGTATTACTGTAAAAGCACATCTAACTCCAGTAAATCCTGCATTCTTTGAAAAAGATCTAAATTCAATAGCACAATCCTTTGCCCCCTCAATCTCATATATTGAATGTGGAATATCATTATCTTTAATAAATGCTTCATAAGCTGCATCAAAAAGTATTAGAGATTTGTTTTGAATCGCATAGTCAACCCACTTTTTCAATTCTTCTTTACTAATCGTTGCTCCAGTGGGATTATTAGGAAAACAAAGATATAAAATATCAACTTTTTTTTCAGGCAATTCTGGCAGAAAGTTATTCCCCTCGTTTATTGCTAGATATGTCAATCCTTGATAAGTACCATTTTCAAGAGGATCTCCAGTTCTCCCTGTCATAACGTTACTATCAACATAAACGGGATAAACAGGATCTGTTACAGCAATTGAATTATCTTTGCCAAGAATATCTAAAATATTGCTACTATCGCATTTAGAACCATCTGAAACAAAAATTTCTTCGGGTGAAATTTGACAGCCTCTCGATATAAAATCATGCTCAGATATTTTTTCTCTGAGCCAAGAATAACCTTGTTCTGGTCCATAACCTCTAAAACCATCTTTTGTTCCCATATCATCTAAAGCTTTACCCATAGCCTCTATGCATGCTCTTGGTAATGGTTCTGTAACATCTCCTATTCCTAGCTTAATAATTTCAGCACTCTTATTTGATTGAGAATATATTTTTACCCTTTTAGCAATTTCAGGGAATAAATAACCTGCTTTGAGTTTTAAATAATTTTCGTTTACTTGAACCACTTTAGATAAAAAACTTCAACAATATTAGAATAATGTATCAACGTGCTTTAGTGGTGATTAGATGCTAATATTATTTTAGTTATGATTGATTTAAGAGATAATCATAGCTACGAATTCAATTTAAATTAGTTTGAAAGTCGTTTAATGCTTAATAAATAGCAGAATTCAATCACTATTAACTTTATTAATTTAAAAAGTAAATAATAAAAGCTATAAAAAATTGCTTTATAAAAGAAAAATCTAATCCTTTAAATTAGATGATTTCAAAAATCCAAATCATTCAAAATCAATTATATGTCTCAGCAAATTATCATCGCTGAGCAGGCTCGAATTGCAGCACTACTCACAGATGATCGAGTTGATGAATTAATCGTCGCACAAGGTCAATATCAAATTGGTGATATTTTTTCAGGAACAGTTGAAAATGTTCTCCCTGGAATTGATGCTGCTTTCATAAATATTGGTGAAAGTGAGAAAAATGGATTCATCCATATTTCAGATTTAGGTCCACTAAGACTGAAAAAAGGGACATTTGGAATAACTGAATTATTAGAACCAAAACAAAAAGTTCTAGTACAAGTTATAAAAGAACCTACTGGTTCTAAAGGGCCTAGGCTAACAGGAAGTATTTCAATCCCAGGAAAATATTTGATATTACAGCCATATGGTCAAGGAGTAAATATTTCAAGAAAAATAA
>QCNI01000031.1 GCA_003213255.1 Prochlorococcus sp. AG-424-P16
TATCCAAAAGTATCGCAACATAACTAGGTATTCCTTTCAAATACCAAACATGGGAAACTGGCGCAGCAAGTTTTATATAACCCATCCTATGTCTTCTGACTCGACTTTCAGTTACTTCAACCCCGCATCTTTCACAAACAATGCCGCGATGTCTTACCCTTTTGTACTTCCCACAATGGCATTCCCAATCTTTAGATGGCCCAAAAATCTTTTCGCAAAACAACCCATCCATTTCCGGTTTAAGTGTCCTGTAATTTATAGTCTCTGGTTTGGTGACTTCACCAACTACTTGTCCATTGGGCAATGTCCTCTGCCCCCAATCCATTATTCTTTGTGGAGAAGCTATTGAAATTTTGACGTAATCAAAGTGATTTTCAGTTCTTAAGTTGCTGTTTGTCATTTTGGATAATTTAAATTAAAAAGGTTTCAATTAGATATTTAATCTTCCTCATATTCAGAGGTTCCGAGAGATTCGTAAGTAGGTCTTGATGGAGTATTTCTTCTCGGATTGATATCTTGCATTAAATCAACTTCTTTCCCTTCATCTGTATAAACTCCTATATCCAAGCCTAAAGATTGTAATTCCCTCATAAGAACTTTAAATGACTCAGGAGTACCAGGCCTTGGGATCGGTTTACCTTTTACGATTGCATTAAGCGCTTCATTTCTTCCTTGCATGTCATCAGATTTAACTGTTAACAATTCTTGCAGTGTGTAAGCGGCTCCATAAGCTTCAAGAGCCCATACTTCCATTTCTCCAAGCCTTTGTCCACCTTGCTGAGCTTTACCACCCAATGGTTGCTGAGTAACTAAAGAGTAAGGCCCAGTAGATCTAGCATGAATTTTATCATCCACCAAATGAACTAACTTGAGGAAGTGAGAGTATCCAACAGCAACTGGCTGATCGAAAGGTTCCCCTGTCCTACCATCTTTAAGTAATAATTTTCCAGGGTTATCTTGATTGTAAACCCAAGCTTTACCTGGCTGTTTTGAAGCTTCCTCCAAAAATGCTTGAACAGTTTGATGTGATTTTTCAGCTCCATACATTTCATCAAATGGAACGACTTTAACCCTGCAATTTAAGTTGGAAGCTGCCCAGCCCATAAGTAATTCAAAAACTTGACCAACATTCATCCTACTTGGAACTCCTAAAGGATTAAGAACTATATCTACAGGCGTTCCATCAGGTAAATAAGGCATATCTTCTCTGGGTAAGATTCTGCTAATAATTCCTTTATTTCCATGCCTACCAGCCATTTTGTCACCTACTTGAATTTTTCTTCTCTGAGCAACATAAACCCTAACAACCATATTTGCTCCAGGAGGTAATTCATCACCTTGCTCTCTAGTATAAATACGAACATCCAAAACCCTTCCTTTTTCAGTTTTAGGTACTCTGAGGGAATTGTCTCTCACATCTCGAGCTTTTTCACCGAAAATAGCTCTTAACAGTTTTTCTTCCGGTGGTTGGTCTGATTCCCCTTTTGGAGTAACTTTTCCTACAAGGATATCTCCACTCTCAACAAAAGCACCAATCCTAATAATTCCCATCTCATCAAGATTATTCAAGCTTTCTTCCGAGATATTGGGAATTTCTCTCGTTATCTCTTCAGGCCCTAATTTCGTTTGTCTTGCTTCAATTTCATATTTTTCGATATGCACTGAAGTATATAAATCATCAGTTACCATCCTCTCGCTCACAAGAATTGCATCTTCGTAGTTGTATCCCTCCCATGGCATATAAGCAATTAAAACGTTTTGGCCAAGGGCAATTTCCCCTCCTTCACATGCAGATCCATCTGCTAAAACCTGGCCAGATATAACTCTATCTCCAATTTTCACTATAGGTCTTTGGTTAAGGCAAGTATCTTGATTTGATCTTTGGTATTTCTGAAGATAGTGAAAATGTTCATTACCATCCTCATCTTTGACGATAATTTCATTAGCATCTACGTAAGATACAGTTCCATTAACTTTTGTTATGGGAACCATCCCCGAATCTCTAGCAACTTGAGATTCCAAACCAGTACCAACTAAAGGACGTTCTGGCCTGAGCAGTGGAACGGCTTGACGTTGCATATTTGATCCCATTAGAGCTCTATTAGCATCATCATGTTCCAAGAAAGGAATGAGTGAAGTAGCAACTGAAATCACCTGGACAGGAGAAAGCTGAACGTAATCAACTTGATGAGGAGGAACCTTTTCAAAATCTTGTCTATATCTTACTGGTATTAGATTTGCAATTATGTTTCCATCCTTATCAGTTGCGACGTCTCCCGGAGCCACCCTACACTCATCTTCTAAATCAGCAGAAAGATAAACAGGATTACCTTCTTTATCGACTTTACCTTTTTTGACTTCCCAAAAAGGTGTTTCAATGAAACCATATTCATTAACTCTTGCATGGGTAGCTAAAGAATTTATAAGTCCTGCATTGGGGCCTTCAGGAGTCTCGATAGGACATAATCTTCCATAATGGGAAGGGTGTATATCTCTTACTGCAAAGCCTGCTCTTTCTCTAGTTAAACCTCCTGGACCTAATGCTGAAATCCTTCTCTTGTGTGTTAATTCAGCCAGAGGATTAGTTTGATCCATGAACTGGCTTAGTTGACTTGAGCCAAAAAATTCCTTTATTGCAGCAACCAAAGGTTTCGGATTTACCAGTTGAGCGGGAGTTAAAGAATCTGTTTCTCCTACAGTCATTCTTTCTTTAATAATTCTCTCTAAACGATTAAGTCCAACCCTGACTTGATTTTGTAGAAGTTCTCCCACAGATCTAACCCTTCGATTACCAAGGTGGTCAATATCATCCAAACTAGCGCCGCCAATATCCAATTCTAGGTTAATTAAATAATCAATGGTAGAAAGAACATCTTCATGGGTAAGTGTTCTCACATCGTTTGGTACGGTAAGTCTCAATTTTTTATTGATTTTATATCTACCAACTCGGCCTAAATCATATCTTTTGGGATCAAAAAATCTACTGTATAAAAGCTGTTGTCCTCCTGAAACAGAGGGAGGTTCACCAGGACGTAATTTCTTATATAGCTCAAGTAATGCCTGATCTTCTGAATTTATGCCCTCTTCATTAGCTGACTCAATTGAGTTTTGATAAAACTCAGGATGCCTTAGTTTATCGACAACATCATTATCTGAAAGACCCATCGCTCTCATGAGAACGTGAGCATTAATTTTTCTAGTTTTGTCAACTCTCACATAAAGTAGATTATTCTTGTCAGTTTCAAATTTTAACCAAGCACCTCTATTAGGAATAACGCTTGCGTTGTAGGTCCTTCGACCATTTTTATCCAGTTCATCTTTGAAATAAACACCGGGACTTCGAACAATTTGATTAACAATAACTCTTTCAGCACCATTAATGATGAAAGTTCCTCTTTCAGTCATTAAAGGTAGTTCGCCAATAAATACCTCTTGTTCTTTAATTTCCCCTGTCTCTTTATTAATTAACCTGCAAGTTACATACATTTGAGATGCAAATGTCGCATCTCTTCTTTTGGCTTCCTCAACATCATGTCTAGGTCTTTTTAACCTGTACTCTTCACCAATGAAATGTAGTTCTAATTTACCTGTGTAATCGGAAATTGGAGAAAAATTCTGTAGTTCTTCTATTAAGCCCTTTTCCAAAAACCATTTAAAGCTTGCTCTTTGTACTTCAACTAAATCTGGTAGATAAGTAGCTGTTTTTGCTACCTGTAAAGCGCTACTGCTCATCCAAGAAAACCTGCGAGTTTGTGAGATTTACTATTTACTATTAATCTACTTAATATTTTAGATATTTAACTTTTCACTTAAATGAGATAACCATTAAATCTCGATTTCAACAAAAAATCAACTTAATTAATAAGAATTAAATTTTGTTTAATGCTGACAAAACACTAACTGTTTAAGTTAAAAGCTAAAAAAATTAAGAAAAATTTCCAGTAATTACTTATACTAACAGCTGCTCTGTCAAATTAACAAGTCAAATTTAAACAAATCTTCAGCATTCTTGGATGACTCTTTAGCAATTGTGTTTAATTCAGTAGATCTTAAATCTGCCATAAATTTTGCAACATTTTCAACAAATGCAGGTTCATTTCTTTTACCTCTATGAGGGACAGGAGCCAAGAAAGGTGAATCAGTTTCTATTAAGTATTTATCATTTGGAACTATTTTGGCACACTCATGAATTTCATGTGCTTTTGGAAAAGTTACTATTCCACTAAAACTGATGTAAAAACCAAGATCCAAGAATTGCTTCATTTCATTTGGAGTTCCTGTCCAACAATGAAGTACACCATTGGGACATTTCCCTTTATTAGAGAGATTACTACATATCTCAATCATTTCATTTGCAGCATCTCTGCAATGTATGATTACAGGCAATTTAAGTTCATAAGCTAACTCCATTTGCGGAATAAGTGCTTTAATTTGCTCAGTTTTATTTTCATTTTTAAAAAAATCCAAACCTAACTCCCCAATAGCTACAACTCTTCTATCTTCTTGAGCTGATTTTCTTAAAACAGATTTTGAACTTTGTTCCCATTTTTTTGCTTCTAGAGGATGCAATCCAACTGAATAGTAAATCTCATTAAATTCATGAGATATTTTTTTCAACTTAGGAATTTCTGATAATTCACAACAAGCATGAACTATTTTTTTTATGCCTTTTGAACGCAACCTTAAGACAACCTCTTCAAGATCTCTCTCAAAATTTTCAAATATTAAGTGACAGTGAGAATCTATGAGTTCTATGTTGCTCATAATTCTGATGTGCCCTTTTACTTAGAGGTTAGAGTAGTTTTTACAAAATTGTTAATTTTTGATTTTCTATTAGCTCCATTATTCTTGTGAAGAACATTTTTCTTAACTGCTTTATCAATTAAACTAAATGCTTTATTAAGGCTTGTTGTGACTAAATTTTTATTTTCCTCGTTTGGTTCTTTTTTATATTTTTCGCAATTTTCTAAAGTTTTTTTAGTTAAAGTTCTTACTGTAGACTTGTATGACTTATTAATTAAACGATTTCTTTCTGCAATTTGTATTCTCTTTTTTGCTGATTTGTTATTGGCCACAGAGGGTACATAAATAGAAGATTTATATCATAACAAATAAATCGTCTACTAATCAATCATATATAATTTAGAAAATTATTAAGTTGGGTTTTGAGCCTTTAATTTGAAAAAACTAAGCATATGAAGATAATAAATAATAAAACAGAAGCTATTGAAGAATTAAAGAGGATTTCTACCCGAACTGATTCAGAAAATAATAATAAGATAAATACAATTGTTGAAGAAATTCTTCAAGAAGTAAAAATTTCTGGTGATAAAGCTGTAGAAAAATATACCAACAAATTTGATGGTTTCGATCCTAACCCTATGCAAGTGAATGCGGATCAAATAAAAAATGCATGGGATGAAATTGATAACAATTTAAAACGCTCACTTGAGGAAGCTCACAAAAGAATTCAAAAATTCCATGAAAAAGAAATTCCTCAATCTTTCACGATAAAAGGGAAACATGGTGATATTGTCCAAAGAAGATGGAAACCTGTTAAAAATGCAGGTATTTATATCCCTGGAGGAAGAGCTGCTTATCCAAGTACTGTATTAATGAATGCAATTCCAGCAAAAGTAGCAGGAGTAAAAGAAATCATAATGGTTTCTCCTGGGAATAAAGAAGGGGAAATAAACAAAACTGTTTTAGCTGCAGCTCACTTAACAGGTATCAATAAAGTATTTAGGATTGGAGGAGCTCAAGCAATTGGTGCATTAGCATTTGGCACAAATCAAATCAATAAAGTTGATGTTATATCAGGTCCAGGAAATATATATGTTACGACTGCAAAAAAACTTATTTATGGCTCTACAGGAATTGATTCATTAGCTGGTCCAAGTGAAATATTAATCATTGCAGATGAAACAGCTCAAAACACTCATATAGCATCTGATCTACTAGCGCAAGCAGAACATGATCCTTTGGCTTCGGCAATACTACTAACTACATCAAAGAATCAGGCAAAAGAAGTTTTAGAAGAACTTTATAAAAAAATAGATGATCATCCAAGAAAAGAAATTTGCATGCAATCAATAAAAAATTGGGGTTTAATTGTGATTTGCGAAAACACTGAACAATGTGTTGAACTAAGTAATAACTTTGCCCCTGAACATCTAGAAATTCTAACTGTAGAGCCAAAAAAAATTCTTTCAGGCATAGAGAATGCAGGAGCTATTTTTCTAGGAAAATGGACTCCAGAAGCTGTTGGAGATTATCTTGCTGGACCAAATCATACTTTACCTACATCAGGTAATTCTAGATTTAGCGGTTCTTTAGGGGTTGAAACTTTTATGAAAAATTCTTCAATAATAGAATTTAATGAAGAAAGTTTAAAAGTTAATAGCCTTGATATTATTAATCTAGCTAAAAGTGAGGGCTTACATAGTCACGCTAACTCAGTGCAAATAAGATTTGAAGATTAGCTAACTCTTGAGGGTGAGTAAACCACTGGAGTATTGTTTTCAATTTTACCAACTAATACTTTATCTGTAAGATCAACGAATAATCCATTTTCTAATACTCCTGGAATATTATTAATCGTCATTTCAATGTCTTTTGGATTATTAATGCCATCATCAAATAATACATCTAAGATGAGGTTACCTTGATCAGTAACAACTGGACCAGCTTTTTTAGTAGCCATTCTTAAAGTAGAACTACCTTTCATCTCTGAGATAACTTCCTGAACTTGCTTCCAAGAATTTGGAAGAACTTCTACAGGTAAAGGGAAAGATAGATTTAAATTTTTTACAAGTTTAGTTTCATCAACAACAATAAGCAATTGATCAGATTTAGATGCTACTAACTTTTCTCTTACATGGCATGCTCCTCCTCCTTTAATTAATTGAAATCCTGGATCAACTTCATCTGCTCCATCAATAGCTAAATCAATTTGAGATACAGAAGCTAAATCGATAAGCGGGATATTCAGTTCAAGCGCTAAAACTTCTGATTGAAAAGAAGTTGCAACACCCCTTATATTTTGGAGTTTCCCAGAACGTATTTCATCCGCAAGGCTTTTTATCATTAACGCAGCTGTAGATCCAGAACCTAATCCAAGAATCATGTTACTTTTTACTTCCCTTATTGCTGCATCAGCAACAACTTGTTTCATTTGAGTTTGTGAATCCAAAATCTTTTTCTCTAATGGTTATAGATTATTAAATTTCAATGGGAGCTTTATGTCAAACCTGGGAGAGGTTCTGGTTTGATATTTATCTGTATCTCTTTATTATCTCTCAAAATATTTAAAAGAAATACTTTTCCTATCTGAGCTTTTTCTACTTCATCTAATAAAGTTTTAGGCTCATTTATAGAGATATTTTCGGCTGCTATTACTAAATCGCCTCTTCTTAAACCAGCTTTTTCAGCGGGGCTATTAGGTATTACTGATTGAATTAGAGCTCCGTTTCTTTCGGGTAATTGAACTAAAGAATTGGGATCTTGATTATGTTCTTTAGCAATTCTAGGATTTAAAGAAATTAATTGTACTCCTAAATAAGGATGAATAACTTCCCCATTTTTGAGTAGCTGATCAGAAACACTTTTAGCCAGATTGATGGGAATCGCAAAACCTAGACCTGCTCCAGGACCACTTCTTACTAATGTATTTATTCCAATTACCTCGCCATTGGAATTTATGAGTGGTCCTCCAGAATTTCCTGGATTTATTGCCGCATCAGTCTGAATAAGATCCAACCTTTTATCTGAAAATCCTAAGCTATTAATATCTCTATGCAGGCTGCTTACAATCCCTAAGGTAACTGTTTTTTCAAGACCATAAGGAGTACCAAGAGCTATTGCCCAATCCCCAACTTCAAGATCTTCAGAATTTCCAAGTGGAGCAAAACCAGAATAAGCATCTTCATCAATTTTTACTAAAGCAAGATCAGTTACTGAATCCGTTCCCAAAACTTCACCATCACAAATAGATCCATCTGCCAAAGTAACTGAAACATTATCGACTCTTTCTACGACATGAGCGTTTGTAAGAACCAAACCATTTTCATTAATGATAACCCCAGAGCCTTGTCCTCTCTCCCTCTCAGGAGTAATGCCTTGCTCACCAAGTAAAT
>QCNI01000032.1 GCA_003213255.1 Prochlorococcus sp. AG-424-P16
ACATTATTGCTGACAATACTCTTAGCCATAGGATTATTTTTTTTTCTTAGAGCTTCCAGTAAAGATAGAACAACCATCGTTGAGATTTCATCTTCTCAGCAGCCAATTAAGGTTTTAAATGGTTTATGTGAATGGCTTAATTTGAGGGGATGGAAGCAAACAGGAGGAGATTTTGAAAAAAGAATTTTAATATTTAAAGGTCAAGTTGTTTCTAGTCAATTTTTAGCAATTTTTTTAGGTATCCTTGGCGGTTTTGGTTCTTGTGCTTTGGGATTAGTAATTATTCAAATATATCCTGAATTAGGCTGGTGGCCAATTCTGTTGGGATTAATTGGTGCCCCTTTGTCTGGAATTGTTTATTTTAAAAAATCAGCAAGAGAGGAGAAATTTGAATTAAGGTTGATAAACGAAAATGAAAATCATTCAACTTTTATGAGACTTAGAGCCCATAGGGATGAATTAATCTCTTTAGAAAATGAACTCGGAGAAAAACTTCAATTGAAAAGTGACGGTTCTTTATTTAAAACACCTATTTAAAATACTTGAAAATTTTATTCGATAATTTTTAATCAAAAATATTATTCTCCATACAGAATTTTTCTAACTCTTTATCGTTTAACCAATCTTGGGGTTTTGTAAATATTGATGTGAGAAATTCCTCTCGAGAACCATTTTTAGCTTTATACCCATATTCCCATCTAGCTAAAGGCGGTAAGGACATTAATATAGATTCAGTTCTGCCATTTGTTTGTAGTCCAAAAATTGTCCCTCTATCCCAAACTAAATTGAATTCGACATATCTACCTCTTCGATATAGCTGGAATTCTCTCTCCTTCGATGAATATGTTTGAGAAGCTCTTTTTTCAATAATAGGCAAATATGAAGGGAGGAATGCCTGCCCACAGTTTTCCGCTAAAGAGAATAAATTATCCCAATTTAAATTAGATCTGCCAATATTTTGTGAAGCTTTTGATGCTTCTCCATTTTGATTATTTCCTCTATAAATATTGGCTGAACCATCTTGATAATCATAAAAAATACCTCCTATGCCTCTAGATTCATTTCTATGCTTCAAGAAGAAATATTCATCACACCATGGTTTGAAAACTTTATGCAAATCTTGATCAATTTTTTCACAAGCTTTTTTATGCTCATTATGAAAATTCCTCACATCAGAAAGATAAGGATAAAAAGGGGTTAAGTCTGCACCTCCCCCAAACCACCAAACAGGACCAGCTTCGAAATATCGATAATTCAGATGAACTGTAGGAATATAGGGATTCTTAGGATGCAAAACCATAGAAGTTCCCGTAGCAAACCATTCATGACCTTTTGCTTCGGGCCTTTGAGAGATGATAGATTGAGGTAATTCTTTCCCCTGTACTTCCGAGAAATTTACGCCTGCTTGCTCAAAAATAGAACCATTTTTCAATACTCTTGATCTTCCACCGCCACCTTCGTCTCTTAGCCAGGATTCTTCTGCAAATTTCCCTTTGTCATCTATATTTTCAAGCCCTGAACAAATCTTGTCTTGTAGAGTTAATAAGAGATTTTTAGTTTTTTCTCTCGAGTTTTTAGGAGGTTCTTTCAACATGTATTTAGTAAATCTTGAAGAAAAAAATTTTTTTGGTTAATTATAAGTTTCTCTTTATAATTTCTCTTAGGGGGTCCTTATTGCCTATTATTTGATAGTTCGACATAGTTCTTAATCTTTTAAACAGTCGACTACCTTGTCAAAATATTTAAAAATTTAATGACCACAATAGAAGATGCGAATTTTGCTTTACAAAAAGTTCTAGATGCTGGATCACAGAAAAATGTAATTGAATTAGCTTGGATTAAAAATGTAAGAGTAACTATACCAAGAGTAATCGTAACATTATCATTACCATCGTTTGCAAATTCTCAGAGAGATAGAATTGTACAAGAGGTTAGAGGAGTACTACTGAATTTTGAAGATATTGATGATGTTCAAATAGAGATAGATAATAATCCTTCTAAAACAGAATCTCAAAATCAAAGTAATGTTCCTGAGTTGCAGAAGATTGATGGGATTCGTCATATCATAGCCGTTAGCAGTGGTAAAGGAGGAGTTGGCAAAAGTACCATTGCAGTTAATCTCGCTTGTTCTCTAGCTAAATTAGGCTTAAAAACTGGTTTGCTGGATGCGGATATATATGGACCTAATACTCCCTCAATGATGGGAGTTGCCGAACAGAATCCAAAGGTTACAGAAGGTAGTGGCAGCGATCAAAGGTTAATACCAATAAATAAATATGGAATTTCATTGGTATCAATGGGTTTCCTAATAGAAGAAGGTCAACCAGTTATATGGAGAGGACCAATGCTTAATAGTATTATCAGACAATTTTTGTACCAAGTTCAATGGAATAATCTTGATTTTTTGGTTATTGATTTGCCTCCAGGAACAGGAGACGCTCAAATATCCCTTTCTCAATCTGTTCCTATTTCTGGGGCTATAGTTGTCACTACTCCTCAACAAGTATCTTTGCAAGATGCAAGGAGGGGATTAGCAATGTTTAAACAACTCGGAGTACCTTTACTGGGAATAGTAGAAAATATGTCAGTATTTATTCCGCCAGATATGCCAGATAAAAAGTATGAAATTTTTGGTAAAGGTGGTGGACAAAAATTAGCTAACGAAAATAACTTACCATTATTAGCTCAAATTCCTATTGAAATCCCTCTTGTTGATGATAGTAATAAAGGTATACCAATCTCAATAAGCAAGCCCAAAAAAGAAAGTTCTGTTGTATTTGGTAATTTAGCTCAATTGATTAAGAATCAATTTGTTAATACTTAATTGATGTTTAAGAGAATTTTTTTATTAAATAAAAGAGGACTTTTACAAAAAAAAGACAACTTTAATAGAGGTTTTTTATTTTCTCCGCTACTTATAATTCCTCTGTTTTTAGTTATTATTTCGGGTTTATTGATAAAAAGTATTCAGGGTGATTTTTTAGTATCGAACTATTTAGGTCATATCCTAACTGGTTTTTTAGGTTATTTTTTAGCATTTTTTATTTCTTATATGCCGTTAGAGAGACTTAGAAAGTATGTTGCTCCATTTTATTTGTGTACTTTAGTATCATTATTGTTAATTTATTTTTTTGGGATTTCAGTTTCTGGAGCTCAAAGATGGTTAAGCTTGGGCATCATTTCTTTTCAGCCTTCAGAAGTAGCTAAACTAAGTACTGTATTAACTCTTGCTTTAGTTCTCGATAAAAAAATAATTTTAACAATAAGAGATTTAGTATTGCCTTTATTAGTAGTGATTATTCCTTGGTTATTAATTTTCTTTCAACCGGACTTAGGTACCTCTTTAGTTTTAATTGTTTTGACAGGTGTGATGCTCTATTGGTCGCAAATGCCCATAGAGTGGATTTTGATAATAGTGTTTTGTATTATCACATCTACATTATATCTAACCTTACCAACTCTTCTTATTTTCTGGATTCCAGTTATTGGATATCTTGCTTATAGATCTTCAAAAAAGAAAATTATTTTTTCTGCTCTCGCTATTTCGTTGCATTTATTAGTGATAAAATTTACACCAATTTTGTGGCAATATGGCTTAAAAGAATATCAAAAAGATAGATTAGTTTTATTTTTAGATCCAAATAGAGATCCATTAGGTGGCGGATATCATTTGATACAGAGTCAAATCGCAATTGGTTCTGGAGGATTATTTGGGACTGGTTTGCTACAAGGTAAGCTGACTAATCTGCAATTTATTCCTGAACAACATACTGATTTTATATTTAGTGCTTTAGGGGAAGAATTAGGTTTTATGGGTTGTACTTTAGTTTTATTTTTGTTCTTTTTTTTGATTAAAAAACTTATTAATACTGCAACAATTGCTAGGACCAACTTTGAATCTCTAATTGTTATTGGTATTGCCTCAACTTTTTTATTTCAAATAATTATTAACTTATTTATGACTATTGGATTAGGACCAGTTACTGGGATTCCCCTTCCTTTTATGAGTTATGGTCGAACATCATTAGTGACTAATTTTATATCTATTGGATTTGTTTTATCTATATTGAAACGTTCTAGATCATTAAGAAGTTGATGAAATCAAAAATAACTATAAAGAAAATCCAAGAGCTTTTGATTAAAGACGTTCAAACCATATATGTGGATGATGATACATCTAGAAGAATGTGGTGGGCTTCTTTAGAAGTTATTCAAAAAGATTTTCTTTCCAAGAATTATAAACAGGGGGGAATCTGGGTTGCCTCGCCTTTGCCAGCTTTCTATGATAAAAAATTTTTAAATCAACTTTATGGATGGCTTTGGTCTCCTGAGAGGTTTCCATACTTTCAAAATGAGAATGCAGGCCTTTTACCAGTCAACAATTCAGAAAAGATAAAAAAAGATTTCGATTTAGTTAGTAATTATAAAGTCTTAAATCTTTGTCAAGAAGATGGATATGAACCTTTTTTGATGATAATCACTCCAAATTTTCAATGCGTATTATCAATTGTAGGAGAAAAGGATAAGAAAATTTTATTAATGAAATGTGATGAAGACAGCCTAAAACTTTCAATTGAATTAATGCATTCAAAATTAAATCAAGAAAATTATGAGGAAGGAGTTAAATTTCGTAATGCAATCAATAATTTGGGTAACCTTAATATTGATCATCAATTTGAAAAATTATTTTGGCCAATATTATCGGCAAAATTAGCAAATATTAAGCCAAACCATAATATACAGAATTCTTTGAAAAATGATGAAAAAAATGTGCAAATAACTGAAGCAAAATTATTACGTGCAATTTCTCATGAAGTAAGAACTCCTTTGGCAACAATAAGAACCCTAATAAGTTCTACTTTAAAAAAATATAAAATGGATGAATCAATGAGAAATCGTTTAATTCAAATAGATAATGAATGTAATGAACAAATTGATAGGTTTGGTTTAATCTTTAATGCAGCAGAATTAGTTGGTAATGAAGTGCCATCATTGAACAACTTGGCGAAAATTAATTTAGCAGAAATTTTCAAAAAGCTTGCTCCTTTGTGGAATAAACAATTAAACCGACGTGGTATTTCTTTGAAGATAGATATCCCCAAACAACTCCCACAAATTTTGAGTGATTCTGAAAAATTAGAATTAATGTTAAGCGGATTAATTGATAAAAATACTAGAGGATTAAAAGAAGGTAGTACATTGATTTTAGAATTAAGACCAGCGGGTCAAAAACTCAAACTTCAACTCAAAGTACAAAAATTAGATAACAATCAAAAAGTAATTCTAAAAAAAGAAAACGGTTCTGATATTGGTCCTGTTTTAAATTGGAACCCTCAAACTGGAAGTTTACAACTTAGTCAAAATGCCACTCAAAAATTGTTAGCTAGTTTAGGAGGGCATGTCACACAAAGACGTGATACAGGTTTGACAGTATTTTTTCCGATTTCAGATGCAAAATAAATTAATAATTAAGTTATACATTTATTAAATAATGTAGAAAATTTCCTATTAATTTTGAATTTTGTAAAATATGAATGCTAATTTCTTATAAGAAATAACTCAAAATCTAGGATGACGGAAACTTTAGTTGGTCAATTTCCAAAGCATATAGGAAGTACTGGGGGTTTATTAAACTCAGCAGAAACCGAAGAAAAATATGCAATCGTATGGAAAAGTTCAAAGGAACAAGCATTTGAATTGCCCACTGGTGGAGCAGCTATTATGCATGAAGGAGATAATTTAATGTATTTTGCAAGAAAAGAACAATGCCTTGCATTAGGGACACAGTTAAGAGCCTTCAAACCAAGAATTGAAGATTTTAAAATCTACCGAATTTTCCCGGGTGGTGATATTGAATTTTTACATCCAAAGGATGGTGTTTTCTCTGAAAAAGTTAATGAAGGCAGAGAGAAAGTTGGTCATAATCCTAGAAGAATAGGTGAGAATCCTAATCCAGCTGGGTTAAAATTTACAACTAAGAATACTTTTGATTAACTTCCTTAAAGTTGATATAAAAGAAGAAAATAATTATAATTTGGGCTGACATTAATAATATGATCAGCTCACAGAAAGATAGTTTTTTAAAGGCTTACAAAGAAGGTAAAAATTTTATACCTATTATCGAAACTTGGCCAGCGGATTTAGAGACTCCATTATCGACTTGGTTAAAATTATCTTCAAAAGATTCCCATGGTGTTTTTCTTGAATCTGTTGAAGGTGGGGAGAATTTGGGTAGGTGGAGTATTGTTGCTACTAAACCTCTTTGGGAAGCCGTTTGTTATAGAGAAGATATAGTTAAAACTTGGAATAATGGCAAAACTGAAACTCATCAAGGTGATCCTTTTGATATTTTAAAAAGTTGGACAAAGAAATATAAGTCAACCATGCTTAAAGAATTACCATCAATTGGACAGTTATATGGCTCTTGGGGTTATGAATTAATAAATCGAATAGAGCCAAGCGTTCCAATAAATGAAATACCAGAAAACAATATCCCTCATGGTTCCTGGATGTTTTTTGATCAATTAGTTGTTTTTGATCAAATAAAAAGATGCATTACTGCAGTGGTTTATGCAGATACTACTTCTTTAAAAGATTCTTCGATTGAGGAGTTATATCTAAACTCAATTTCTAAAATTCAGGAAACTAGAAATTTAATGAGAGTTCCTCTTAAAGAAAATGAGTTTTTAGATTGGAATGAAAATGAAAATTTGAATTTAGATCTTAAAAGTAATTGGAATAAAAAAGATTTTGAGGATGCAGTTCTATCGGCAAAAGAATACATAAGAAAGGGAGATATCTTCCAAATAGTTATTAGTCAGAGATTTCAAACTCAAGTCAATAATGATCCCTTTAGTTTATATAGAAGTTTGAGGATGGTTAATCCATCTCCATATATGTCATTTTTTGATTTTGGCTCATGGTACCTGATAGGTTCGAGTCCTGAAGTAATGGTTAAAGCTGAAAAAAATAAAAATGGTAATATTGTTGCAAGCTTAAGACCAATAGCTGGTACAAGACCTAGAGGTATTGATAATCAACAAGACTTGGAATTAGAAAAGGATTTATTAAAAGATCCAAAAGAGATAGCAGAGCATGTAATGCTAATTGATCTTGGGAGAAATGATCTTGGAAGAGTTTGTGAAATTGGTACTGTGAAGGTCAAGGAATTAATGGTTATTGAGAAATATTCACATGTCATGCATATAGTGAGTGAGGTTGAGGGAATCTTAAAAAGCAATGCTGATGTATGGGATTTGCTGAAAGCATCTTTTCCCGCTGGGACAGTAACTGGTGCGCCAAAAATAAGAGCTATGCAATTGATTAAGCATTTAGAAAAAGATCCTAGAGGACCTTATGCGGGGGTTTATGGGTCTATTGATATTAATGGTGCATTAAATACTGCAATTACCATAAGAACGATGATAGTAACACCCTCAAAAGATGGGAAATATGATGTTTCAGTGCAAGCAGGAGCTGGAATAGTTGCTGATTCTTTTCCTGAAAATGAATATCAAGAGACGATAAATAAAGCAAAGGGGATACTAAAAGCACTAGCCTGTTTGGATAAATAAATGACTCAAAATAATCTTTATAAGGGTTTTGAGGTGGAACTTTTCACAGGTTCTTTAAATTCTCATATTGGTGTTTCGGCTGAAATAGAGAAGAAATTTCCTGATTTTGTCAAAGAGCCAGATAACAGAAATGTTGAATACATAACAACTCCTGAAAAAGATTACAGTTGTTTATATGAGAAATTAATAACTCCAAGAAAAAAGTTAAGACGATGGCTGAACAAAAAAGAGTTAACAATCATTCCTTCATCCACTCTTTGTTTTAAACATGATATTCAATTTCAAAGATCTGATATTAACAATGTTTATCATCAATTTATACAAGATAATTATGGAACCAATATTGCAACTTCAAGTGTACATATAAACTTAGGAATAGATGATTTAAATAAGCTTTTCGCGGCTATTAGACTAATAAGATGTGAGGCTGCTTTATAT
>QCNI01000033.1 GCA_003213255.1 Prochlorococcus sp. AG-424-P16
AGGTCTCTTAAAAAGACTTAAAAAAAATGATCTTACAGAAGTTGATGAGAATTATAAAAAAAGACTATCTTCCGAATTAAAAATTATTAAAGATATGGGTTTCCCAGATTATTTTTTGGTTGTTTGGGACTACATCAAATTCGCAAGAGATAACTCTATCCCAGTAGGACCAGGTAGAGGTTCTGCCGCGGGCTCACTAGTAGCTTATGCACTTCAAATCACAAATATAGATCCCGTTGAGCATGGATTGTTGTTCGAGAGATTTTTAAATCCAGCAAGAAAGTCTATGCCAGATATTGACACCGATTTTTGTATTGAAAGGAGAAACGAAGTTATTGATTATGTTACTAATCGTTATGGGGAGGATAAAGTTGCGCAAATAATTACTTTTAATAAAATGACCTCTAAGGCGGTTTTAAAAGATGTTGCGAGGGTTCTAGACATACCATATGGAGAGGCGGATAAATTAGCTAAGTTAATACCGGTTGTGAGAGGGAAACCTTTTAAACTAAATGAAATGATTGATAAGAATTCTCCTAGCCAAGAGTTTAGAGAAAAATATATAAATGATAATAAGGTGAAAAAATGGGTAGATTTGGCTTTAAGAATTGAAGGGACGAATAAAACATATGGAGTTCATGCTGCTGGAGTTGTTATTGCCTCAGATCCACTTGTCGAACTTGTACCTCTTCAAAGGAATAATGAAGGACAAATAATAACCCAATATTCAATGGATGATATCGAATCACTTGGATTATTGAAAATGGATTTTTTGGGCCTTAAGAATCTTACGATGATCGAAAAGACAGTTTCTCTTATAAATCAATCTACTGGAGAGAAAATAAATATTGATGATTTACCTCAAAATGATTGTAAAACTTTTGAGCTTATTGGGAAAGGTGACCTTGAAGGTATTTTTCAACTTGAATCTTCTGGCATGAAACAGGTCGTTAAGGATTTTAAACCTAACTCTCTAGAGGATATTTCGTCCATATTGGCTCTTTATAGACCTGGTCCTCTTGATGCAGGGCTTATACCTAAATTCATAAATCGAAAAAATGGTAACGAAAAGGTTGATTTCCCTCATCCTTTTATTGAGTCTATTCTCACTGAAACTTATGGAATTATGGTTTACCAAGAACAAATCATGAAAATTGCGCAAGATCTTGCCGGTTATTCTTTAGGCGATGCTGATTTACTTCGAAGGGCAATGGGGAAGAAGAAAGTTTCTGAAATGGTAAAGCATAGGAATATTTTTGTAGAAGGTTCTATGAAGAAAGGTGTAAATGAAAAAATAGCAAATGATCTTTTTGATCAAATGGTTTTATTCGCAGAATATTGTTTTAATAAAAGTCATTCAACTGCTTATGGTGCAGTAACTTATCAAACTGCATTTTTAAAAGCCCATTTTCCTGTTGCATATATGGCAGCACTTTTAAGCGTTAATTCTGGCTCTAGCGACAAGATGCAAAGATATATTTCTAATTGTTATTCCATGGGAATAGAAGTTATTTCACCCAGCATTAATTTTTCTGGCGTAGATTTCACTATTAAGAATAATCAGATTCTATTCGGGTTATCAGCAATTAAGAATTTAGGAGATTCTGCAATAAGAAATATAATTGAAAACCGAAATAGTTTTGGAAATTTTAAGTCATTATCTGATTTGTGCGATCGTTTGCCTTCTAATCTTCTTAACAAAAGAAGTCTGGAATCTCTAATTCATTGTGGAGCATTAGATGAGTTTTCAAATGAAAATAATAGAGCTCAATTATTGTCAGATCTTGAAAATGTTATTGAATGGGCCTCTTCAAGAAATCGTGATAGGTTATCTGGCCAAGGAAATCTATTTGATTCTGAAGAAGAACTTTCTAATGTTGCTTTTTCAGATTCACAATTAGCTAAGGTTGATGATTATTCACTTATTGAGAAGTTAAAGTTAGAAAAACAGCTATTAGGCTTTTATTTATCTGATCATCCTTTAAAGCATTTAACTAAGCCAGCAAAACTTATATCTCCTGTAAGCATTTCGCAGCTAGAAGAAACAAAAGATAGAACCAAAGTCTCTTTAGTAGCTATGATTCCCGATTTGAGGCAAGTTACAACTAGAAAAGGAGATAGGATGGCTATAGTTCAGTTAGAAGATCTTTCTGGGGGCTGCGAAGCAATAGTTTTTCCAAAAACCTATGTCAGATTATCAGAATTTCTTTTGACTGATACAAGATTGTTGGTCTGGGGAACAATTGATAAAAAAAGTGATAATACTCAATTGATAATTGATGATTGTAGAGAAATAGATAACCTAAAATTGCTTATTATTAATCTTGAAAGTTCTCAAGCTTCAGATGTAAGAGTACAAAATACTTTGAGAAACTGTTTAATGAAATTTAAACCAAATAAAGGTAGTTTTGGAATTAAGGTTCCAGTTTTAGCTGCAGTAAAGAATAAAAATAGTGTAACCTACGTCAAATTTGGTGAACAATTCTGTATTGGAGATATTCAAGGAGCATGCAAATTATTAGAAGATAATTCATTCCAAGTTAATTTGAAATCTTTAGTTTCCTAAATTAACTTTTTTCCTCGAAATTTTGAGTTGCAGGTTTGAAAGCTGCTTTTGCTCGTTCTATATTCATTGGAATGTTTTCAATACCGAAAAAAGATCCAGGCTCCTTATCCCAACTAGCTGATAATATTCCAAAACTTAATCCTGCGAGACCTAATAAGAAAAACAACGCTGAAATTGCAATTGTTGAAGAAGGAGGAATTTCAGCAATGTTTCTTGTAACGATAATGTAGCTAACAACAAAAACAGACATTCCTAATATTGTTGGTATTCCAGCTGTAAAAAATATTCTTCTCGCCATTCTATCGGCTACATATTTAGGTATGCCACTTGAGTAACGCTTTTGGGTGTTTTCAATATTAGGTGTTTTATCTAGATTAGCGAAAGCAGTTGACTCAGAATAATTGTTTTTCTTTTTATTTTTTATATTTTTTTTTGATTGCTTTTTTTTCATTAATTGAGATCATCCTCTGATTCCAATTTTCTTTACTAGATCTTGATATCTCTGAACGTTTTTGTCTTTTATGTAAGATAGTAATCTTTTCCTTTTACCAATCATTTTTAACAATCCTTGCCTTGAAGCAAAATCATGAATGTTTCCTTGAAGATGGTCACTTAATTTCGATATTCTTTTGGAAAGCATTGCTACCTGAACTTCAACTGAACCTGTATCAGTTGGATGTACTTGATGAGTTTCAATCAGATTCTGTTTCTCAGCTGTATCTAATGACATAAAATTTTTTTTCTATTTATCTATGATACTACGTCATCTATCTAAATTACTACTATTTTTATCTAGATGATTCATAGCTAATTTCAATAGATTTTCAAATGATAAATTATTTTCTTTTTTAGCTAGTAGATCTACTTCTTTAATAATAATTGGGAAAATAGTCTTTATTTCCTTATTTTTGTAATTTAATGATTGAAGAGTTAACTGAAGGTCCTCCATCATTTTATTAATTTCAGGATCCTTAATCTCTAATTTATCTTTGTTTTTTTCTTCTTCAAATAGAATTTCATTATTAAATTTACTTTTTAATTCTAAAATTAATCGATCACTCATTTTTTTGTCCTATGCCAGGTACGGAACAAATTAGTTTTTTGTTTTGAGTTTTTATTATATTGATTACTTCATTAATAGAAAACTTATTTAATATACCCATACTAATTTGAGATCCAACACCTCTAATACTTAAAATTTCAATAAAGTAATTCTTTTGTTCCTTTGAAGTAAAACCAAATAATAAATCTGAATCTTCTTTCTTAATATGTTTTATCCAAAGAGTTATATTTTTATTAGGTATCTGATTTGTTTTTAATTTGAGAAAGAAGGATTCTAGTATTTGTATTTCATACCCTAGTCCTTGGCAATTGATTAAGATAAAAAATTTTTGATTAGTTTGCCATAATTCAACTAAATCACCATTTATCCAACTAATCAATTAACCACCATCCACTTGACATCCAATTAGGGCTCCTGCTGTCCCGCCAGCAGGTACAGCCCAAAATCGGTCTTTCCCTCTAGAGGAGGATAGTGCTATTCCAGCACCAAGAATACCTCCAATAACAGATCCTTCACTACAGTCATTATCATCTATTTTTTCAGCTTTGCTTTGACCTCCACAAGGTATTACAACGTCAACTTCATAACTTTTTACGTAGCCCGGGTTTGATTTTGTGCCAGGAATGTATTCCTCTCTATATTCAGTTCTTGTACAAGTTACTGACTTTGGCGTATTTGCATTAACTTGAACAATCGGAGAAAAACTAAAAAGTAAAGCTAAATAGAAAAATTTCACTTTTTTTTTTTTACACTACCCATATTCTATGTCCTTTTGATTATTTTGGTAGTAGATAAAATAGTTCCTAATAAAACTAGAGAGGCGCCCAATAAAAAATTTATGTTTATTATTTCTCTAAAAAACAAAATCCCCCAAATTGAACCAAATAGTACTTGCAAATAGTTAATTGTTGAAGCTTCAGAAGCAGGTAAATTTTTTAACCCTATGGTTAAGAACGTCTGACCTAATTGAGTAAATATGCCAATGCCAATTATCCAAACTAATTCATTCAAATTTGGGGTAACCCAGTTGATCAAAACAACTGGCAATAATGTAATAAAAGAGACAAGTGGAAAATATACAATAATTACATAAACATCTTCAGTAAATGAAAGTTTCTTAACTGTAACGTAAGCTAATGCAGTGCAGATTGCTCCAAAAAAAGCTATCAAAATCGAAATACTTTCAATTTCAACGTTTATATTTGATAATTGAATTGGATTTAAAATTATTAAAATTCCACTCCAACCCATAATTAAAGCACTAATTATATTCCTGGTAATTTTTTCATTTATATATATGCCAGCAAATATAGATATAAAAATAGGATATGTGTACTGAATGACAGTAGATATACTAAGAGGCATATTTCTAATAGAATAAAAAATACAAATTAAAGCTAAGGTTCCTAAAACACCTCTTAAGATAAGTAATAATCTATTTTTTCCCCAAGGATTTATCTTTTTTAAATTGATAATGAATAATGTAATCATTAAACTTAATAATGATCTAAATAAAACTAATTCATAAATAGGTATCCTTTTATCAATATTTTTTACGCATAAAGTCATCAAACTAAAGAAGAATGAGGCTAATACCAAATTAAACTTATTCAATGAATTAAATTTTTTTTCAATTTTTGAGATAATTATCATTTAAAAAATAGTTTTATTGTGAAATTAAGTAGATTCTTATATCATTTTGACCTATAACAAATAAATCATTATTTATTTTTTTGATAAAAATCTCAATGGTTCATTCTATACACCCAAGAACTGTTCAAGAGGTTAAGGAAAAGGCAGATATTGTGGACGTTATATCTGAACATATTGTTCTTAAGAAGAAAGGCAAGGAATTTGTAGGAATATGTCCCTTCCATGATGATACTAAGCCATCTATGACAGTATCCCCAAGTAAACAATTCTATTATTGTTTCTCTTGTGGTGCTGGTGGCAACTCTATTAAATTTTTAATGGAATTTACTCGTGCAAATTTTTCTGATGTTGTACTTTCTCTTGCTAAAAAAAATAATATTAATGTTGAGAATCTTGAAGGTCCCCAAGTTGAAGCATATAAAAAACAACTATCTAGAAAGGAAGAACTTTATAAAATATTAAGAGTCACTAAAAATTGGTTTAAGTCTCAATTAAATAATTCTCTAGGTGTTGAAGCTTTGGAATATTTAACGTCTAAGAGAAAATTGAGTAATAAAATTATTGATGACTTTGAATTAGGTTTTGCGCCAAATTCATGGAATGATTTATTTAACTATCTATCCAAGATAGAAAAATTTCCAATTAATTTAATATTGGCTTCAGGTCTAGCAATTTCAAAAGATAATTCCGACAAAATATATGATCGTTTTAGGAATAGATTAATCGTTCCAATTCATGATATGCAAGGAAGAGTAGTTGCCTTTGGTGGTAGATCTCTTAATGGACAGGAACCCAAATATCTTAATTCTCCTGAATCAGAGATATTTGAAAAAGGGAAAATGTTGTTTGCATTTGAAAAAGCATCTAGCAATATAAGAAAAAAAGATAAAGCTATTATTGTTGAAGGATACTTTGATGTAATTTCTCTTCATGCAAAAGGTATTAATAATTCTGTAGCTTCCCTAGGTACTGCATTAAATAAATATCAAATTTCTCAATTATGTAGATGTACAGATAATAAAAATATAATCTTGAATTTTGATTCTGATAATGCAGGAATATTAGCTACAAAAAGAGTAATAAAAGAAGTCGAAAGTTTATCTCTCAATGATCAAATTAATCTAAAGATACTTCAACTTAATGAATATAAAGATCCTGATGAGTTTTTGAATAACCATACTCCAGAAGATTACTTCAACCTAATTGATAATTCATCCTTTTGGATTGATTGGGAAATTGATCAGGTTTTTAAAGACAAAGATTTAACTAAGTCTGAAAATTTTCAGAGTGTAATTTCTTTACTAGTTAAATTGTTGAGTAAATTACCACAATCATCAACCAGAACACATTACTTACAAAAAGTTTCTGAACGATTGAGTAAGGGACAAGCAAGGTTAGCGATACAATTTGAACAAGATTTACGAAATCAAGTTAAGGGATTTCGTTGGCACGGTAGATCAAAAAAATTTGAACAACCTAATGAAACCTCTCGTCGTGAGAAAAATGAATCTGAAATAATTTTTTATTATTTGCATTGTCCTGATCTTCGTCTTTTCATTCGCGATGAATTTCTTAAAAGAGAAATTAATGGTTTTAGCACTAAATTTATTCAAAATTTGTGGGAAATTATTTCAAAAATTGAACAGACTAATTTGGGTTTAAATTATTTGAATGAATTAAATCAATCAAATAGTCAGACTCTACAAAAAGAGTTTTCTGCTATTAACTTAGTTTCACTTTTAGCTGACTACTTAGCTATTAATATTCCTGATTCATCAAATAAAATTAATAATTTTATTAACCCGAATGAATTGTTTTTAACATTGCTGAGTAACCCTAAAGATAATTTACTTGGAA
>QCNI01000034.1 GCA_003213255.1 Prochlorococcus sp. AG-424-P16
GTATGAAAGTTGGCAAGAAGCTAAGGAAAAATCAGATTTTAAAATTTTTCTCCCTTTCTTTGAAGAGTTAGTTAAATTGCGGATTGAAGAGGCAAAACAAATATCTATTCAATGTTCACCTTGGGAGACATTAGCCCAACCCTTTGAGCCTGAATTAAATTTGAAATGGTTGAATAAAATTTTTCAACCTTTGAAAGAAACCATCCCAGGTTTGATTAGAGGCATTAACAAGTCCCAAAAAAATCATTGGGATTTGAGTCCAGAATCTCAAAAGAATTTATGTTCTAAATTACTTGATGAATTTGGAAGAGATAGAGATCTTGTTGTTGTTGGACAATCTCCCCATCCTTTCTCGATTACATTAGGGCCGGATGATTTTAGGATCACTACAAGAATTGTTGAAGGTGAACCATTATCAAGTTTTTTAGCAACTGCGCATGAGTGGGGGCATTCTATTTATGAGCAGGGTTTGCCATCTCAAAGTCATCAATGGTTTGCTTGGCCTTTAGGTCAAGCAACCTCTATGGGTATTCATGAAAGTCAATCTTTATTTTGGGAAAATAGAATAGTTAAATCCAAATCTTTTTCAAAAAGATTTTTTAAAAAATTTGTTTCGGCTGGATGTTCTCTTAATAATTACTTAGAACTATGGAAATCAATTAATCATTTGGAAGCAGGATTAAATAGGGTTGAAGCGGATGAATTGACTTATGGCTTACACATATTAATAAGAACCGAACTTGAAATAGATTTAATCGAAAGAGGGTTACCTGCTGAAGATATTCCAACAGAATGGAATAAAAGATATGATGAACTCCTAGGAATTAAACCATCTAATGATTCAGAAGGTTGTCTTCAAGATGTTCATTGGAGTGAAGGGGCATTTGGATATTTCCCCTCATATTTGTTAGGACATGTTATAAGTGCGCAAATATCTTCTCAAATGGAAAGAGACATAGGTTTGATTGACAACTTAATTGAAAATGGTGAATATCAAAAGATCATCTTTTGGTTAAAAAAAAATATACATAAATATGGCAGATCAGTTAATTGTATGGAGTTGGTAAGAGCTGTAACTAACGAAGAACTATCGCCAAACTATTTTATTAATCATTTAAGGTCTAAAATAAATGATTTTTGCTGAAACATTACTATTAAAGAATTTGGTTAGGTGTGAGGATGTAGGATAAACAAAAATAATTTCTTGATGGCAAATCTAAATCAGCCCCCAAGCAGGGTTACCCCAAATTTATTGCACATACTAAATGCTTTCACTGATGGCTCAAATACAATAATAAACACTATTGTTGAATTGAACTCTAATACCATAAATAAATATGAATTAATTACAGAAACGGGCCATCTTAAACTTGATAGGGTAGGTTATTCATCACTTGCGTATCCTTTTGCTTATGGATGTATTCCAAGGACATGGGATGAAGATGGAGATCCACTTGATGTGGAAATTGTTGGAGTAACTGAGCCATTGATACCCGGATCTATTGTGGAAGCAAGGATTATTGGGGTGATGAAATTTGATGATGGTGGAGAGGTCGATGATAAGGTAATAGCGGTTCTCGCAGATGATAAAAGAATGGATCATATCTCAAGTTATGAAGACCTTGGAGATCATTGGTTAAAAGAAACAAAGTATTACTGGGAGCACTATAAAGATCTAAAAAAACCAGGAACATGCACTGTCAATGGTTTTTTTGGTATAGAAGAAGCTGTTAAAGTGATTAAAGATTGTGAAGAGAGATACAAAAAAGAAATTGATCCTAAATTAGTAAATTAACTAATTTTATTTTTCTCTAAATTTTTCAAATATTTCGCTTAGTATTTCTTCGGCACCTTGCTGCTTTAATTTTTTAGCTAGTTCTTTACCTACTTCTTCGGGATCATTAATATTGCCAAGATATTGATCTTTAATAAGCCTTTCTCCATCAAGAGATGCAACCATGCCAGTAAGGCAAAGTTGTTCATTCTGAATTTTACTATTCACACCTATTGGGACTTGGCATCCACCTTCAAGCTCTCTTAAAAAAGCCCTTTCTGCTAGACATCTTTGACTGGTGGGTTTATCTTCTAAGATATTTATAATTTCTAAAACTTTTTTATCATCAGATTTACATTCAATGCCTAGTGCTCCTTGGCCAACGGCATGAAGTGAAACTTCACTTGGGATAATCTGGTGAATTCTTGATTCAAAGCCTAATCTCTTTAAGCCAGCGGCCGCAAGAATTATACAATCAAATTCTCCTGCATCTAATTTTTCAATTCTTGTAATAACATTTCCCCTGATATCTTTGAAAATAAGATGTGGGTACTTATTTCTTAATTGTGCAAGTCTTCTTAGGGAGCTTGTTCCAACAATCGAACCTTCAGGTAAGTTTTCTAATTTATAACAGTCATTTTTTTTGTTAACTACTAAAGCATCTGCAGGATCCTCCCTTTTTGTAATGCATCCTAATTTAAGGCCATTAGGCAAATTGGTTGGTAAATCTTTTAGAGAATGTACTGCTATATCTGCATGGCCTACGAGCATTTGTGCTTCAAGTTCTTTTGTAAATAAGCCTTTATCGCCTATTTTTGCTAAGGCTACATCAAGGATTTTGTCACCTTGAGTTGCCATAGCTTCTATAGATACCTCTAAATTGGGAATATTCCTCTCTAGTTGATCTTTAACCCATAAAGTTTGAACCATTGCTAGCTTACTTCTTCTACTAGCTATTTTTAGCTTAAAATTTGTCATTAAATATTATTTTGAGTTTGAATTAAAAATTAAGTCGAATCCATTTTAAGCTATTATTTTGCCAGTTTTTAAAGCTAAAAACTATACTTAACTTTTTTTATTTTATATATTCTTTTAAAACCCCATTTCGATTTGGATGTCTAAGTTTTCTTAGGGCTTTTGCCTCTATTTGTCTAATTCTTTCTCTAGTCACATCAAAAATCTGGCCAATTTCTTCAAGAGTTTTCATTCTTCCATCATCAATTCCATATCTCAATCTGAGAACATCTCTTTCTCTTGGGCTAAGAGTGGCTAATACTCCTTCCAAATCTTCTCTTAGTAAAGTTTTAGAAACATCTTGCTCTGGATTTTCTATATCAGCCTCTATAAAGTCTCCTAGTCTTGAGTCTTCTTCTTTTCCTATTGGAGTTTCTAAAGAAATAGGAAGTTGCGCGCTTTTAGCAATAAATCTTAATTTTTCGATTGTCATTTCCATACTCTCAGCGATTTCTTCTTCACTAGGTTTCCTGCCAAATTCTTGGCTAAGAACTTTTGTGGTTTTTTTAATTCTGGATATTGTCTCGTATAAGTGAACTGGCAATCTAATAGTTCTACTTTGATCCGCAATTGCTCTTGTAATGGCTTGGCGAATCCACCAAGTTGCATATGTAGAGAACTTATAACCTTTTTCATGGTCGAATTTTTCCGCTGCCCTAATTAGACCCAAACTTCCTTCTTGGATTAAATCTTGAAATGATAAACCTCTGTTCATATATTTTTTAGCAATGGAAACAACTAATCTTAAATTTGATTGAACCATTTTTTCTTTAGCTCTACGCCCTAAAAGAAGTCTTCTTCTAAATTTGGGAAGAGGCATATCTATTAACTCGGCCCATTCTCTTACAGATGGGAAATGTCCTTTTTCAGACTCATATTGAGTTGCTAGCTCTTCTAATTGGAGTAAGTCAGCAATTTTTCTTGCAAGCTCAATTTCTTCATCTGGTCTTAAAAGTCTAATTCTTCCAATTTCTTGGAGATAAACTCTTATTGAATCTTCAGTGTATATACCTTTTGGTCCAAGTTTTATATTCCCAAGCCCTTTATCTTCTTCTTCAGAATCATTAAATTCATTATTATTATTTTCAATACTGCTTTCGTTCAACTCAGCAGATGTTTGTAAAGTTTGACTATTTTTATTGCTATCTGCTTCAACTACTGTTTCTAAATTTGGATTAATTTTTTTATTGATCTTTTTTTTGGAACTAGGCTTGGAATTCTTTGATTCTGCTGCGACTGGACACATAATTGACTCCTTTCTACGGTGAATTTAACTAGATAAAATTTTATTTAGGGCTAATTTGAACATTTAGTAGTAAAGTTCCCCTTAATGTTTAAAAAACTTTTTCACAAAATGAGAATAAGAAAAGTTTTCTAAATTGTTGAAAAATTTAAATAGTGCTATAGATTACCTAAAGTAAAAAGTCTTGGGATTTCTCAGACAGGCAGATCATTTTTGAATTTTCAGTTTATGATCAGAGCTTCATGTCTCCCTTAAGAGCAGGATACTTACAATGTGCAAAAAACACTTTGTGGAATGTTCAACAATCCAATACTAAGAAAAAGTTTTGAAGCCGGCAAGTAATCAGTTATTAAATATCTCCTACAAATTGGAAATTTTGCTTGATATAGGTAGTAATAATGAAAGCTTTTACTATTTAGATGGAAATAATCTTGGAGCAGAAGTTGGAGATATTGTAAGTGTGAGACTAAGGGGGGAGATTATTGAATGGGTTGGTGATCTCCAAAAAAGACTTTTCGACAAACATTAATAATGATGAAGCAAATATTTCTGGAGGAAAAAGCATAAGATATTTGTTTGTTGAAAGTATTTTGCAGAAAAAAATAATTGATGAATCTTGGAGAGAATGGATAGACTCCCTAGCCTCTTTTTACATGGTTAGTAATTTAAAAATGTTTAAAACTGCATTTCCTCCTGGTTGGATTGGTAAATATAAAAAACTCTCTAAAGGTTTAAAAGATCAAATATGGATTGAAAGTAAAAAAGAATTCGATATTAAGAAAAATGGATTAACCAAAAAAGAATTTTATTTAATGAATACATTATCTAAAAAAGGTAATTGGCAAAGTGAATTAATAAAGTCTGGTTTTAATTACACTCTAATTAACTCAATGGTCAGTAAAAATTATCTTGCTAAATCTAAAAGGAAAAAAAATATTAATAGTAAATTAAATTCCTTTTTAAATGATCATATTGTAACTAAAAAACCAAATCTTACAAATGAGCAAAAAATTGCATTTCAAGAATTTCAAACAATGAAACAAGGAGATGCATTACTTCTTTGGGGCGAAACAGGTTCAGGTAAAACAGAAGTTTATATGAGAATTACTGAAGATCAATTTCTTAAGAAAAAAAGTTGTTTGATACTAGCCCCAGAAATTGGATTGATTCCTCAACTTATTGATAGATTTAGTAGGAGATTTAATAATGTCGTTTACGAATATCATAGTAATTGTTCTTCCAATCATAGAACTTTAGTTTGGAAGAAAATTATTAATGCTAATGAACCTTTAATAGTAATAGGCACAAGGTCAGCAGTTTTTCTTCCAATCAAAAATCTGGGATTAATAATAATGGATGAAGAACATGATGTTTCTTATAAACAAGATAGTCCTATGCCTTGCTATGACGCAAGAGAGATTGCTATTGAAATTGTAAAAAGGGATTCTGCAAAGTTAATTTTTGGGAGTGCAACCCCATCAATGAAGACTTGGAAAAAGTGTATTTTTGAAAGGAATTTTAAATTGGTAAGAATGATTCAAAGGATATCCAGTAATGAGACTCCTGAAATAAAAATTATTGATATGCGGGATGAGTTCAAGAAGGGAAATATGAAAATTTTTTCTAATGAATTATTACAAATGCTTCCTAAACTACGCTTAAAAAAAGAGCAAGCAATAATTTTGATCCCTAGGAGGGGGCATAGTGGATTTTTAAGTTGTAGAAATTGCGGATATTTAATAAACTGCCCCAACTGTGATGTTCCTTTATCAGTTCATCTCGGATCAAAAGGAAAAAAATGGTTAAGTTGTCATTGGTGTGATCATAAATCGAGATTGATCAATCGTTGCCCAGATTGTCATTCAACTGCTTTCAAACCTTTTGGAATTGGTACACAAAGGGTAATAGAGTTTTTAAATGAAGAATTTCCTGACTTAAGAGTACTTCGCTTTGATAGAGATACAACTTCAGGAAAGGATGGTCATAGAGATATTCTTTCAAAGTTTTCTAGAGGTGATGCTGATATTCTTGTCGGTACTCAGATGTTGGCAAAAGGTATTGACATCCCCAATATTACTCTTTCAGTTGTTATTGCAGCAGATGGGTTGCTTCATCGCCCAGATATTTCCGCAGAAGAAAAATCATTACAATTATTTTTGCAAGTAGCTGGAAGGGCCGGTAGGGCTCAAAAAAAAGGAAAAGTAATTTTTCAAACATATAAACCTAACCACCCGGTGATTTCGTATCTTCAAAAAAGAGATTATGAAAGATTCTTAATTGAAAACTCGAGATTGAGAAAGGATGCCAATTTATTCCCATTTTGCACGATTTGCCTTCTTAAATTATCAGGTGAAAATTATGAATTAACTGAATCAATTGCAATAAAATTAGCAAAATATTTATTCAATTTTTGTGAGAAAAAGAACTGGAAATTAATTGGTCCTGCTCCTAGTTTAATTGCTAAAGTGGGTAAAAAATTTAGATGGCAGATATTAATACATGGTCCTGAAGGAACAAAGATACCTTTACCTGATAGATCAATATTATGGAAACTTATTCCAAAAAATGTTTTTTTAACAATTGATGTTAATCCAGTAGAGTTGTAATTACTTTGATGGAAGTTGAGGCAAATCTGTACCTAATTTAAATCTATAGAGTCTTAAAAAATAAGCTAATACTATAATTATCAAAATAGTGGAAATCCCAATCAAAAGTTTGTTGATGCTCCAGAAAGAAAATTCAAGACTATTTACCTGCCCTTGATTTAAATTCCAAATTATTAGATTTTTGGTGATTTCTAAGTTTGAATTACTTTTATCAGTAAGGTTAGCTTTATTAGGGTGAATAATTTTGAAAATGAGTTCTAAGTTTTCAATACCTTGGATAGATTTTAGATCCAAATCTAACCTGTAAAAGTATTTTTTAAAAAAAATGAAGTTTTTTTGAGAAGTATTAATCTCTATATTTGTTGATCCTCCTGCTAACTCTCCAGCAGTGTTTTGGATGATTTTAAGAACTTGCTTTGTATCCTCTAGATTGAGATTTATATGTTTCAA
>QCNI01000035.1 GCA_003213255.1 Prochlorococcus sp. AG-424-P16
GCAATTGGATCAAGGCCGGCAGTTGGTTCATCAAAAAGTAATAAAGGTTTAGACTTTGCATTAAGAGTTTGATCAGTAATTAATGCTCTGGCAAAACTTACTCTTTTTTGCATGCCTCCGCTTAATTCATTTGGAAGTTTATTCTCAACATTAAATAATCCTACCTCAGCTAAACATTCAGAAACTATTTCATGAATTAACTTTTTAGATAGATTTTTATTTCTCTTAAGGAGAAAACCTACATTTTCTTCAATAGTTAAAGATCCTAATAAAGCCGGGTTTTGAAAAACTAGTCTTACATCAGGAGGATTATTTTGATCTAATCTCAAATACGTTTGCTTCTCACCAAATATTCTTAATTCTCCTTTGGTAGGTAAAATGAGTCCTGCTAATATTTTTAATATAGTTGATTTACCAGAACCTGACGGGCCAACAATAGCTAGTTTCTCTCCATCATTAAGTTCAAAATTTATTTCATTAAGCACATTAACCTCGCCCCAGCTTATTGAGAGGTTTTTTGTTTCAACTGCATGTTTTGATTTTTTCAAAACTTATATTAAAAACTATATATTTATTTCATTTTGCCTATTTTTAGAAATAAAAAAAGGATGTATGAAATTGATTTATAATGTTTCTATATATTTTCAAATTTGATAAAAATAATTTAAGAGGTTTTTTAATGAATAAGCGTAAAAAAAAGGTAAGGAGATACTATAAAAATTTTAGAAAGTCTAATTTTGACTTATTCAAGAAAATCTTAAGAATTTTGAGTTGGCTTTTGCCAGGGTTGGTAATAAAAAGATGGATGTTTACATCTGCGATAGGTTTTTTGACTGCATTATTAGGCTTGGCAATTTGGACAAATATAAGACCGCTCTATTGGCTAATTGAAATCTTTTTTTCAGTAATTACAGGTTTAACAAGTATTTTGCCTGTTTCATTAATGGGACCACTGATTTTTGTTTTTGGGATATTACTAATAGGGATTGGACAAAATAGAAGTATAAATTCTATTCAAAAAGCGCTTGTTCCAGAAAAAGATACATTTTTAGTTGATGCATTAAGAGTTAAAAGTAAATTAAACAGAGGCCCAAATATTGTTGCAATTGGGGGCGGTACAGGTTTATCTACTTTACTGAAAGGCTTAAAAAATTACAGTAGTAATATTACAGCGATCGTAACTGTATCAGATGATGGTGGAAGTAGTGGAATTCTCAGAAAACAATTAGGTGTACAACCTCCAGGAGATATTAGAAATTGTTTGGCAGCCTTATCAAATGAAGAACCTACTTTAACTAGATTATTTCAGTACAGATTTTCAGGCGGTAGTGGCCTGGAAGGTCATAGTTTTGGAAATCTATTCTTGTCAGCTTTAACAACAATCACAGGCAGTTTAGAAAAAGCAGTCCAAGCCTCTAGCAAGGTTTTGGCAGTACAAGGTCAAGTTTTACCTGCAACAAATATTGATGTTATGTTATGGGCAGAATTAGAAGATGGCGAAAAAATTTTTGGTGAAAGCAATATCAGTAAATCTAAAAAATTAATTTCGAGGATTGGTTACCTACCAGAAAATCCTTCAGCTCTACCGAGTGCTCTTGAGTCTATAAAAGAAGCTGATTTAATTGTTCTTGGCCCAGGTAGTTTATACACTTCTTTATTGCCTAATCTTTTAGTACCAGAGATAGTGGATGCCTTATTGCAAAGTAATGCTCCTAAAATTTATATAAGTAATTTGATGACTCAGCCTGGAGAAACAGATGGACTTGATGTCTATCAACATATCAAAGCAATAGAAAAACAATTATCAAGTTTTGGAGTTAATGCTCGAATTTTTAACTCAATCTTATCTCAGATTCAATTTGAAAAGTCACCTTTAGTAGACTATTACGAAAGTAGGGGAGCAGAGCCTGTCCAATGTAATAAAGAAAAATTATTATCTGAGGGTTATTATGTTTTGCAAGCGCCATTATATTCTAAAAGGATAACTCCAACCCTTAGACATGATCCAAGGAGACTAGCAAGAGCAGTAATGTTTATTTACCGTAAATTAAAAAAATTAAACTAATAAGCATCTTGAAGTTCATAGAAATCTGGCTGAATATAATCTTTTCGTAATGGCCATCCTCTCCAATCTTCAGGCATTAATAGTCTTTTGGGATTGGGATGATCAATAAAATTTATTCCATACATATCAAAAGTTTCTCTTTCTTGCCAATCACTTCCTTTAAAAATTTTATACAAACTAGGGATTGACAAATCAGAATCTCTTTTTAAGAAAACTTTTATTCTGACTTCTTTAATTTTTTCGATCTTTTGTAAATCATCAACAGTTATAAAATGGTAAAAACTTACAAGATTTTTGCCTGGTCCCTCATCATATCCTCCTTGACATTGGAGATAGTTGAAACCGTAATTTCTCAAGGCAGATACTGCTTCATATAATTTGTTAGGTTCCACAGAAATGTTTTCAATTCCTATGTGATCATCAGGTAAAGATTGATTCGGAATTCCATCTTTAAACAAAGATTGGCTTATAAAGCCTTCTTTTTCTATTGAAGTATCTGAGGATTTGGCTAAACCGTCTTTTTCCATTAATTTTCTGCAGTATCAATAATTACAGTTTTTTCGTTCTTTTCAGGTAGTTCAGTTATTTTTTCTTTTTTGGAGGAAGGAATAGCGTTAGCTGAAGTTTTGTTTAGATATTCTCCTGTATTTTCAGAGAAAACAAGATTCATTTCATGATCAGATGTTATGTATCTGTGGGTCTGTTCAGTTTTTGTGCGCTCTAAGATTGATTCGTTACCAACTTTTTTCCTTAATTTGATTACGGCATCAAAAATTGCTTCTGGTCTAGGTGGACATCCTGGAAGGTACAAATCAACTGGAATCAATTTATCAACACCTCTTACAGCAGTTGTAGAATCTGCGCTGAACATTCCCCCTGTGATTGTGCAAGCACCCATCGCAATAACATATTTTGGTTCAGGCATTTGTTCATAAAGTCTCACTAGGGCTGGAGCCATCTTCATAGTTACTGTTCCTGCAACTATTAGCAAATCTGCTTGCCTTGGCGAGCTTCTAGGTACTAATCCAAATCTATCAAAATCAAATCTAGATCCGATTAAGGCAGCAAATTCTATAAAACAACAAGCTGTTCCGTACAAGAGAGGCCATAGACTGCTTAGTCTAGCCCAATTATGAAGATCGTCTAAGCTTGTCAAGATAATATTTTCGCTTAAATCTGTAGTAACTTGGGGTGCACCAAGAGGGTTGCAAGTACCTTCTCTAATTTCTCTTATTGCTTTTGGGGATAATTGTGGATTCAATTTTTTAACTCCATTCTAAAGCACCTTTTCTCCATGCGTATGCCAGGGCAATAACAAGTATTGCAATGAAGATTAAAGCCTCAATAAAAGCTAATAAGCCTAATCTATTGAAAGCAACAGCCCAAGGATAAAGGAATACTGTTTCAACATCAAATATAACGAAAACCAAGGCAAACATGTAATAACGAATATTAAATTGAATCCATGCTCCTCCAATAGGCTCCATTCCAGATTCATATGTAAGTTTTCTTTCCCCTGTTCTGCCTTTTGGGGCAACTATGAGATTAGTAACTAAAGCTAATACTGGAACAGCTGCTGCAATCAGAAGGAAACCTAAAAAGTATTCATAGCCAGTTAATAAAAACATCTTAAAAAATTAATTTTGAATAAAAGTCGCTTAATTAAGCAAAATCTTTTAAAGTTCTTAAAGAACAATAATAAACCGTGAGTGAAAACATTCAACCAGCCTCTGAGGAAAACAAAATAGTTGAAGACTTTGAGAAAGAAAAACTTCCTGAAAATTCCTCAGGGGTTAATGTTGAACAACCTACCCTTAATTTAGAACAAAATAGATTCGAATGTAGAAGTTGTGGATATATTTATGACCCCTCTGAAGGGAATAAAAAATTAAACATACCGAAAAATACGCCTTTTTCAGAGTTGGATGGGAATACTTTTGCTTGTCCTGTTTGTCGAGCTGGTAAAAATTTTTATAAGGATATTGGATCCAGAGCAAAACCTAGTGGATTTGAAGAGAATTTAGTTTATGGATTTGGATTTAATAGTTTACCTCCTGGACAAAAAAATATTTTGATTTTTGGAGGGTTGGCGTTTGCTGCTGCTATGTTCCTTTCTTTGTACTCTTTGCATTAATATAATTAAATGAAAAATTTTTTTACCAGTATTCCTAATCTTCTTTTATCTGTAGTTCTCTGTTTTGTTTTAAGCAGTTGTTCATCTACAGGTGTCAAGATGAATGAAAGCAGCCCTTGGAAAACAATTCAGTTTGAAGATCAGGCTAATGCTTTAGATGTTGATTTTATAGATGATAATCATGGGTTTTTAGTAGGCTCAAACAGATTGATTATGGAATCTACTGATGGTGGTGAAACATGGGAAAAAAGATCATTAGATATATCTGCTGAAGAGAACTTTCGCCTTCTCGATATTGATTTCAAGGGTTCTGAAGGTTGGTTAATAGGGCAACCCTCTCTCGTAATGCATACTCTCGATGAAGGTAAAAATTGGACTAGGCTTTCACTTGGGAAGTTACCAGGCCAGCCTTTCTTAGTTACTACTATCAATGAAGGAGTTGCTCAATTGGCGACAACCTCAGCAGCTATTTATGAAACTTCCAATAGCGGTGAAACATGGGAGGCAAAAGTATCAGACCCATCGGAACAGGGAGGTATAAGAGATTTAAGAAGAACATCTAGCGGTGATTATGTGAGTGTAAGCAGTCTTGGAAATTTCTTCTCTACTCTTGATAGTGATAGCAATACTTGGATTGCTCACCAAAGAGCAAGTAGTAAAAGAGTGCAAAGCATTGGTTTCAATCCAGAAGGAAGTTTATGGATGCTTTCAAGAGGTGCGGAAATTAGATTTAATGAAGATCCTAATAATCTAGAAAGTTGGTCAAAGCCTATAATCCCTATTCTTAATGGTTATAATTATTTAGATATGGGATGGGACCCAAATGGTGATATATGGGCTGGCGGTGGTAATGGCACATTAATAGTAAGTAAAGATCAAGGTGAAACTTGGAATTCTGATCCTCTTGCTTCTTCATTGCCTACTAACTATATAAAAATAGTTTTTCTTGATAATGAGTCTTTAGAAAATCCAAAAGGATTCATACTTGGCGAACGTGGTTACATTCTTAAATGGAATGGCTAAATCTGTATTAACTTAAGAAAATAATAAAAAAAATCTTAATTTTGGATGAATTTAACAACTGTCTGTAACCAAGCTGTTAATTTCTTCGCGAACTTATGATTTTACACTGTAAGATCATATGGTAAACATTTGTGATTATGGCCGCAGGTTCAACGGGTGAACGCCCATTTTTTGAAATAATAACCAGTATTAGGTACTGGATTATTCATGCAGTAACATTACCAGCTATTTTTATAGCCGGCTTCTTATTCGTATACACAGGCTTGGCTTACGACGCTTTCGGTACTCCTCGTCCGGATAGTTATTTTCAGGCATCTGAATCAAAAGCTCCTGTTGTAACACAAAGATTTGATGCGAAGTCCCAACTTGATTTAAGAACAAAATAACTATGTCTAATTCTCAAGCTCCAATGCAGGCTGCGGAAGTCCGC
>QCNI01000036.1 GCA_003213255.1 Prochlorococcus sp. AG-424-P16
GGTTAATGGAGAGATAAATGTTGATTAAATATCTAATTAAAGAACCCTATATGACTTTAAAATTAACCACTTTAATCTAAGATTTGAACCAATCAGGAATTTCCTCATAACTCGCTTTATTCGATTTATTTTCTTTTGATTCTGTTTTCCAACAACATGTTCTGCCCTTATCCATATCCTGTAAGTATTCATTAGCCCATCTCCAAATTAATTCAGAGGTGAACTCCATTCCCACATTATCCATAATTCTCAGATCTAGAGCATCTAAGTCATGTAATTTTTCCCAGTAATGAAGCAAAGGGTCATCTTTATTTATTAGAAAAGTATGATCAAATTGCTCCTTTAGTCTATTTTCTAGGGGCTTTAGACTTGAAAAATCAACAACAAAACCATTTAGGTCTAATTTTTTTGCAGTGAACCAAAAGGTGAATGATCTTGAATATCCATGCACAAATCTGCAGTGGCCTTCATGGCGCCATTGCCTATGTGAACAGGGAAAATCCTCGTAACTTTTGCTGCATGAAAATTTCATAGAATGAATATACATCAATTAACTGTTAGGATAATTTTTAATAAAACACATTGAGTAGGATTTAACATAACGAACATAATGACTTATTCAACTAATTTTTCGATAGAGGATCTACGCTTTGATAATTATGGATTAATCCCTGCAATAGCACAAGATTGGCTTGACGGATCAATTCTTATGCTTGCTTGGATGAACAAAGAATCTTTAACAATGACACTTGAAACCAAAAACGTTCATTATTGGAGTAGATCAAGATCCGAAATTTGGAGAAAAGGAGCTACAAGTGGAAATACCCAAATACTTAAGGAGATAAGATTCGATTGCGATAATGATGCACTAATCCTTTTGATTGAACAAAATGGTTCAGGAGCATGTCACACTGGGGAAAAAAGTTGTTTTTTCAACGAAATCAAAATTAATCAAAGTGATAAAAAAGAGAAAAAAACAACTCCCTTCTCAAATATTTGCTCTGAATTATTCAATACAATTAACGAAAGATCAATAAATCCATCAGAAAAAAGTTACACAAATCATTTATTAACAAAAGGTAGTAATACTATTTTGAAAAAAATAGGAGAGGAATCTGCAGAATTTATAATGGCTTGTAAAGATAATGATAAAAATTCAATCTCAAATGAAGCTGCTGATTTAATTTATCATCTGCAAGTAGCCCTTATGCATAAAGGGGTTGAGTGGAGAGATGTACTTGGCGTTCTAGAATCAAGAAGAAAAAATTAAGTGATTAAATTTATAAATTTTAATTTTTTAACCTAAAAATTTTAAAAATAATGTTAACAAACTAATTAATAATTATTAATTAATTATTAATTAATTATTACATGTATGGCTTATTACTTAATTGACTATAAGTTAAATATATCAACAATGAGGTAAATCGTGAGTTCACTAAGCGATTTTCTTGGAGAAATAGGTCGTCATCAACTTTTGACTCCCGAAAGAGAACTCACAATGGGCAGAAAAGTCCAAGAAATGGTTGTACTTGTTAATAGATGTCAAGAGGCAGGAGGGAAAGGTCCTGCGTGTGAATACTCCGAAGCTGAGAGAAAAAAGATAAAAATTGGTGAAAAAGCTAAAAACGAGATGATAACAGCCAACCTAAGACTAGTTGTCAACCTCGCCAAGAGATACCAAGGGAAAGGATTAGAATTATTGGACTTAATTCAAGAGGGTACACTAGGTCTTACAAGGGCCGTAGAAAAATATGATCCTTCTAGAGGACATAGATTTTCCACCTATGCTTATTGGTGGATTAGGCAAGGTTTAAATAGAGCATTGTCAACTCAAAGTAGAACGATAAGGATCCCTGTTAACATTAATGAAAAACTTACAAAACTAAGATCAGCAAAATCAAAGCTTATGCAACTTAAGGGTATTCCACCTACTAGTGATGAGCTAGCTGAAGAAATGAAAATAACCAAAGAGGAAATTGACGAACTCCTTTCTTGTGAATTGAGAAGCATCACTGTTAGTCTCCAAGGTACTGTTAAATCAAAATCAGATCCTTCCGAGTTAGTTGATATTCTTCCAAGTGATCAAACTCCCCCAATGGAATTAGCCGAATTAGCCGAAAGGACAGCATCGGCTTGGAAGTTATTAGATAAAGCAAATTTAACTGAAAAAGAAAGAAAGATAGTAAGCTTAAGATTTGGTTTAGACGGCTCAAATGAATGGAGAACTTTAGCTGAAGTTGCAAGACATATGAGTTGTAGCAGGGAATATTGCCGACAAGTTGTTCAACGCGCTTTAAGAAAACTTAGAAAAGCAGGGATACAAAATGGATTAGTTGATAGTATTAGCTAAAAATTCCATTAAAAATATTTAAATTTCATTTATAAGGATGAAAGAGAATTACAAAACTCAAGAAAAAATCTATGATGCTGAAGTTTTAGAAAGTTCAACATTTGATGAAAATATTATTATCAAGATTCTTATTAAAGCGGGAAGAACAATTGCCAAGCCTGCCTTAGAAGTTTTGGAGATGGCATTAGATCCTTATACTCCTGCACAAGTGAGAGTTTCATTAATGGCTGCTCTAGCATATTTGATTATGCCATTTGATCTTTTCCCTGACTTTATGCCTTTAGTTGGTTTTAGTGATGATTTTGTAGCCCTCACAGCAGTACTCAGTATATGGAGCAAATACATGACTCCTTCAATAAGAGCAAGAGCAGAGAATAAGCTTAATAAGTTATTTCCTTTTTATTGAATGAGTAAATTATCTATACAGGAAGAAAAAGAACTCGTCTCCTTTATTAAAGATTGGTTAAAAACGCATGGATTTACCCAAAAAGACTTAGCAAATGAATTAAATATTAAATCGAGTAGAACCTCCGAGATTATTCTCAAAATTAAAGAATTACATAAAAAAGGGGGCATGTTCAATATTGCAAAAAATCTTATAAAGATTGAGCAAAAATGGTTAAACAATATCAAGAATGATTTTCTAGAAACAAAACAAACACCACCATATAATCAATTAGATATCGACTCATTAGTAAACCAGATAAATCAAGATATTAGTAAATAAATATTATTTAAAATATTATATTTTTAAGTAAAAATGATATAACCTCTTAAAACTAACGTTTAAATAAATATCGTTTTAACTTCTAAATAAGATAAGTAATTGAATTATTCAAACAGAAATATTATGTATTTTTTTTTCAGTTAAATTAATTCTTTTAATAAATAGTTAATAAGCACTAAATTTTTACGTAAATCATATTTAAAATGCTTGAATCCAGGGATAAATATCATAATTAATCCATATACCTTTTTCCCAATATATATCCTCCTCAATAAGATCTTTCAACTCGTTTTCATCATTAGCATTAAAAATTCCAAACAAATATTTAGTACATTTTGTTGGCCCTAATGTAACTAAAATATCGCTATCTTTTAAGTTTTTAAGTCTCTTAAGATGTTTTTCTCGAAATGGTTCCCTTTTAATAATTGCATCTTCACAGTACCTTCCGAAAACTACAAACTTTTCCATTTTTAAATATAAATAATAGAATAAATAGATACTTAATAATTGCATATATTACATGCAGATTGCTATGTTATTTAATACAACTGTCTTTTAATTAATTATGCTAACTGGTAGCGATCTCCTTGCAAAAGTTAAAGAACTTGGTGATGTTAGCAAATCTGACCTAGTTCGCGCCTGTGGATATGTTTCCACTAAGAAAAACGGAGGTGAACGCTTAAACTTTACCGCATTTTATGAAGCACTTTTAGAAGCAAAAGGGGTTAATCTTGGTGATTCTGGAGTTGCAGGCATTGGAAAAGGTGGAAGAAAACTTAGTTACATTGCTACGGTTCAAGGTAATGGAAATCTTCTGATTGGGAAAGCATATACAGCACTTCTTGATTTAAAAGCAGGTGATGAATTCGAGATTAAGCTCGGAAGAAAACAGATCAGATTATTACCTACAGAAGAATCTTAAAGACAACAAAAATAGATTGGCCATAACACTTTAAATTAATTTTCTATAAATAATTCTTTTAATTAATAAATTATCTTGGTATTTATTTTTTTTGATCAGCAGCTAAACGCATTTCTTTACAAAACTCACCAACATGATCTACAACATCTTTTTCACTTGAGCTCGAGATTCGTTTTACAAATGCACTTCCAATGATTACTCCATCTGCTCCCCACTCACGAACTTTATTAACATGTTCTGGAGTTGATATTCCAAAACCAACAGCTATTGGATTGCTATTTAATTCTTTTAATTTAGCAATAAGTTGTTCTACTCTATTTTCCATCTTGTTTCTCTCACCAGTGACACCTGTAACACTTACTAAATAAGTAAAGCCTTTTGTATGATTTGATATTTGTTTCATTCTTTTAAAAGGAGTAGTTGGCGCTACCAATAAAATTAAGTCCATAGAATGGTTACTAACTATTTTAGAAAATTTATAAGCTTCCTCCAAAGGGAGGTCAGGAACTATTAGTCCGCAAACTCCAGCATCAGATGCCATCTCACAAAACCTTTCAAAGCCAAAACATAGTAACGGATTCAAGTAAGAAAAAAGGATGATGGGAATTTTTAATTTACCTTTTAAGGACTCTAAAAGTTTAATTACTTTTCTTAAGCTAGTACCTGACTTTAAGGCGCGAGAAGCCGCCACTTGAATAACAGGTCCATCTGCAAGGGGGTCACTATACGGGATACCTAATTCAATAAGGTCAGCTCCATTCTCTTGTAACTTTAATAAGATCTCAGACGTTATTTCAATATTAGGATCCCCAGCCATTATAAAAGGCATTAAAGCAAATTTTTTTTTATTTTTTAACTCACAAAACATCTCATCTACCTTAGATAAAGATTCATTTTTAGTAATTTGCATTTTGTTATCTTTCATAATTTTATGATATTTTTCTATGAAAAATTTATGGATTTTTCTCTAAATCTTCCATAAGTTTTTGCTGCTCTTCCTTTGACAATGAGTTGAATTTGATTTCTAGTTTATCATTAACAACTTTTTCATACTCTTTTCTATAACGCTTCCTTTGTTCCATAAAAGTCATTTTTCCATTTACAACTCTATAAACATAAGATGTTACCCAAGTAATAACGATCAAAATCAAGATACAACTTGAAAGAGTAGTGGCTTTAAAATTATCGATACCAATTTGCGGTGCAAATTTATAACTAATTAATCCTATTAATGAAATAAATAAACCTATTTGTATAACTTTTCCTTTAGTCAATTATTTACCCTTTACCACTTCCTTTTAGTCTGAGATTTAAAAATGGAGAAAATAAAATTAAGCCTGGAAAGAAAAGAAATACAAGGCCATAAATTCCTAATCTCTCAAATTTGCCCATAATATTCCATCTATTATTCATCCAGTAAAATAGTAACAATGGGATAACCAATAAATAGGTAGAAATAATTCCGATATAAGCAATTAAAGTAGCGAACGAATTATTGAAAAAACTTTCCATTTTAATTTATGGTTGCTTAGTTAAAACATAACAACTATTGGAAGTTATCGTCAGAACTAAAAATAAATAATT
>QCNI01000037.1 GCA_003213255.1 Prochlorococcus sp. AG-424-P16
GCGGAGCTGTACCAAAAGAGTATATTGGTCCTGCATCTAATGGAATGAAAGAAACCTGTGAATCTGGGGTTCTTGCCGGTTATCCACTCATTGATGTAAAAGTAACACTAGTCGATGGTTCATTCCACGATGTAGACTCATCTGAAATGGCCTTCAAAATTGCAGGTTCTATGGCTTTTAAAGACGGGGTTAAAAAATGCAATCCTGTCCTATTAGAGCCTATGATGAAAGTTGAGGTCGAAAGTCCTGATGACTTTCTTGGATCTGTAATTGGTGATCTCTCCTCTAGAAGAGGTCAAGTAGAAGGACAATCTGTTGATGATGGATTGTCTAAGGTACAGGCCAAAGTGCCCTTAGCCGAAATGTTCGGTTATGCCACTCAACTCCGATCAATGACTCAAGGTCGGGGTATATTTTCAATGGAGTTCGCAAATTATGAGGAAGTTCCTCGTAATGTTGCTGAAGCTATCATTTCCAAGAATCAGGGCAACTCCTGATCTCTAAACTAAAAAACTCTTAAACCCTCGATTCTTTAATTCAAAATGGCTCGCGAGAAGTTCGAAAGGAACAAACCACATGTCAACATAGGTACTATTGGCCATGTTGATCATGGAAAAACAACACTAACTGCTGCTATTACAAATGTATTAGCCAAAAAAGGTCAAGCTCAAGCTCAAGACTATGGAGACATTGATGGTGCTCCTGAGGAAAGAGAGCGTGGAATTACTATTAATACAGCTCATGTTGAATATGAAACTGAAGGCAGACATTATGCCCATGTTGATTGTCCAGGACATGCTGATTATGTGAAAAACATGATCACAGGTGCTGCTCAAATGGACGGAGCAATTCTAGTTTGTGCAGCTACAGATGGTCCTATGGCTCAAACAAAAGAGCACATTCTTTTAGCTAAACAGGTAGGAGTTCCAGCTCTTGTAGTTGCTCTCAATAAGTGCGATATGGTCGATGATGAAGAAATCATTGAACTTGTTGAAATGGAAATTAGAGAACTTTTAGATAGTTATGACTTCCCCGGTGATGATATTCCTATAGTTCAAGTTTCTGGTTTAAAAGCGCTCGAAGGAGATTCAACTTGGGAATCAAAGATTGAAGAATTAATGAAGGCAGTTGATGCAAGCATACCTGAGCCCGAAAGAGAAGTTGATAAACCATTCTTGATGGCAGTAGAAGATGTTTTCTCGATTACTGGTAGAGGAACCGTTGCTACTGGAAGAATTGAGAGAGGTAAAGTTAAGGTTGGAGAAGAAGTCGAAATAGTAGGAATAAGAGACACAAGAGTAACGACTGTTACTGGTGTAGAAATGTTCCGTAAACTTCTAGATGAAGGAATGGCTGGTGACAACGTTGGTTTACTTTTACGTGGTGTACAAAAAGAAGATATTGAGAGAGGAATGGTTCTTGTTAAGAAAGGATCTATTACTCCTCATACCCAGTTTGAAGGAGAAGTTTATGTTCTCAAAAAAGAAGAGGGCGGAAGACATACTCCTTTCTTTGCTGGATATAGACCACAGTTCTACATCAGAACAACTGATGTGACTGGTCAAATAACTGCATTTACCTCTGATGATGGCTCTAACGTTGAAATGGTTATGCCAGGAGACAGAATTAAGATGACTGGAGAATTAATTTGTCCAGTAGCTATTGAACAAGGTATGCGATTCGCTATCCGTGAAGGTGGGCGTACTATCGGTGCAGGGGTTGTTTCTAAAATACTCAAGTAAGTTAATTGAATTTAAATATTTAACCTCAATCATTTACTATAGATACATGGATAAGGGTCATTGATTAAAATGACCCTAAACTAGAAGTTATTTGAAACTATGACTGCATCAATTGCACAACAAAAAATAAGAATAAGACTGAAAGCATTTGACAGAAGAATGCTGGATTTATCTTGTGACAAAATAATCCAAACTGCTGATACTACATCTGCATCAGCAATCGGTCCAATACCTTTACCTACAAAAAGAAAAATTTATTGTGTTCTTAGATCACCACATGTTGACAAAGATTCTAGAGAGCACTTTGAAACAAGAACACATAGAAGAATAATAGATATCTACAGTCCTTCTGCAAAAACTATTGATGCATTAATGAAACTAGATCTTCCTAGTGGCGTAGATATAGAAGTTAAACTTTAATAAATCCCGAAACCGCCTTAAATTGATTAATATAAAATAAAAGAAATGAGGTTTAAATGGGAGAACTCTCAGTAAGGGAATTACCTTTATTTCCTTTGCCAGAGGTGGTTCTTTTTCCTCAAGAAGTATTGCCTTTACATATTTTTGAATCGAGATATAGGATGATGCTCCAATCTGTCCTTGAAAGTGATTCTATGTTTGGAGTTATCAAGTGGGATCCAACTACTAAAAGTATGGCTAACGTTGGATGTTGCGCACAAATTATAAAACATCAAACTGCAGAGGATGGGAGAAGTAATATTATCACTCTCGGACAACAAAGATTTCAAGTTTTAGAAATTACGCGTTCGACACCATTTTGTTCCGCGATGGTTAGTTGGATTAGTGATGATAATATTGATGACTTTCAAAAATTAGATTCTCTAAAAGACTCAGTAAAACGAGCTCTTAGTGATGTTATAAATTTAACAAGTAAATTGACTAATACCAAGAAAAATCTACCTGACAAATTACCTGACAACCCATTGGATTTATCATTTTGGATTGGAGCTCATTTGGGTGGACCTGTTGCTGAGGAACAGCAAAGACTTCTTGAAGAGAGAAACACTTTTACCCGTTTGCAAAGAGAATATGAAATGCTTGATCATACAAGAAAACAACTTGCAGCAAGAACAGCATTGAAAGAAAGTTTTCCTGATATTAAAGAAAATTAAATGTTTGAATTCTTGTTCCCTTTTTTTTTACTAGTTTTATTATTTCTATTGCTATCTATAATCTGGAGAATTAAAGCTAGAAAATATATTTCTTCCAGCACAGTGGCTTCTGCATATGATGCTTGGACCCAAGATAAATTACTTGAGAGATTGTGGGGAGAACATATACATTTGGGTTTTTATCCCTTAGGAAAAAATATTGATTTTAGAAAGGCTAAAGTTAAGTTTGTTCATGAATTAGTCAAATGGAGTGGTTTAGATCAATTGCCAAAGGGATCAAGAATCCTCGATGTAGGTTGTGGAATAGGAGGAAGTTCTAGGATTCTTGCCGAATATTATGGATTTAATGTCACTGGGATTACAATTAGTCCGGCCCAAGTTAAAAGAGCTAGAGAACTTACTCCTAATGGACTAAATTGCCACTTCCAAGTTATGGATGCTTTGGATTTAAAATTTGAAGATGGATTATTTGATGCTGTTTGGAGTGTTGAGGCTGGTGCACACATGAATGATAAAACTAGGTTTGCAGATGAAATGCTGAGAACTCTAAGACCTAATGGTTATTTGGCGTTGGCTGATTGGAACTCAAGAGACCTTGATTCATACCCCCCATCATTTTTTGAAAAGTTAGTTCTTAAACAATTACTCGAACAATGGGTACATCCTAATTTTATTAGCATTAATGAATTTAGTAATATTCTTAGACATAACAAAAATAGTTCAGGAAGAGTTATTTCTGAAAATTGGAATTCCTATACTAATCCTTCATGGTATGACTCTATTATTGAAGGTATTCGAAGGCCCTTCTCAATTTTGTCACTTGGCCCATTTGCCATATTGAAGTCAATTAGAGAGATTCCAACAATACTTCTCATGAATTGGGCATTTAGAAAAGGTTTGATGGAGTTTGGAGTTTATAAATGTAGAGGATGAATTAATTTAGTTCAATATTTTCAGAAAAATAATTTCCAAAATCCACAAAATTATTACAGAGTGGTTTTAGCTTATTTTTCAATACAAGAAAATTTTCAATGTTATTTTCATTATTTATTTCTAAATCAATATAAATTACATATTCGCCTAATTCTCTTTTTGAAGGTCTAGATTCAATTTTACTCATATTAAACCCAAAATCTGCAATATAATTAATTGCTTTAAGCAAAGCACCAGGTTTATTTGAGATTAATGAGAAAGCGAAACTGGCAATATTAGCAAAATTCAAATTTGAATTTGATTCCTTGCTCAATAAAACAAATCTAGTGCAATTACCTGGAACATCATTTATAGGAAAGGCTAATTCTTTAAGTCCTTCGATTTGAATTAATGATTTTGAACCAATAGCAGCTCTGAATTTACTCCCCTTAACCATATTGACAGCTTCTGATGTTGAATTTGTTGGAAGAGGTATTGCATTTGGAAGATTTTCAGATAACCATTCTGAACATTGAGCTAGTGCTTGAGGATGAGATAATACTTCTGAAATATTTGAAAGTTCTCCATCACTAATTAATGCATGTTTTATAGGTAAAACAATTGCTTTATTTATAAAAATTTCGGGGAATTTCCAAAGTAAATCTAGAGTGGCCGTAACGCCCCCTTCTACTGAATTTTCTATGGGGACTACAGCAGCATCACAAATGTTGTACGCTAACGATTTAATGACCGAATGTAACCCATTACATGGTACAAATATAGGTGTCTGAAAATTGGCAAGCTTTGATAATATATGAGCTGCTTTTTCTGCGTATGTTCCTTTTGGACCTAAATATGCAACTTGTTTGCGCATGATTAATCTTAAAAAAAAAGTGATCAAATAAGCATTGGAGGAATATAGAAAATGCTATTGTCTTTTGATGCTAAACAGAAATTAAAGCTTTCTGTCACACGTAAAAAAGATTATCTTTCTAAATATCTTTTGGAAGAAGAAAGAGTTGTTGGAGCAATGCTTGACTCCAAAAAATTAGTACCAGAAGGAGAAGGTAGATATAAGTATACAGTAACAAGCTTTAAGGTTTTTCAATTAGATATTAATCCTGTTGTCTCAATTGCGGTAGAAAATAAAGATGGAATTTTAAAAATGAGTGCCCTTGAAAGTACATTGGATGGCTTGGGTTTAATAGATGATTTTAATCTTATTTTGAAAGCGAATTTGGAAGCAACTGATACTGGGTTAGAAGGTGAAGCACTCCTAGGAGTGTCTGTTAGCCAACCCTCTCTGCTCAAGCTGGTACCAAAGAAAATTTTAGAATCTACTGGCCATTCGGTATTGAATGGGATTCTGTTGGGTATAAAGTCGAGGGTTCAACAGCAACTAGTAAAAGATTTTTATGATTGGTGTGAATTAAATCAGATTTGATTTCTTTAAAAAACTTTTCCTATGTAATTTAGTTATTCCATTTTTTTTGATTAACGAAAGATGCTCTCTTGTACCATATCCTTTATTTTTGAATATCAAGTATCCTGAGTATTTTCTCTCTAGCCTCACCATTAGATTATCGCGAGAAACTTTAGCAACTATGCTTGCTGAAGCTATCGAGATAAACTTTGAGTCTCCAGATACTATATTTTTCTGAGTTCCTTTCCATGGTCTTAATAATAAGGGGCCATCAACT
>QCNI01000038.1 GCA_003213255.1 Prochlorococcus sp. AG-424-P16
TTTCTAATTTAGATTAGTTTGCTTCATTTAAGATTTGAAATGACTTTCTTTTTAGATTAAATATTAGAACTTGATTATCTTTATAACTAATCTCAAAGTTTTCTTTTTCTAGCATTTGTATTGGTACAAGAGCTATTCCTCCTGTTCCTGAAAATATGATTGGCATTGTGCTATTTTTAGTCCCATTCATTTTTTGTAAGTCAATAGCTTGAGAAACTATTTTTCTTGCTTTATCAAATCCGTAGTCTTCTATTAATTCAGGCCATAAGAAATTAACTAATTCATATTTCGAAAACTCAATTTGGACTGTTTTCATTAAATAATAATAGATATATAGTGATTAATTACGATATTTACTTAATTACTATTTTTAAACCTATCCATGACTAGTTGCAACATATCTACTACATCACCATCGGTTAAATTTAAATCCTTCTTTAAATCATTGCAAGTTAAATTCATTTCAAGTGCCGCTTCAGCCATATGATTAACTTTTTGGTTTTCGCCGCCCAATGAAATAAAGGGATTGAAGTTTTCTATCATTTAATACTTGTTGTTGCCACCTAGTTCTAGCTAAGAAATAATTAATTATCATTTATTGATACAGAAGCTTATAAATATGTTATTTAATATTTAGAAAGTTTTTATTTTTAAACTAGGGATATTGATATGCCTTTTGCTATCAATGAAAATCTTCTGGCTCTGACTAATAAAGGAAATATCAAATTTGCTCGTTTATTTGATTTAAACACTCTGGAAAGTAACAAAAGTAAACTACTTGAGGGATTATTTATCTTTTTGCAAATTGTATTAATTGCTTCTGCCCCATGAAAGATATCTTCATCTTTTAGGAGAATAGCTCCTTTATCTAAGTCATAACCTTTATCTAGGAGGGATTTAATTAGAGTTAAATTTTTACGACCATCAAGAATTTTAATGTTATTTATCTTGCTTTTGATCTCAAGGAGCTCAGCAAAATGGTTGCAGAATGGACATTCTCCATCATAAATAAAGGTATAATTGGAAGTCATTAGAAAAAAAAGCAGTTTTGATGGTCTTGAAGTGCGCCAACAAAATAGTGATACCCCCGATATTAAAACAAATAATAAAAATTTTGTGGATTTTTAAATAAGGGATAGTTAAAAGATTCTAATAATTACGAAGAAATGTCTCAATAAATGTATATTTTTCATAAAAATCTGTATGCTATCTCCCAGATATTATGTTTTAAAATCATGAATTTATTAGCATCTTTTGCTTTAGGTGGTTTCAATCCATGGGCAGCTGGCTTTGGAATTGGTTCTTTAGTCCTTTTTGGTCTTGTTGGTCTTGTTGCGGGTCCAAACCTAAAGAATTTCGACCCTGATGCATAAATCATCATATTTAATATGTATTTTAAAAGACTCATTTGAGTCTTTTTTTATGCGGTTTTTTAAATTTATTTTTAGAATCGATACAAATTATATTCCGCCAAAGAAATGTTATTAAGTCCTTTTAGTCCATTTACTTTTTTGAAAATCTCTTCTCTTAAAGCTACTATTGTTTTTTTATCAATACTTTTAATTAAATCAAATTTGCTTAGATTAAAAGGGGGACTAATAGGAGGTCTTTTTGCCTTGATACTCATATCGGGTATTTTTGCCTCTAGTACCATAGCTTTAGGATCTTTAGTTTATGCCTATCGATTAAAGAAGAAGTCTAATTCTGATGACAATCAGATGCAGGATTTAGAAACTGTTAATGTTTAAGATATTTTGTGAATGAAATTCAGTTAAATAACCTAGAATGGAGTTCCAGGTACAAAATGCAAGACTAAAAATCCAAAACCGGCAGCAAAAACTATTGATACTGCGATAATTAGAAGGCCCGATGCCATTCCCCCTTCGTTAAACGCCATTTAGTTAATTATTTTTAAATTAATAATAGAACATATTTGTTCCCAGGTAATAGTTTAAATTACTCATATATCATCCAAATTTATTAATGATGGTGAATAAAAGTAAAAAGATGGAAGTTAATGAGATGATAAAACCCAAGATTATTAATGGTTTAGATTTGACATTTTCTTCTTTATTAATCTTATTTTTTGAAGAAGGAAAATTTCTATCTTTTTTTTTATAAATGAGATTGGAAAAAGGTTTATTCACGATAAATTTTAGATTTAAGCTAGTTACACTAAAGTTTTGAACAAATCTTTATGGTAATCAACAACATTTTGACAACTTATTACAGGTGTAAATTCCATATGAATGCCAAATTTTGCTCTCCATGGAGCAAAATGCTCGAAAATTTCTTTATCACTCTCTGCCTTACACAAACAAACTACTCTACCCTCCCCTGGAGCATGAACTCTAAATAACATCTCAAATTTATCTGTTTTATCTGATTTTGCAATTTCGCCATTTTCCCAAGCTTCTACAAATAATTGATAAGCTTTTACTTGATTCTCAATATCTGGAAATTGGCAGTCAGCAAGAAATAATTGCATTGGATTTTTCTTCAGGTTTTATTCATTATCCCTCAAATACTTATTAATTAATGGGACTGTTTGAATTTGAAGATCAGAAAAAGGATATTTTCCTAAATAAAATGAGAAGAGAGAGTCTCAAGGAATTTTCCAATATCTTTTTTATATAAACTATCTGTGATTTTTAAAGAGAATAATTCATAATCATTTATATCTTTTTTTTTATTTATATTAATATTTCTCTTTAATGAAAAATTTTTCATGATTTTATTGATCACTATTTAAAATTTAAACAAATATATTAAAAAGACAAATTTCTTCACATTGTGTTTTTTATGAGAGAAATTATTATGTCTAATAAATAATAATTAATTAATTCAAGAGATAATTAATTTTTCTAGGATATACAAAAAAGAATTAGTTAAAGAAAAAATTACAGTTAATAGAGATGCAATAACGGGTAATAAATTGAACCACAATTGCGAAGTTGTCATTTTTGAATCAATAGGCAGAAAATTAGTTCTTTTTTTAATTCTTATTTGCAACCAAAAAATAGATAACGGATAAATAATTCTTGAGAAAGTAATTATGAAAGAAGGCAAAATGCCTCGGTTTGAATAAAGTATAAATCCTGAAAAAAAGTATAAAGACCAAATTAGAACCCTTTGAGTTAGAATTAATCTCTTGCTTTTGATAGACATTATTAATTAATTAATTTTTATAATTTTAATCATTTTATATCTTTCAAAAACAATGTTATTTATCATGACTTTTTCTTTACGTATAATTTCCCATTTATTTTTAAGAAATAAATCATAACTTATTAAGCTCGCTTCAGTATAAAGAGAGTCTAAACCTTCTTTCTTTGCTTCATCTTCTAATTTATTAAGTAACTTAGAGCCGTAACCTTTTCTTTGGAATTTACCTATACAGTAAAATAGCGCAATTCTATCGGTGGGGTATCTTGTGGCAAAAGCAATAATATTTCCTTGTTTACTTATAAGCCATCCTTTTCCTTTAATTATTGACTCATCAAAATTTGGGTTATTCCAAGCTTGGCTAGACCAAGCTCTTTTTTGTTCTTTACTATATATTTTTTCATCTAAAGATTGAATTGAATCAAAATAAACCTTCTTTAAGCCCAGTTGATCTTTAATGGTAATTTGCCTTAAATTCATATACAAATCTATTATTTAATATGCCTAGTAAAAATATAGTCGCAATTGGGGGAGGAGGGTTTGGACGTTCATTAGGCTCTCTTGAAATTGAAAAATATATAGTTTCTTTGAGTAATAAAAAAAGACCTAAAATTTGCTTTATTCCAACAGCATCTGGTGATAGTAGTTTGTACAAACTAAATTTTTATAGAGCATTTTCTAAACTTGATTGTATAACAAGCCATATTGATTTCTTCTCTAGAACAGAAAACTTAGAAGAGATAGTTTTAACTCAAGACATCATTTATGTTGGAGGAGGAAATACAAAAAGTATGTTAGCTGTTTGGAAAGAATGGAATTTACATACAATTTTGCGAAATGCTTATGAAAAAGGAATTGTAATGAGTGGTGTAAGTGCAGGGGCTATTTGTTGGTTTGATAAAGGTATAACTGATTCTTACGCTAAAGAATTAGCCATAATCGATTGCTTAGGTATAGTTGAAGGCATTGCTTGCCCACATTTCGATGAAGAGAAAGAGAGGGAACCTTACGTTAATGATGTTATTCAGAGAGAAATTATTGAATCTTGTATATGCATTGAGGGTAATTGTGCCCTGCACATTAAAAATGATTTTAATTATTTCTCAATTGATTTTGGTAAGGGTAGAAACTGCTTTAGAGTTACAAGGGAAAATAATATTGTAAAGAAAGAAATTCTTTGAAAAGAAAATATTTTTAATATATTTTAGATCTCCTCATTCTTCGAGATAGAAGTAAATTCAATCCCTTTATATTTTACGAAAGACGCAGTCCATACTTCTTTTGAGAGATTGCCAAGGTATTTTAGAAACTGTTGTGTATCTCCATCTCTTATCCATTCAGATTTAATGAATGGAAGCTCTTTCTGCATTCTTTTAGGATGCATATGAACAAGGAGCAAACCTTTATCTTCAGAAGCCCTTTTTAAAGCACCTTCATCACTTCTTTGAAAGACTCTCATTAGAAGATTTAAAATTACCTCTTCTCCAAGTTTCTTGAAATGTTCTGATTCGTCTAAATTATCTTTAATTTCCTTACCTCCAAGAGGCATTGCTCTAACTAAGTTTTGCTCTATTAAAGCTATTGCAATTAGATAATCTTGGCTAGCCATATTCTAAAATAATACTTTTTTGATATTCTAACCTCTCGAGTTCATGAAAATCTTTCATGGATTAAATATTTGCGATAATAAGAAAGGAAATAATTTATTAATTATTTTCTAATACAATTAAAATATTGTTTTTTATTTTTATTAGTACAATTAAAAATTTTTTGTTATGAGGTTATTTTTATTTTTATTTTTTGGGATTTTTGTAGGTCTTTTTATATCATGGTCCGGTTTATTAATGCTAGAAAATTGGAAATGTTTTAATCAAATTATTGCAAGATCTGCAGAAGATAAAATTTCTTTAAAAGCTGCATTAGAGATTTCCCCCAGTTATTTTCTAAAGGCTAAGAATAAAAAGATGACTTCCAAAATAAGAATCGTAGCAGATGCGTGTTTTCGTTAATATGTTGAGTGATTAAATATGTCTACTAAAAAATGAAAAATAATATAAGATTTGAATTATCATTTAAAAATATTTCAGAGTTAGATATTAAACTTAATTTCTGCAAATTAAATAATTTAAAAAATATCAATATTCCCTGTAAGGGACTTGTAAAGAAGGAATTACTAAATTCAACTATTAAATATATATCTAAAAACTATAATGAATTTAATGTGACCTTTCACTACAGTCTTTATCATCAATATTCAAAAAATAAAGAAAAATCGTATCAAGATTTTTTA
>QCNI01000039.1 GCA_003213255.1 Prochlorococcus sp. AG-424-P16
GGGTTTATATTTTCAGCTATCTGAGCTTCAACAAAAAGGATTCGTAAATTTTTGATGATTTTTAGAAACCAAGGATCGTTAATAAAAAAATCAAGCAGTATATCAAGGGATGAGCTGATAGATCTCTATGGTTTAAATTCTTATGAGTTCACTCAAATAAATAAAGAAGAAATATTTGTATGTAGTAAAAATAAAAATTTAGATCTAATAGAACTAGATCAACTTTTGCAAACTGTTGGTTGGAGCAGAAGACCTATAAGGAGGGTAAAAAGAGCTTTGGATTTCAGTATTTTGGTGGTTGGGTTATGGCGTCATGATGATAAATTTCCCAGACTAGTAGGATTTGCAAGATGTACTGGCGATGGAATTCTAGAAGCAACAGTTTGGGATGTGGCTATTAACCCTGTCTATCAAGGACTTGGATTGGGAAAAGAGTTAATGAAATATGTTCTGAAAGAATTGAAAAATATTGGAATTTCTAAAGTAACCCTTTTTGCTGATGCTGAAGTGGTTTCATTTTATAAAAGACAAGGTTGGATATTAGAACCTAGAGGCTCTAAATGTGCTTTTTGGTATGCAAATTAATCATTTTTTGTAGTAGTCAGAATATAGAGATTTTAACGATTCGCCTTTTAACCATCTTCTTCTCAAGTGCCAGTTCTTAATTGCTTGCAGACAAATATTAGTTCTTTCCCATTTCCTTGAACTTATAAAAATAGGTAAATTTAATTGTTTTAAATATTTTTTTTTGTTTAATCTCCTTAAAAAATCTACATCTTCCATCAAAGGGATCTTTCTAAAACCATTATTCCTAAAATAGGTAGTTCTATGAATTATTAAACCTTGATCGCCATAAGGTTGTTTAAAAAATTTACTTCTAAAATTCACGAGAATTTCGAGGACTCTATAAATTATCTTTTTGTGATTAATTTTGAATTCAAAATAGTAAATACTATTCTGGTTGCCCTCTAAAAATGAATTTATTTTTTTAAACCAATCATGAGTTAATCTTGTGTCTGCATGTAAAAATATGAGCCAATCTCCTTTTGAATTTTTAGCACCAATATCTAATTGTAAACCTCGATTCCTTTCTTTGGAGATACATACTTTCGTTCCATAAATATTTGCTATATCAGTAGTTTTATCTTCACTTCCACAATCAACTATTATGATTTCATCTTCTTTCTGAATACTTGACAAGTCTGAAAGCAATAATGGCAAATTATTAGCTTCATTAATAGTTGGAATGATAATTGAGATTTTAGGCAAGTCTTTTATTTTCTATTTTCAATATCAATAATTGTATCTATATCTATTTTTTTTTCTAAAAACTTATACTTTAATTTTTTAGAAGCAAAATTATCAATTGTATTTTGAAGAACATTTTCTGTTCCCCACTTTATATTGATAAAAGGTAAATATATTTGCGATGACATTATTTTTTCTGATAAACCAATAAGCCAATATCCTCCATCATTAGATGGTCCTAAAACAAGATCATTTTGTTGAAGGTCTTTTAGAGTATTAATTAAATCTTGATGGCATAAATCTGGAAGGTCAGTACCAATAAAAATAACATTTTTGATCTTTTGTCTAGTGCAAAATTTTTTGTTGATAATTATTTGCCGTTTCATTTTTTCTCCCAAGCAGCCTTTCCCCTGTAAATTAAATTTTTTTATGCCTAATTCTCTAGACCATCTTCTACAATTACTCAACCCTAAACCAGATATAGCAATAGAAATATCAATAAGTTTATTTTCTTGGAGAAATTTTGCTACTGAAATAGTGTGTTTGGTCATAACACTTTGTACTTTTGCAGAATTACTTTTACCTATATCTTTAGACAATCTTGTTTTGCATCTTCCAAAACCATGCCATTTTGCCATGATAATAAGTAATGCCTTATCCAATAATTTAGTGCTATTTAAAATAATTATATGCCTATAGAAAAAATAAAATTTTTCTTATAAATTTGTATGATGCTTTGTTAAGTAATTTTAAATTTGTCGTGATCTTGTGATTTCCTCATGGCCAATTATTAAATTCCAACTAGATTAATAATCTAGAGAATAAAATTTTGCAAGCAATTAATCCTATTTGGGCGGAAGTTCAACAATCACTTCAAAAAACTTTAAGTAAGCCTTCATTTGAGACATGGATAAGGCCTGCTAAATTTAATTGTTTTGAAAATGGTTTATTAACCTTAATAGCTCCAAATACATTTTCCAGTGATTGGTTAAGAAAGAATTATTGTCAAACTATCGAAAAGGCTGCAAAAGAAATATGTGGCCATGATGTAAAAGTTGTTTTTAAATCTGAAACTAATATCAGCAGCGATACAACAAATAAAGAGAACCTAGATGAACAGATTGTTAATCATAAAACAAAATCATTTTCTAATAATAGTCAAGATATTTCTTCAAAAAATCGATCCAAAAATCCCAACGGTCTAAATTTACGCTACGTCTTTAAAAGATTTGTTGTTGGTCCAAATAGTAGGTTAGCTCACGCAGCGGCTTTGGCAGTTGCCGAATCTCCTGGGAGAGAATTTAATCCATTATTTATTTGTGGTGGAGTAGGTCTCGGTAAAACTCATTTAATGCAAGCAATAGGCCATTATCGAGTTGAAATAGATCCAGAAGCAAAAGTTAAATATGTATCTACAGAAACTTTTACTAATGATGTCATTAGTGGAATTCGAAGAGATGGAATGACAGCTATTCGAGATAAATATAGAAATGTAGATTTGATTTTAATAGACGATATACAGTTCTTAGAAGGCAAAGAGTATACACAGGAAGAATTCTTTCATACTTTTAATGCTCTTCACGAATCAGGAAGTCAAATAGTTATTGCAAGTGATAGACCACCAAATCAATTGTCGGGAATTCAAGAGAGATTAATTTCTAGGTTCTCAATGGGTATGACGGCAGATATTCAACCACCTGACCTTGAGACGAGGACAGCCATCCTTCAAAAAAAGGCAGAACAAGAGAGGATGAGTCTCCCAAGAGATTTAATTCAATTTATAGCAGGAAGATTCACTTCGAATATTCGAGAATTAGAAGGAGCGTTTACTAGAGCTGTTGCATTTGCATCAATAACAGGCTTGCCAATGACAGTCCAATCAATTGCTCCAATGCTTGATCCGAATAGTGTTGGAGTAGTTGTTACTCCAAAACAAGTTATTAATAAAGTGTCAGATTTCTTTAAAGTTTCTACAGATGAATTGATCAGTTCAAGTAGGAGAAAACCAGTAAGTCAAGCTAGACAAATAGGTATGTATCTTATGAGGCATGGGACGGATCTAAGCCTACCAAGAATTGGAGATGAGTTTGGGGGTAAGGATCATACAACAGTTATGTATGCTATTGAACAGGTTGAAAAAAAATTGTCTATTGATCCAAATATTGCAAGTCAAGTTCAAAAAATAAGAGACTTACTTCAAATAGATTCAAGAAAAAATTTATAATTTTACTATTAACTAGAAATGAAATTTATAGGATCTTGATCATATCTATGTCTGAAAGGTATCTTATCTATTTCATTGATATCACTAAGCGATTCAATTTTATTTAATGATTGCCTTAATAACCTTGCTGAAATAATTGGCATATCCCTTGGAACTGAGATTCTATTTTTTAAGTATCTTAGAGAGATTCCTGAAAGTTTTTTAGGGATTAATACTTCACCTGTGATCATATGGCTCAAAGCTGATCTCAATGATTCGTCAAAGGATTCTTTATTGTATGGGTTTACCTTTAGTAAATTGTCTTTATGCTTTATCACTCTTTTAAGAGCAATTTTTGCATAATATTTTGACTCATAATTTTGGTTTAATTCGTAATTACCTAGACCCTGCCCAGTATCTATTAGCTTAGAGAAAGTAATCTGTTGTTCATTGCTTTCCTTATGGCATCCTCCCATTTGTGGGGGTAAATCATGAGAATGAGTATGAAAATCTCCTTGAGTGCCTCTATAAGCACTTGTTTCCTCAAAAAGGGTAAGCCAGTTATTTACATGACTATAATTAGATCTTAAATTAAACCCTTTATAATAAATAAGTGATGCATTCATTCTCTCCATATAGGGAATAAAAATTATATCTCCAACACCAGGCTCTATATCACCCGTTTTGGTAACTAATGGATCAACAAACCCTGATTTTGAGTTACTTAAGATTTCATCGAGTTTAGAAATGGATTCTTTAAATCTTTTTTTTCTAAAAGAGTTATCTATAAAATTAACGCTTTCTCGGCAGAGCCAATTACACCAGGATCTGAAAATTTCTCTTTCTAACTCTCGAATTTTGATGAGGTGACTGGATGTTATAAAAGATCCAAGTGCTCCAAATTCATTTTCCAAAAAAGCTATGATTTCGTCGCTTTCTGTTATAACTTGCCCTTTATATTCAATTGCAGGTAATTTCCCCGATCTGACTTTTTCAAGGAACCAACGTTCTTTTTGGCCGTAGCAAAACATATTTATTTTCTGGACTCTGTATGGAATTTTCTTAAATTCAAGCCATAACCATATCTTCTGACAATAAGGGCACCAAGAATGCCTATCCCTATAGAGGGTAACTATTACATCATTTTCACTATGTCCAAATAATCTTAAATTTGCGTAGGAATTATTTATACCATTGACTCTATCAAGATCTTCAACTTCAAATTTATTTAAATCATCCCATGTCAAAATCCCATTCATTATTTGAATTAAAGATATAAACTAACGTTATAATAGTTGATTAAAAAAAGTCTTGGAATTTGAATTTGATTTAATTGTTGTTGGCGCTGGATCTGGAGGACTCGCGGCGGCTAAACGTGCGGCTGGTTATGGAGCAAAAGTCGCAATCATAGAAGCAAA
>QCNI01000040.1 GCA_003213255.1 Prochlorococcus sp. AG-424-P16
CTCTATAACTGCATTTCTGCCTCCCTCAAAAATATCAACAGATGTAACCCTTCCCGAATTAATGTAATCTAAAAATCTGCCGTAACTAACTCTTGCTACTGCTGAATTTCTTGGTGCAACAGTAGTGCCATTAGATTTAAGTGATTCAACGTTGCTTGAAGATAAAAATTGGTAGGAAAGTGCAATTACTAAAAGTATAGGTAAAGCCCATAAAATTAATGTTTTAAATTTTTGATTCATTAATTCGTTGTAAGTCTATTCAAGGATTCTAGAATGAATCATTGCATTTCGTTGATATTTTCTCTAACTTTATACTTATAGTACACTTTATTGTATCTAATTTATAAATGAAATTTGAGATCAACGATAAAGTTAAGTTGATTGCCCCAGTCTCTTACTTGAAGACTTCAGATAATATGCCGATGTTAAGACCACCTGATCTAGTGGCAATTGATGAAATAGGAGAAATCCTATCAATCAAATCTCCAGATACTGTTGAAGTGAAGTTTAGAAGAGGTTCTTTTTTGATCGATATTAATAAGATAGAGAAAACTTAACTTAAAAGTTCTGCTTCCACCTTTTAGAGATTTCTAAACATATATCTCTATTGCCAGAAATACTAAGAAAAGGTTTTGAAAAATACTTATTAGTTAATTTAAGAACATCTAATGAAGATATTTCATCTATTTTTGAATATAAATCATACTCAGAAATTGAGGAAATACCATAACTAATTAATTGTATCTTTCGCAGTAAAATTTCATCTACTGATTGATTTCCCAATAGAAAAGAACCTTTTAGTTTTTCTTTAGCCAATAATATTTCATTATCAATCAAAGGATTCAAAAGTAAATCTTTCCATAAAGTTGATAAAAGTTCAAAAGCAAAGAGGGCTTTTTTATTAGATACTGATAAATAAACTAAAAATGGAGCATTCCCGCTCCTAACTGGATAATAAACACCTAAATCGTAAGTGATCCCATTTTTTTCCCTAAAAAGTTTAAATAAAGCAGCGCTCATTCCATAAGATAGATATGACTCCAAAACCTTAAGAGGCAAATATTCACTACAACTACGAGGGCAAGTTTGGTTCCCCAACATTATTATTGTTTGATTTGAATCATTGTTATGCGAATCAAATCTATTTTCATTAATAATGTAGTGATTAATATGTTTTGATTTTTGTTCTAAGGCTTTTTTTTCAAATGTTTCAATACTTACTCCATTTATTTCAAAATTATTTGAAATTAAATACATATCTCGACTTTTAAAATTTTTAAACTCATGCAAAACATCTTCATAGGTAATCTTTGAGACATCATTTGCATTTCCATTTGTATTAAAGGCATAAGGATGGTTTGAGTAAACAATTTTTCTCCATTTTTCAAAACAAATATTAAATGGATTCTCTTTATCTTTTTTCAAAAAATCAATAGAAGATTTTTTTACTTTTTGAAATTCAATTTCCAAGAGAGCTGGTTTATTAATTATTAAATCTAATAAAGGGAATAATTTGCTGAAATGTTCATTTAGGGATTTAATACTTATTGAAATTCCATCTTCAAATATTTCTTGATTTAATTCTGCTCCATAGGACTCAATATACTCAGAGAGTGTGAAATTGTTAAAACCTTCACATCCTCTGGTAAGTAATGAACAAAGGATCTTGTTTATCCCTTTTTTGCCAGTACTATCCATATCACTCCCCCCTTTAATCCAAATTGAAGCGGTTGAAAAATTTCTTTTTTTATTATTTAAAAAATATCTTTTTAACATTTAGCAGGGGATGCAACTAATGTGAATTTCTCTCCACGGATATATTCTGTAATCTGTTTGAAGTTATCCAAGTCATTCCAATATTCTAAATGGCTATTTAAATTATTAATTGAAGATTTTCTCCCCCAAAGAAGTTCATTCCCAAAGAATGAAGAGAGTTGTGTAGATGTCTCTAAATTAAAGATATAATTACTTTTCACAATATTTATTGCTTTTTTTATTTCATCCAAAGCCAAAGATTTATAATTTAAGATCTCATCTATTGTTCTATTAATTTGCTTTTCTACTAAACCAATATCTTTGGATTCACAACTTGCTTCCATTATTAATAATCCTCCTAATTCTCCAGCATTTACATCTACATATACCGATTCAACAAGATTACTATCTTCTTTTAAAATTTTAACTAATCGGCTGTTTCTTCCAACAGAGAGTATTGATGCTAATATCTCTAGTCCAATAATATTTTTTTGATCATTTAGGTTTGGGATAAACCAAGCCATAAATATTCTTGAAAACTCTAAATTATCAAACTTAACTGACTCTCTACCATTCCTAATTTTTAAAGAAGGTTTATTTTTTAGGTTTATTAAATTTTGACTTTCTTTTATGCCAGATAGATCACTTTTTTCAAAAGTTTTATAAATTTCTTCAGAGAGATTCCCCGCAATTGCAATACAAATTTTTTCGGTAGTGTAATGTTTGCTATGAAATTTCACAAGATCGTTTATCTCTAAGGTTCTAATACTATGTTCAGTTCCCAGAATCGAATTGGCATAATTAGGACTTAACCAAACCCTTTTCAAAAAATAATTAAATAGTCTTTCTTCAGGTTGATCATTTTGTTGTTTTATTTCATCAATAACTACACCTTTTTCTTTTATAAATTCATCAGGATTAAAATCCGGAGCAACGACTATATTTGTCAAAAGAGCAAGTGATTCTCTAAAGTTACTTGGTGGAACTAAGACATGGTAATGTACATCATCATAACCAGTTGAAGCGTTACTTAATCCGCCTAGTGATTCAATTTTATGGTCAAACTCACCTGGCATTATTTTGTTAGATCCTTTAAAAATCATATGTTCTAGAAAATGAGCAGTGCCGTTTTTATCAACATCCTCAAATGAAGAACCTGCTTTGCACCAAATATCAATGCTTATAAGCGGCAATTCTTTATTATCCACAAACACACATCTAGTTTTGCTTGAATGGGTGTAGTAGTTAACATCTCCTACGTTCATTTAGGTTCTCTCTTTAAATTCTATTTTGGTACTTTTTAGCCTTGTTGTCTGAATCTTTAACTAAAACAAAATTAACTGACCCTCTTATTTTGGATCTATTACAAAATATTAGAGAGCATAGATCTATGCTTGAGGACCTTAAGAGTATAAAAATTGATCCAAAACTAACTAATATAATATCTAAGAAGATAGGCAGAGAACTTTATATTGAAAATGAATTTCATAAAGCAAAAGGTTTTAGAAAGTTACATATTGAAGTAGCGGAATTTTCAAAGAATCTTAAGATATTACACTGCGTTTTTTTTCCTGATCCAAAGTTTGATATCCCAATTTTTGGGATGGATTTAGTAAAAATAAATCATATTGTTTCTGCAGCCATTGTTGATTTATCCCCAGCGTCACATAACCAAGGCTTGAAATACGAAAAATCACTTTCTGAAGTTGATAAAAGTTCTTTTGCATCTTTGAGAGAGATTCCTAAATGGGGGGGTATTTTTTCTAATAATGTATTTTTTGCTTCCTTAAAAAGTAAATCTGAAAAAAATGATTTTCGTAGAGTTGTCGATCAATATCTTACTATTTTGATCAAATTAAGTAAGAAAGCTAAACCTGAAGTTAATGAGGAAATTATCCAAGAGAGAATAGATTTTCAAAAAAATTATTGTGTTCAGCAAATGAAAAATGAGAAGACTAGCATGGTTCTTTTAAAATATTTTGATGAAAAATGGGTCAATAACTATATAAAAACAGTACTCTTCGATTTTTAATGAAATTAAATATATTTAAAAATTTATTTATTTATTTTTTATTATTTACCCCAATATCTCTTGGGATTATTTCTTGTTCTGGAAATAATAAATCTAATTCAAAATTTAAAGAGGAAATAACTTCAGATTTCATACCTTCAATTACAGCTGTTGCCGCACTTGGTCAACTTTCTCCTTCGGGAGAGATTAGACAACTGGCAGCTCCCATAAGTCAGTTCGGCTCTTCCCCCCGAATTATCGAAATTTTAGTAAATGAAGGAGATTTCGTAAAAAAAGGCGATATCCTCGCAATCTTTGAAAATGGAGAAAAATTAATTGCTGATCTTGAAAGAAACGAAAATCTAATTAATACTATTAACGAAGAAATTACCCTAAAGAAAGATCAAATACAAAGGTATGAGTTAGCTTTGAGCAAAGATGCATATTCTTTTGTAGAGTTTTCACAGAGAAAAGATGAATTATTAAAATTGCAAAAACAGAAAATAAACCTTATCGGAGATCAAAAAAATATCAAGATAGATCTATTTAATTCAAAACTAAGGAGTCCCATCGATGGTTTTATCCTTGGAATAAACACGAGAGTTGGTGAAAGACCACAAAATGAGGGGATTTTGGATATTGGTTCTAGTCAAAAAATGGAAGCTTTGATAGAGGTTTATGAATCTGACATCGATAGAGTCTTTATTTCTCAGAATGTTGAATTGAGCAGTGAGAATGGAGGTTTCCAAAAAAATCTTAAGGGAAAGGTGATTAGGATTAGTCCTCAAGTAAAACAAAGAAAAGTTCTTTCGACTGATCCGACAGGGGATGCTGATTCACGAATTATCGAGGTACTAGTAAAACTAGAGCAAGATTCTATAGATATCGTTCAAAACTATGCAGGAATGAAAGTGATTGCAAAATTTATTCCCTAATGAGTTTTTCTTTTTTTAAATTTAGGAAAATACCATTAGCTTGGTTGTTATTAACTAGGCAACCATTAAGATTAGCAGTTGCCATAGCTGG
>QCNI01000041.1 GCA_003213255.1 Prochlorococcus sp. AG-424-P16
AAATTTTCTTCATATGGTTTTGTTTTTATAAGATCAGCTTTTGTAAGCAAATGACTTTCATTCTCTGAAGCAATAACTTTTTTAGTAATAGCTGCTGCCCAATCGTTAGCATAAGCTTTCGCAATTAATTCATGCTCAGTTCCATAGCCTCTGAAATTATTTCCATCAAAAAGGAAATTAATATAGTTAGGGTTCTCAATATCACATAGATTCTCTATGAATTCTCTCCTCAAAAAGTAAGCATTGTTGTGAATATACCAGAAATACATAGTATCCTTTTCATCTAAAAGTAATATTTCGCCCCAATTTGGGGAGCAAGGTGATAGTATCCCTAACTTTGGATGATTATCAAGGATATTTTGCAGAGGTCTAATTGTTGCTTTTTTCTCTAATTCTGTATCATTTGTTAGAAGGAAAAAGGAATCATATTGCAAGAATCTATTTTCTCTCCAAAGTTGACTAAGTCCAAAATTCATTCCTCGTGGATATCTCAGACCGTTAATCATAACTTCTTCCCAATTTGCATACCAAGTACAATTTTTTGATAAGTTATTACTATCAGATCCTGATTCAATTACGAATATATCTGTAATATCTCCATCAAACTCTTTTATATGATCTACTAATGCATCCGTAATATTCGGTAAATTTCGGTTAAGGATTAAAGTTGCTACTCTTTTTTTCATATTAAATTAGACGAAAATTATTTAGATATCGTAAAATACATTTTTTAATTTCACCTTTTAAATAATTATCCAAATCGATACCTTTCTTTTCTAGTTCAAATATTGCTAAATTTTTAATTTTTTTGAATTCTTTTGTAGAGAATATATAGTGACCAGAAATTATAGCTTTTTGAAGTACATCTGCAGATGAATTTGGTTTTAACCATTTTTGCCACTTCCTACTTTTATAAGCCAATTCAATAAAAGAATTAGATAAATTTTTCAGACCATTTTCTGAAAGAATTTTGATTAAAGCTTTTGATTCAGTTACTCCAAACTCTGGAGCAACATTAGCAGCATGAATTCCTAATTTTGGATGCCAGCTCAAAGCTTCATTTGATAAATAATCTGTATTATGAGCCTTCATCATTACATTATATTTTTCACAAATTTTTAACATTTTGGGAAGTTGAATTTCTGCTGGAATCTGATTAGCAACTCTTAAAGGTAAATCAAATGATCCTACGTTACTAGTTTCTAAAACTTTTGTACCAGATTGAACAACTACAAATGTCGGTTTTGGTATTTTACTCTCTTTACAAAACTTTGTTACTGAAGATAGTACATAATCTAGTTCCTGCGGAGTATTGGTCCCCCCTGATTGCTCTTCTGTGCCGATCTCAAAAGCGATATCTTTTCGTAGTGAATCTGCTTGACTCCAGCAATATTCATATAATTCATATAATCTGTCTAAGGTTTCATCAATATCTGGTTTCGAATGTATATCGATGCTGGGATCAAGATGTAATATTTGAAATCCAGATTTAATATCAGAAAAGTAAGATTTTTTAGCTAAATCCATTGCTTTTCTTAAGCTATAATTTCCTGAGATTTCAGCGGGGTTTTGCCATGGACCTCCATGATCTCTAGCTAATAATATTTTCCCTTTTTTATCTCTTTCATTTACATAAGAAGAAAAATCTTCTGTTGTCCAATTATTTACGTAACCCCCACCAGACTCTTTACTATCAATTTGTCTTCGACTTGCAATTAGAAAAAGTGGTATTTCAAATTGGTTTGCTAAATCTATAGAAACATCAACACAATTTAAACTCATTGGACCAATTCCTAAAAAAGTGGATCTTTTTTTCTTTTGGTAAGTTAAAAGCTTATTTTTTATCATTATGCCCATTCTCCACCCTTTTTAAAGTTGATTTTCGGAGGTTTAGAGGGCTCAAAACGCTCAAAAAAAGTTTCTAATAAATGTATACACGCCTCTGCTACTGCTCTATCTCCTCCTTTTCTTTTCGTTACATAATTGGAAAAATATTTCGCATTATCATCTGCATTTTGTGGAGAAATTGAATACATTGTTTCTCTCATGACATAATGATCAAATATTCCATCTCCCATGTAGACAACATCATCTACATTATATCTCTCTTTTATCCATTCAATTCTTTTAAATGTGCTTACTAAATCAAGTCTATATTTCATATCTTCAACAATTCTTTTTTTGCTTATTGGAAACCCCTTTTTATCACCAGTAACAAATCTTATTTCTAAAAAATTACTAAGTAAAGACAAAGCATCATTGTCATCAGGTCCAAAAGATTTAAGATATTTACCCTCCGAATTATAGTAAAAATTTCCTGAGGTCATTACCCCATCAACATCTAAAATAAATACTTTAGGAGCATTCATGAAATATTTTTAATGATTTAATTTTATCATTTAACCTCATTAAGATATTTCTTTTCATTAAGTAAGTTTCAGGATATTTAAATAAATTTTAATTAATTTCCTTTATATGCCCTTATTTCAATTATTTTATTTGATGAATTAAATTCAATAATATCTACAACAAGAATTTTAACCTTTTTATTAATTGTAATTTCTAGTTCCGCAATAATAGTCATTTTTAAACTATAGATTTTTAAAATTTTTACATCTATTGTTTCAGCATTGTTGAATATTTTTATATTTGCTTTAGTAACATTTTTAATTCCTTTTTCATTTATATCCCAATCTCTCAATTTGATTTCATTAGAGAAAAAATTTGTTAAATTATCTATGTCTTTTTTAGAGAAAAAAGTAAAGTATTCTCTTGCTATTTTTTCTAAATTCATTTGATCAATTAAATATTCCAATTTTAAGAAAATTCGTGTAAAGTAAGAAAAAATTTTATAAATATTAATTCTTGTTTTACATTTATAATTTTTTTAGAAAAAATTTTAATTTAATCAATACATGAGAAAAGTTTAATTAATTCAAAAAGTTTTGATAGTTCAGGCTTTTATATTATTGAAATTTTAGGTATTATTGTGGATGAATAATTTATAATATGAAAAGTAATAGAAATTTAAATATATTTTCCACTTCTATAGTAATAAGAGCATTAAATGAGGCAAGGCATATTGGTAAATTACTTTATGGATTAAAGCAGCAGACCAAGTTGCCTGATGAGATTATTCTTGTTGATTCTGGATCAACAGACGATACTTTGATGATTGCTTCTTCCTATGATGTTAAAATTGTAAAGATTAAAAAAAATGAATTTTCTTTCGGCAAAGCATTAAATATTGGCTGTGAAGAGGCAAGCAAAGAAATTTTAATATTTGTGAGTGCGCATGTTTACCCCTCAGACAAAAATTGGCTTCAAAATTTAATTAAACCATTTATTGATTCAAAAGTAGTTTGTTCCTATGGGAAACAAAGAGGAGATAGAAAAACTAAATACTCTGAGAATCAAATCTTTAATTCATGGTTTCCAGAAGATATCAATGATATAAAAACAAAGTATTTTTGTAATAATGCTAATTGCGCAATTCGAAAATCAGTATGGAATGAATATCAATATGATGAAAATTTAACAGGTTTAGAGGATTTAGATTGGGCAAAAAATCAATACAGTCTAGGATATAAAATTATATATTCTCCAAAAGCAAAAGTAATTCATGTACATAATGAAAATTGGAAACAAATTAGAAATAGATATAGAAGAGAAGCTATTGCATTAAGAAGAATTGAACCAACTATGACATTAAACTTATTTAATTTAGTTTATCTCTTATTTTTAAGCATTTTATGTGACTCCCTATCGACGAAATCAACAAAAATATTTTATTTAAATTTTTATTCAATTATTTTGTTTCGCTTTAATCAATATTTGGGAACATATTTAGGTTTGAATTCTAAGAGTATGGATATTTCTCATTTAAGATCCACCTTT
>QCNI01000042.1 GCA_003213255.1 Prochlorococcus sp. AG-424-P16
CGGTTTACGAGGCTCTTAGTAGTGATAGAGCGATTAATAGGATATGGTGTACATCGGAGATTTTTTCTTCTGACAAATTCTATATTTTGCTTAAGGACCTTAAAGCTAAAGGAGTCTTAATTGAAGAAGTTTCTTGGAATAGGCTTTCGCAATTGACTTATGGTGCTTCACATCAAGGTGTTGTATTGCAGCTTGCATGTTCTAAGACAATTTCCCTAGAACAATTAATCGATTTTTCTAAACATAACTGTACAAAACCTATAATACTTGCATTAGATGGTATTACTGATCCACATAATGTTGGTGCGATTATAAGATCAGCGGAAGCATTTGATTGCAAGGGCATCATCATTCCTCAGAGAAGATCTGCTGGATTGACCGGAACAGTCGCCAAGGTTGCTGCGGGAGCCTTAGAACATTTACAAGTAAGCAGAGTTGTTAACTTGAATAGAGCACTTGAGGAGCTTAAGAAAAATGGTTTTCTTATTGTTGGCTTGTCTGGAAATGGTCAATTATCCATATCTAATTTTTTAGAAAAAGCACCCTTAGTAGTTATAGTCGGCTCTGAAGATAAGGGTATTTCTCTGCTTACTCAAAAAAAATGCGATTTTCTATTAAGCATTCCTCTTAAAGGTAAGACTTCAAGTTTAAATGCTTCTGTGGCCGCCGCCATATCACTCTTTCACTTGACAGGTTAATAATTATATTTGTAAATAATCACTTTTTAATGACCTGTAGAATGTTGTTGTTTCAATACATTTATGTGATTAATAAAAATATCTTGAATTTTAACTTAAAAATTGTATAGAATTTAACAAGAATATATGGTCATATAGGCCAAAAAAATTGATTAGAAACTTTGGAAACAAACTTGGATTAGCCTGGTGGGCTAAAATTGAGACAGATGAACCTTGTGTAACTTACTGGTTCGGCCCATTTATCACTAAACGTAGCTTAAAAGAAAATATGACTTCTTTTATTAAAGATCTCTCTGATGAAGGTTCTAAGAATATTAAACATAGTTTGGTTCGTTGCAAAAAAGAAGAGCCACTAACTGCTTGATAACTTAAACTTTAAGAAATAATTTAAGAAATGAATTTTAGTTCTTTCAGAAAGGAAATCACTAGCAATAATGCATCTGTTAAGGAACTAGTAAATGATATCTTTGCCAAAATCAATCATAAGGATCCTGAAATTAATTCATATATTTGTACTACAAAAGATACTGCTATCTTGCAAGCTGAGAATATAGATAAACTAATTCAAAATAATGAAGATCTCCCCCCTCTTGCTGGGATACCAATAGCGGTTAAGGATAATATTTGCACTAAAGGTGTTGCAACCACTTGTGCAAGTAAAATGCTCAAAAATTTCGTTGCACCCTATGAAGCTACAGCTTCAAGTAAATTATGGTCTTCAGGAGGAATTTGTTTAGGAAAAACAAATTTAGATGAATTTGCAATGGGTAGTTCAACGGAAACTTCTTTATTTGGTGTTACTTCAAATCCTTGGGATATTAATAGAGTGCCGGGAGGAAGTTCAGGCGGTAGTGCTGCTTCAGTTGCTGCTGGATTTTGTGCGGCTGCTATAGGTTCTGATACAGGAGGATCAATAAGACAGCCAGCATCTTTCTGTGGGGTTGTAGGTCTTAAACCTACCTATGGCAGAGTGAGTAGATGGGGACTAGTAGCATTTGCTAGTTCTCTTGATCAAATTGGCCCAATTACGAATACTGTCTCAGATGCCGCTGAAATACTTTATTCAATATCTGGTAAAGACCCCTTTGACTCAACATGTCTTGATAAGCCAGTGCCAAATTATTTGACTGATTTAAATAAATCCATAAAAGGTTTAAAAATTGGAATCATTAAGGAATGTTTTGAACACCCAGGCCTTAATTCAGAAGTTAAGGAATCTGTTCTTTCTGGAGTTGATAGATTCAAAACTTTAGGAGCTGAAATTATTGAAGTTGAATGTCCCAGATTTAACGACGGAATTGCAACATATTACGTTATCGCACCATCTGAAGCTTCAGCAAATCTAGCTAGATACGATGGAGTCAAATATGGTTACAGATCGAATGATGGTTTAAATCTTATAGATATGACATCTAAAAGTAGAGCTGAAGGATTTGGAGATGAAGTGCAAAGAAGAATTTTGATAGGGACTTATGCTTTATCAGCTGGATACACAGATGCCTATTACAAGAAGGCACAGAAGGTTAGGACACTTATAAGAAATGATTTTGATAATGCTTTTAAGAAAGTAGATCTTTTATTAACCCCAACTTGTCCAACTACCGCTTTTTTGAAGGGTGATTTCGTAAATGATCCACTTTCAATGTATTTGTCTGATTTATTAACTGTTCCTGTTAATTTAGCCGGACTACCAGCGATAAGTATTCCCTGTGGTTTTGATACTAAAGGATTACCTGTAGGGATGCAATTAATAGGAAATGTATTAGAAGAAGATAGAATATTGAATGCCGCAAATATTTTTGAAATTGATGCTCAAGTAATTAAGAACAGACCTTTATTCTAAATTTGTATTAATAATTAATTTGTAATCACAAACTATAGATCTTTTAGAAATTTTCTCTATCTTATATATATAAATTATTTGAATATGGGTTTCGTTCCACTTCATAATCATAGTGACTACAGCTTACTTGATGGAGCCAGTCAAATTTCAAAAATTGTAGATAGAGCTTCTGATCTTGGAATGGAATCTATAGCCCTTACTGATCATGGAGTTATGTATGGTGTTCTTGATTTGGTCAAGAAGTGTAATGAGAAAGGCATAAAACCAATTATTGGAAATGAAATGTATATTATTAATGATTCTATTGATAATCCTCAACCTAAAAAAGAAAAAAGATATCATTTGGTGGTTTTAGCAAAAAATTATACTGGTTACAAAAATCTAGTGAAGTTAACAACAATAAGTCATCTAAATGGGATGAGAGGTCGAGGCATTTTTTCTAGACCATGTATTGATAAATCTCTTCTAAGTAAATATAGTGATGGTCTAATAGTTTCTACAGCTTGTCTTGGTGGAGAGATACCTCAGGCTATCTTAAAAGGTAGATTAGACGTAGCAGAAGATATAGCTCTTTGGTATAAAAATTTATTTGCAGATGATTTTTATCTAGAGATACAAGATCACGGTTCTATTGAGGATAGAATTGTTAATGTTGAATTAATAAAAATTGGGAAGAAACATCAAATAAAAGTCATCGCTACCAATGACGCGCACTATTTATCAAATATGGATGTTGAAGCACATGATGCTTTGCTTTGTGTGTTAACAGGAAAACTAATAAGT
>QCNI01000043.1 GCA_003213255.1 Prochlorococcus sp. AG-424-P16
TTAGATTTTTAATTTTTTGGATTGGCAAAATTTTGAATATTAATTTATTTCTTCTGCAAAATTCTCGACTTGCAGCCACTACTCCAGGATGTTCACAGTCACTTATTAACAACTCTTCTCCCTCTTCTACTTTTATTCCCCAAAAGGGCAAAATCATACCGGAAGAGACATTTTCGGTAAAAGCTATATTCTTTGAATTGACACCTAATTTTTGCGCAATACTTCTTTTTGTGGTCAATATTTCTTTGTAAATAAAAGGCCACATATCATTGGTAAATGGTCCTAAATCTTGGATGGTTTCCCAAGTTTTAACTATTGCTTCTAGAGAAGATTTTGGTAATGGTCCTTGACCGCCATAGTTGAAATAATACTTATTTTTTAATGCGGGTATTTGATCTCTTAGATTATTTCTCATGGAAATTTATATTATATTTTCAACTCTTGAATTTGTTAGATATTTCCTACCAAAGTTACTGTTCTAAACTCTATATCCTCAATTACTTTCCAAGGTTCAGCACTCCTTTCTGCAAATTTTAAATTTTTAAATCCTAGTTCTTTAAAATCACTTATAAAGTCTGGCTCATACCATGCTCCACTAATACATCCTGTCCATAAATCATGATCATTTTGCAATCTTAAAGGAACTTTTTTGTTAGAGACGATATCGCTAATTGCAATTCTTCCATTATCGTTTAAAACTCTTTTTATGTTATTTAGAAGGTTATTTCTAGATTCTGGACTTACCAAGTTTAAAACGCAATTACTTAAAATAATATCAACTGATTTATCTGCGATTAATGGATTTAAATCTTTATCTAATTCATCAAGTTTTTCAATTGAACCTTCTAGAAATTCTGTATTGTTGAAACCTATATTTTTTGTAACTTCTTTAGAGGCTGATCTTGATAAAGAAAGCATGTCCGAATTCTGATCAACGCCAATAACTTTCCCTTCTTTTCCAACAATTTGGGCACAAATGAAAGCATTTTTGCCGCTACCACTTCCAAGGTCTAAGACTATATCATTTTTTTGAACATATTTTGTTGGATCACCACACCCATAGTCTCTTTCTATAACCTCTTGAGGGATTGCTTCAAGTAAAACGGGATTAAACCCAACTGGTGTACAAAGACAACTTTCTTTTTCTTGTGCGGCTGAGCCATATCTTTCTTGAATCGCATCTTTATGATCGAATTGATTAGGTGCTTTATTCGATGTGTTTGTATTACAGCAACTCTCAGTCATATTTTTTAAAGGACTCTTGATAAATATAGCCAAAAAAAAAGCCCCTGAAAAAGGGGCTTATAATTTGTTTAATTAAATTATTTAGTGTAATTAACACCTCTGTAATTTAATTCTGCCTTTTCATTACTTGAAGAAGCGTCATCCATTCTGTTGGTGTATACGTTTCTTCTGTAGGTAAGTTCAACAAGTTGCTTTTTAGCAGCTTCTTTGTTTTGAACGTAGTTTTTACCTCTGTAAGTTAAAGTAGTCATGATTCGATGTGACAAAACGGCCATCCCCCGTTCCATGGTATGACTCGAACTGCGCCCTCAAATGAGGGTGAACGAAAAAGTAGCAATTGCTACCAAATTATTATAAACTTATTTTTCTAGGGATGTCTAGCTTTTACAAATAGAAACGAAGATTTAATGTTTTTTTAATTATTATCTTAGGTAAATTTTTTTATAAATAGTCTCTAAAAAGGTTTATGTTTATATTTGGTTTAATCTTCATGTAACTATTTATTTATGACAGGTTTTTTATATTTCTTGGGAAATACTTTAAGGTGGCCAGTGTTAAAGCCAAAAGAATTTTTTTCACTACATGCTTATTTTTCAATTATTTATTTGATAACTTTTACTTTGAGTAAATATGATGTAAGCCAATCAAATTTAGTTTTTACTTTAGGAATTCTTGCACCTCTTTTAATTGCTATTGGTCAAGGACTTCCAATTGATTGCCTTGATATGGAATCATCTTTGTTGAAGGAATTAAAAACTAAATAATATATATTGCAGTTAAAAATTTTTATAAAACTTGGACAACTTCGCTTATTTCAGGAATCATTTCTTTTAACTTTCTTTCAATACCCATTTTGAGAGTCATAGTGCTACTTGGGCAACTACCACATGCTCCTTGAAGTCTGACTTTGACAATTGGACCATCTATTTCTGCAATCTCTACATTACCTCCATCAGAAATTAAAAAAGGTCTTAGCTCGTCAAGGACTTTTTCAACATTTTCGTTTGTCAGCGAGAGTGTTTCAGTACTCATAACTTTGGATTAACTTTATAATAAGCCTAGAAAGAAATCTGATTAATTGCAAAAAAGATAATTTTCTGTTGTGACTTCATCTAAGAATCCCACCAATGATAATAGCTACTTTGATGCAGTCTTAGTAGGAGCAGGGATAATGAGTAGTACTTTAGCCCTCCTAATTTCAGAAGTTTTACCAGATATAAAATTTCTTATTATAGAAAAATTAAATGCTCCAGGAAGTGAAAGTACTGGCGCTTTTAATAATGCAGGTACAGGACATGCGGCTAATTGCGAATTAAACTATACCCCTTTAGATGAAAAAGGAAATCTAAAAATAGATAAAGCGCTCTCAATAAATCGTTCTTTTGAAACATCAATGTCTTTATGGGCCTCATTGTATGAAGCAGGGAAAATTGATATTAAAAAGTTTCTAAAATTTATTCCTCATGTTAGCTTTGTTTCTGGTCAGGATAATATTTCTTTTTTAAAAAATAGATTTCAGAAAATGACTGAAAATCCTGAATTTATCGATATGGAATTTTCTACATCTTTTGATGAAATTTCATCATGGGCTCCTCTAATAACAAAAGATAGAAATCCATCTACTCAAATTGCTGCTACCAGAATAGGTAGAGGAACTGATATTAATTTTGAGACTTTAACTAAAGAGTATTTGTCATTAGTTTCCTTAAATAAAAATGTTGAAATTAGATATAAAACAGAATTAGTAGATTTAAAGAAAATTGATAAAAAACAATGGGAACTAGAAATTAGTTCTGAAGGTAGAAAAACTTCAATTAGAACTGGCTACGTTTTTCTTGGTGCTGGTGGAAAAACAATTAATTATTTACAAAAATCAAAAATTCCAGAAGCAAAAAGTTATGGTGGATTTCCTGTTAGTGGGAAATGGCTTATTTGCGAGAAAAAAGATCTAACAGAAAAACATAACTCAAAAGTTTATGGTAAAGCTGATA
>QCNI01000044.1 GCA_003213255.1 Prochlorococcus sp. AG-424-P16
GATTCTTCAGACCATTTTTCTGAAAATTTAATATTATTTTCTGCGTGCGATAAAACAGATTTTGTAATCTCAACTCTTTGAGCATAATCAATAGATTGATCTGCGGAAAGCACGATGGCAAAACGATCTAAAACATGATCTCTTAGAACACCTTCTTCAGGATTATAAGTTGCTATTAAAAGTGACTTACAAGGATGAGATAGGCTTAAACCATCTCTTTCAATATTATTTTTCTCTCTTCCTGTAGCTTCAAGAATTAAATTTACGATACCATCATCCAATAAATTTATATCGTCTACATAAAGAACACCTCTATGAGCCTCTGCTAAAATTCCAGGTTGAAAAACTTGTTCCCCCGTACTTAATGAGGCGGCAACGTCAATTGATCCAACAAGTCTGTCTTCAGTTATGCCAATGGGAACTTGAATAAATGGAGCCTCTCTTACTTTTTTCGGAATTTCTTCAATGTGATTCAAATAATCACTTCCAATTACCTCGTCTAATAATTTATTAGTACTAATATCCCATTCCTCTGGTTTATCTGGATCTAGGTTCCTACCAATAGGTCTTAATGTAGTTCCATTATTTTTCTCAGTTAGCTTTTCCAGTATTAATTCATTATCTAATACCTCTATAGGAGGAAGTAAAGTATGCAACCCCCTTGCCAAAACTGACTTACCAGTACCTCTTCCGCCAGCAATAATTACTCCCCCTAAACTCGGATCAACTGCTGCCAAAAGTAAAGATAATTTCAATAAGCTATGACCTGTAATTGCGGCCAAAGGGAAAGCTCTAAAAGAATCCTTTGACTTCATTAAATCTTTTATTTCTCCTTTTTCTTTTAACTCGGGGTTCAAAATCACTTTAAAAATGCCTGATATAGAATTTATCCAATAACTTTGTTTTTTGTAGTGGAATTATCAAATCTTAATATCAAAAATGGACTATGTATATCCCTCGGGGCAAATATTGATAGTAAATTCGGAAGTCCTCTTGAGTCACTATTAATTTGCAAACCAAAAATAGAGGAATTAATAAATGAGTGGGGAGATAGTTCCAACGAAAAAAAAGAAGAGAAAAGCAAATTTCATGCAAACTTTTTTTGGTCTTCAATTTATGAGACATTACCTCATGGTGTTGATAATGAGCAGCCAAATTACTTAAATACTCTATTACTTATAAAAAGTAATTCTTTCCCTAAACCATCAAATAAAAAAGCAAAACAACTTTTAAAAGAGCTAAAAAAGTTAGAGAGATTTTTCGGACGAGAAGAGACGCCAAAAGGTATGAAATGGCTATCGAGATGTCTCGATTTAGATATTCTTTGGTGGGAAGATTTTAATACGGTTGACGAGGAATTAACATTACCTCACCCTAGATTCATGAATCGTAATTTCGTTATTACACCACTTTCTGAAATCTTAAGTAGAAGCCAAAAAATCACAAAGTTTCATAACCCAAAATGGTCTATTAATTGATTTACAAAAAAAAAAAATAACTGTTAGGCTATTTTTATTTAAAATTCATGGGTAAAACAAACTTTTTAAAAAGATCCATTTTTAAAGAAAAAATATCTGAGTTAAAGTCAAAAAAGTTTAGTTTCGAAATAAATAGAATTGAACTTCCAAATGGACACGAAGGTGAATATGGATACATAAAGCATCCTGGGGCAGCGTTAGCAGTACCTATTACAAAAGACAATAAAGTTATCATCCTTAGGCAATATAGATTTGCTGTTTCAAGGTATTTATTAGAATTTCCAGCAGGCACATTAGAAATAGGTGAAACACCTATTAATTCAATTAAAAGAGAAATACAAGAAGAAACTGGATTTAGTGCAAACAAATGGGATGAACTAGGAACCCTTGTCCCTGCCCCTGGTTATGCAGATGAAGAAATTTATTTATTTTTAGCGCGTGATTTGAGCAAACTAAATTCCGAGGTTAAAGGAGATTTAGATGAAGATATAGAAGTATTAATTTTAGATCCGAACGAACTAGATAATCTTATTTCTAGTGGGGATGAGATTCTTGACGCAAAAACTGTGACAGCTTGGTATAGAGCTAAACAATTTTTAGATAAATTATGAATAAACCTAGAATACTTTTTTGGCATAGAAAGGATTTAAGAATATTTGACAATCAAGCTTTAATCAAAGCATTTTCATTATCAAATGCTATTACTTCAACTTACATATTCGATAAAAATTACCCACAAGATTTCAATGCAAGTTCAAGAGCTTGGTTTCTAGGAAATTCGCTTCAAGAATTAGGAAATAATTGGAAAAAAATGGGTAGTAGATTAATCATGCAAGAAGGAGATCCGGTATTAATAATTCCTCAATTAGCAAAGAAAATAGATGCTAAATTTGTTTTTTGGAATAGATCAATTGAACCTTATGAGATTAATCGCGATTTAAAAATAAAAAAAAATTTAGAAGAACAAAATATTCAAGTTATTGAAACTTGGGATCACTTATTAGTAGAACCTTCAAAAATATTTTCAGGGAATAACAACCCTTATTCAGTTTATGGCCCTTTTTATAAAAACCTTAAATCAAAAATGAATTTATTAGGTCCATATGACCAAGATAAAGTTGTTTTTCAGTTTAAAGATATAGATATTAAAATCAAAGAAAATAAGACAATAAAATCATCTGATTCGGTTCTAGAGAAATTTATCATAAATATCAAATTTCCTGGTTCGAATATTTGTCCATGTAGACCTGGGGAGAATGCCGCAGAAACATTATTAGAAAAATTCATTAACGAGGAAAAAATATATTCTTATAATTCTGCACGAGATTTTCCTTCTCATAATGGGACATCTTTTCTAAGTGCATCTCTCAGATTCGGCACCATCAGCATTAGAAAAATTTGGAACGCCACATTAAATTTAAATTCAGATTTTGCAAATCAAGGAAATTATCTATCAATTGAAACTTGGCAAAAAGAACTTGTTTGGCGTGAATTTTATCAACATTGCTTATTTCATTTTCCTGAGCTAGAAAAAGGTCCATATAGAACAAAATGGGATCACTTTCCATGGCAAAACAATAATGAATGGTTTCAGCATTGGAGCAACGGAGAGACCGGAGTACCGATAGTTGATGCTGCAATGCGTCAACTAAATAGTACTGGCTGGATGCATAACAGATGCAGGATGATAGTCGCTTCATTT
>QCNI01000045.1 GCA_003213255.1 Prochlorococcus sp. AG-424-P16
ATTTGTATTTTTTTGTAATCTTAATCATTAAAAATAGTGTGATAGCTTAAAATAATTCCAGTTTTTTAAAATCTAAAAAGCTACGGGTTGTTTCGAGGATTTAATAGACCTATCTTTTATGGTCCTTTCCCTTGTAATATCCGTACTGAACTTATTAGATGACCTTTAATCTATCGTCACAGAACTTTACTGCAACTTTAATTATGAGAATTCGTTCTTTCTTAGCTTTTGTTATTTCAATTTGTATAACTTTTGCTTTCGTACCTGTTAAAACATTTGCTTTTTCTGAAAGAGGAAATGCACAATTTACAGATGTTGTTAATACAGGAAAAGCTAATGATTGCCCTACATTAGACTCATCTCTTGTCGGATCAATATCTCTAGGTAATGGAGATAGCCTTAAAGGAATATGTATGCATCCAACAGAAGTTTATGTAAAAGTACCAGGGACAAAACGAAAAGCTGCAGAATTTGTTTCTACAAAAATTATTAGTCCTAGAAATAACACCACAGTGACAGAAGTTTATGGAGATATAGATTCAGGAACTTTCACAGAAAAGGGTGGTATTGATTTTCAACTTATTACTGTATTAACTCCTGGTGGTTTAGAGGTGCCATTTGCATTCTCAGCAAAAGATCTTACCGCTGATTTACCTTCATCAATTGAGCCAGGCACCGAGGTTAGTGGTTCAACATTTACACCTAACTACAGAACTGGTGACTTTCTAGATCCTAAGGCAAGAGCTAAAAATACTGGTGTTGAATATGCTCAAGGTTTAGTTGCATTAGGAGGCGATGACGAAGAACTTGCAAAAGAAAATATTAAAGTTGATGTAAACGGTACTGGCGTTATTACTCTTTCAATCAACAATGTAGATTCTGACACAGACGAATTTGCTGGTACTTTTGAAGCAATCCAACCTTCAGATACAGATATGGGTTCAAAGGATCCACTTGATGTAAAAATAATTGGAGAGCTTTACGGAAGAAAGGCATAAATCCTATTTAAGAGAAAAAGGGGTTTAAACCCCTTTTTTTTTTCAAAATTTTTCTTTATCAATTTAAAAAAATGGAATTACAACAAAAAACTAAAACAGATACTAATGGACTAATACCTCCTTATGGAGGGGAACTAAAAAATTTAATTATCAAAGATAAAAACCTTAAAAATGATCTTATCTCTAAAGCTACTTATGAGTTTGAATGTAGCGAGAGAAATGCATGCGATGTAGAACTTTTGATGGTTGGAGCTTTTTCCCCATTGGAAGGATTTATGGATGAAAATAACTACAATTCGGTAATTAAAAATAATAGAAATACAAATGGGTTGCTTTTTGGCTTGCCTATAGTATTTGATTCAAATATTGAAAAAGTAAAAGCTGGAGAGACAATATTGCTTACTTATAAAAAACAAAATATAGCAGTTTTAGAAGTTAGCTCTACATGGGAACCTGACAAATCCTTAGAAGCTGAACTTTGTTATGGTACTAATTCTTTAGATCATCCTGCTGTTAAGATGATTTTTAATGAGAGAGGGAGATTTTATATAGGTGGAAGAGTTTATGGTTTCGAACTACCAATTAGAGAATTCCCCTGCAAAACCCCAGAAGAAGTTAGATCTACACTGCCATCAAATCATGATGTAGTTGCATTTCAATGCAGAAATCCAATTCATAGAGCACATTATGAATTATTTACTAATGCCTTACTTTCAGATAATGTCTCCTCTAACTCAGTTGTTTTAGTTCATCCAACTTGTGGACCAACTCAACAAGATGATATCCCTGGAAAAGTTAGATATTTGACCTATAAAGAATTAGAAGAGGAAATTTCTGATGAAAGAATAAAATGGGCTTTTTTACCTTATTCAATGCATATGGCGGGGCCAAGAGAAGCTCTTCAACATATGATAATCAGAAGAAATTATGGCTGCACCCACTTTATTATTGGTAGAGATATGGCTGGTTGTAAGTCTTCATCAACTGGTGAAGATTTTTATGGTCCATATGACGCCCAGAATTTTGCGAATAAGTGTGCAGATGAATTGATGATGCAAACTGTTCCTTCAAAAAATTTAGTTTATACGAAAGAAAAAGGATACATAACAGCTGAAGAAGCTAAGGAATTTAATTATGAAATTATGAAACTTAGTGGTACTGAATTTAGAAAAAAATTGAGGAATGGCGAACCAATTCCTGAATGGTTTGCATTTAAAAGTGTAGTAGATGTTCTAAGACGCTCTTAATATTGTTTTATTATTAGTATTATAGATTTATTAAAGATTTTTTATCGTGAACAAACGTTGGAGAAACGTAGGCCTTTATGCCCTAGCCGTTATTACTGTAATTTTCATTGGTACTTCAGTTTTTGATAAACCTAGTACTGAAAGTTCTACAAAAACCTTGAGATATAGTGATTTTATAGAGGCAGTACAAGATAAAGAAATCAGTAGAGTCCTAATATCTCCAGATAATGCCACAGCTCAAGTTGTTGAAAATGATGGGAGCAGGTCTGAGGTCAATTTAGCCCCTGACAAAGATTTATTAAAAATACTGACTGAGAA
>QCNI01000046.1 GCA_003213255.1 Prochlorococcus sp. AG-424-P16
AATACCTGAATAGCTATTTAATAAAGATATAACGACTGGCATATCAGCTCCACCAATTGGCAAAGTAACTCCAATACCTAATAAAGAAGAAACTATAACTAAAAGCCAAATAGAACTTGTATTGCCGTTTATCAAATCAAAAAAGGCTATCAAGGAAGCAACTGCAAAAACAATATTTACAAAATGTCTAACTTTGCTCTGAGTCCATTCTGGAGTTGACAACCAACCCTGTAACTTTGCCATCGCCACAATTGAACCTGTGAAAGTTATGGCACCAACAAATATAGAAACAGATATTGAAACTTCGTTAATCAGTGACTTAAAAAAATCAAGATTTTCTACACTATTTGAAATAGGGAAAATAGCTACTCCTAAGGCCACTAAAAGTGATGACATTCCTCCACAGCCATTGAACAATGCCACTGTTTCAGGCATGGATGTCATAGGTACTTTTTTTGCAAGAATTGCTCCGAATAAACTACCAATGATTGATCCAATTATTATCCAAACCCAAGACTGAATAGCAATGCCAGAAGTGCCTAAATAATAAGAAAGTAATCCTACTACTGATAGCGACATTGCAAATGCAGCTAATCTATTGGCATCCCTTGCTGATTTTACTTTTGACAGTCCTTTTATTCCCAAAGCCAGTAAAAGTACTGCTAAGAGATCAATAACGAATTTAATGATTACAGGTAGATTCATGTTGAAAATTACTTCTTATTTGATGGTTTACGACTAAACATTGCGAGCATTCGATCAGTTACAAAGAAACCGCCTACAACGTTGAAAAGAGCAAATCCAAGAGAAACTGAACCGATGATTAAAAGTGGTATGTTACCTTCTGCTTTTACAATTAAAGTCAAGGCTGCAAGCATTGTTATTCCTGAAATTGCATTTGCTCCACTCATTAAAGGTGTGTGAAGAGTAGGAGGAACTTTTCCAATTAACTCGAGTCCTAATAAACTACCAAGTAGAAGAACCCAAAGAAGACTTATAAAAGACATAATTTTAAAACCTCAATTTTCAAAAACTTTATTTTGAAGAACAACTCCTTCATCGCTTAATAAACATCCAGAAATAAGTTCATCCTCTTTATCTAATTTAATTACACCATCTTTTATAAATGGTGTAATCAAAGATGTTAAGTTCTTAGCATAAAGTGAACTTGCATCATAAGGAACTGAAGAGGGTAATTCACCCGCCCCTATAAGTTTTACCCCATCTTTGATAATAGTTTCATTTGATTTTGTTCCTTCGCAGTTCCCTCCCTGAGAAACTGCTAAATCAATAACTACTGCTCCGGGCCTCATTTTTTCAATCATGGGTGAGTCTATTAAAACAGGGGCCTTTTTACCTAGAACTTGCGCAGTACATATAGCAACATCAGCTTCAGATAAATATTTGGTTAAAGTTGCCTTCTGTTTTGAGAGAAATTCTGGTGTTACAGCTTTTGCGTAACCTCCTGCCTCTCCTGGCTTTTCCTCAACTTCAGGTAGTTCTATAAATCTTGCTCCGAGGGACTCTACTTGTTCTTTAACAGCAGGCCTAATATCAGATACAAATACTATTGCTCCAAGTCTTTTCGCCGTCGCAACTGCCTGTAATCCTGCAACGCCTCCACCAAGAACAACTACTTTTGCGGGTTGGACTGTACCTGCTGCAGTCATAAGCATTGGAAAATATCTATCTAATTCACTTGCAGCCAAAAGAACTGCTTTATATCCCGCAATATTAGCTTGGGAGGAAAGAACATCAGAAGATTGAGCTCTACTAATCCTCGGAAGCAACTCCAGTGATAAAGCTGAAATCTTATTACTATTTATAATCCTAAGAAGCTCCTTATTACCATATGGGTTAAGAAGACCCAGAAGAACAGCACCTTTCTTTAACTTAGTTAAATTATCCTCTGACGGAGTTTGAACACAAAATATTAAGTCAGCTTCACCCCAAATTTCTTGATCTAAGTTGTTTATTATTGTTCCGCCCGATTCTTCATATGATAAGTCACTAAATCCTGATAATTTTCCTGCTGAACTTTCAATATAAACATCACATCCAAGGCTTTTTAATTTCTTTACCGCTTCTGGTGTAGCTGAAACTCTCCTTTCACCAGAGCTTGTTTCGGAAGGAATAAGTATCTTTGTCAATTTATTTATTTTTTTAACATACTAAATATAAATTGGAGAAAGTCAAAAGTCTTGGATTTTTGTTAAAAAAATATTTTCTTTTTTTTAAAAAATAGCTATCTAGAATATATAAGTACTAAATCATCCTAATGAGTATAAAAGCGATCGAATGTCCTGATGGAGTATGTCACAGTCATCATGGTGGTCATGCTGTTCCAAGGCAAGCTATGCAGAAAAATCTAGAAAAGCATGGTAAAGACTGGTGCGAGAAATTAGCTGAGAGAATTTATGAAATGTCAGTTGATACTTATTCACAGACAGTGATGCCCAGTCTCCACTCGGCAGGTTGGCAAAGAAGACATTTAGATTGGGAATTTAAGCTGGCAGAAAATGAT
>QCNI01000047.1 GCA_003213255.1 Prochlorococcus sp. AG-424-P16
ATTTTATCGCTGATAGTCATTTAATCTGATTTGTACTCTTTTGAAATAGAAGAGGATTTAATTTAATTATATTCCCTTAATGGGGATAGTTATTGTAGCTTGTAATTTCTTTTTCAAAAATTTCAACAAATTCAGGTTCCAAAAAAGTTTTTAAAGCTTTTTGAAGCTTTTTTTTAATCTTTGAATCTGAGTAGCATTTTTTTGACTTGCAAATGTAAGCTGATCTCCCCATTCCCTTTTTAAGCATGATGCCTTGCTTATGATCTTTAGTAATCTTTAAAAGATCTTTCCTGTCATATGTTTTTCTACATGAAATGCATACACGCAAAACAGGATTTTGTTGTATCACCGTTTTTTCTCCTCTTTGGCAGATATCTCATTATCTTGAGGAGTCTCTAATGGATCATTATCTGTGAATTCTCCTCCTTCGTATTGTTCCTCTCCATATTCTTCTTCATCTTCGGGAAGGGGGTAAAGCTCTCTTAATCTTGCATCTTCCGCAGCACGCTCAGCTTGTTCTGCTTCTAATCTAAGCTCAGCTTCACGCTGGAGATTCTCTTCATCTTCTCTTTGGATAATTAATTCAGAGACTGCAGCATCTTCTGCTTCCTGATCGTATTCATGTGAGTTTTTAACATCAATCTTCCAACCAGTTAATCTTGCCGCAAGTCTTACATTTTGTCCTTCTCTACCAATTGCGAGACTTAATTGATCAGGAGGAACTAGTACGTGCGCGTGTTGACCTTCAGGGTCAACAAGTCTCACGAGATCGACTTTAGCCGGACTTAAGGAGTTCAAAATATACTGTATTGGGTCAGATGACCATTTAATAACATCAATTTTTTCTCCTCTTAATTCATTTACTACTTGTTGGATTCTTGCTCCTCTCGCTCCAATACAAGCACCTACAGGGTCGACCTCATTTTCGACGCTATCAACAGCTACTTTTGTTCTTGGCCCAACAGCTCTTGAAGGAGGATTCGCTTCTCTTGAAACAGCAACTATTTTTATTGTACCTTCCTGAATTTCCGGTACTTCATTTTCAAATAAATAAACCACTAAACCAGCGTTGGCTCTACTCACAAAAAGTTGTGGACCTTTTCTAGCTATTTCGCTAACTTCTTTTAAAAATACTTTGAAAGTTGCATTTGCTCTATAGTTGTCATTTGGTAATTGATCTCTCTTGGGAAGTTCTGCTTCAACCTCAGGTCTGCCGATTCCCGAACTAACTCCCATAATCACTGATTGTCTTTCAAATCTGATAACTCTTGCAGTTAAAACAGGATCCTCCAAATCTGCAAATTCTTCTTGGATCATTTTTCGTTGTTGATCCCTTAATTTTTGTGCTAAAACTTGCTTTGTTGTTGAAGCAGCCATTCGCCCAAAATCCTCTTTTTCAGGAGTGACATCTAATACAACTGTGTCACCTATCTGAGCATCATCAGCAACTTGTTTAACTTCTATTAGAGATATTTGATGATCTTCGCTCTCTACTTCTTCAACAATTATTTTACTAGATAATATCCTGTAACCCTCTTCATCTAGATCTAGTCCAACATCAAAATTACTGAAGTATTCTTCATCAAATGGATCTTCGTTAACTCCAATGTAAAAAGTTCTTCTATATTTTTCATATCCCTTTAACAAAGCTTCGCGCAAGGCTGCTTCAACGATATTAGGAGGTAATTTTTTTTCCTCACTAATGTCTTCAATAAGATTGTTTAAACCTGGGAGAATAACTAATGCCATCTATGATGGGAAAATTGAATAATGGTTGAAAAATAATCAATCTTTTAAGGTACAAAGACTAATTTTTAATACTTCATCAAAAGGGATTTTCTTTATCCTACCTTTAATGTTAATGGCTAAATAATCATTAGACTTTTCATAAAGTAAACCATTCAGGAATTTTATTTTTGAATTCTTTTGGTTTAACTCAACATTAACTGGAAAACCCTTAAAAGTTTTGAAGTCTCTTTCTGAGGTTAATTCATCACTGACCCCTTGACTACTAATTTCTAACACATATGAACAATTTAAAAGATTTGATTTTTCTATTTCGTCAGATGCTGGGGTATTAAATAGCGTGCAATCATCTAAGGAAACGTCATCACCATTTGTTTTTTTAATGATTATTTCGATAACAATTGGATTTTGATTAGTTTGTATATTTAAACTGTAAATTTCTAAATCCTGTTTATTAGCAACATTTCCTAATAGCTTTTCTAGTTTACTTTTGTTTTCTTTATTCAAATTTATTTATAAATTTATTTAAGTTATTTTTACATATAAATAGATTTTTTCTATAGAAGAATCTGAAAATTTGTATTTTATGGATGTAAACAAAAAAACAACAATAATATGTTTCTTCAATTAGATTATTTAAATAAATTCTAAAAACTATTAATTGAATGAAATTTCTCAAGATTAAATTTATTAATTTAAT
>QCNI01000048.1 GCA_003213255.1 Prochlorococcus sp. AG-424-P16
TCTAAAGATAGGGCTTTTTTAGTTGAGATAGAAATTAATCTAAATCAGGCATTTCTAGAGCTGGTTCACTCTTTCTGTCGATTCCTTTTTCGAAACCAGCAGCGGCTGCTCTAGCACGTCCAGCGTGCCACAGGTGACCGATGAATGTAAACCATCCTAGGAAGAATTGAGCTGCAGCTAACCATTGTCTTAAATTAACGAAGTTAACAGCATTAGGCTCTGTAATGATTCCACCAACAGAGTTGATAGAAGCGTTAGGAGCATGAGTCATATATTCAGCAGCTCTTCTTACTTGCCAAGGCTGAATATCATTTTGGATTTTCTCAAGACTCAACCCGTTAGGCCCTCTTAAAGGCTCTAACCATGGCCCTCTGAAATCCCAAAATCTCATTGTTTCACCACCAAATATAATTTCACCAGTAGGAGATCTCATGAGATACTTACCTAGACCAGTTGGTCCCATAGTTGAACCTACGTTAGCTCCAATTCTTTGATCTCTCACTAGGAAAGTAAAGCTTTGAGCCTGTGAAGCTTCAGCATTTGTTGGGCCATAAAACTCGGAGGGGTAAGCAGTGTTGTTAAACCAGATGAATGTTGAAGCAATAAAACTTGCCACACAAATTCCACCAAGAGCATAACTAAGTAGTCCTTCACCATTCCAGATGAATGCTCTTCTTGCCCATCCAAAAGGTTTGGTAAAGATATGGAATATTCCTCCAATAATTGCAGTAATACCCACGTAAACATGTCCCCCAACAATATCTTCGATGGAATTAACACCGATTATTGAACCAGCACCTCCCCACGGAGATCTGAATAGATAACCAAGAATAACTCTTGGATCTAAGGTTGGGTTTACAAGTCTAACTTCACCACCACCAGGTGCCCATGTGTCATATGCACCGCCAATAAAACACCAGTTTACTGACCATGCTAGTGCACCTACACCTAAAACTATCAAATGATAACCAAGAATGTTTGTCATTTGATTTTTATCTCTCCAGTCAGTTGAGAAAAATGGAAAATCTTCCTCAAGCTTTTCTGGACCTGCTAATGAGTGGTAAATTCCACCAAAGCCAAGAACAGCAGAAGCTATTAAATGAACCACACCTGCTTGGAAGAAGGGCATGATATCAGTAACTTCACCACCTGGGCCTATTCCATAACCAAACATTGCTACGTGTGGCATACAGATTAAACCTTGCTCCCACATTGGCTTATCAAAAGTAAAATGATTAACCTCAAAGAGCATCATTGCTCCCGCCCAAAAGACTATTAGTCCAGAGTGAGCAATGTGAGCTCCTAATAAACGTCCAGATAAATTGATTAATCTAGCGTTACCTACATACCAGGCATAACCAGTTTCCTCAATACTTTGGTTTGGAGCTCTTAATAAGTTATTAAAGGGCGTTTCCACGTGGAAGAACCTCCTCAGGGAATACAAAGTTTTCGTGTGGTTGATCCACAGAAGACATCCATGCTCGCATACCTTCGTTCAAAAGTATATTTTTTGTGTAGAAAGTTTCAAATTCTGGATCTTCTGCTGCACGAATTTCTTGGCTTACAAAATCATAAGCTCTAAGATTTAGTGCCAAACCGACAATACCAATTGAAGATGTCCACATACCCATAACAGGCACAAATAGCATCAAGAAATGTAAGAAGCGCTTGTTTGAGAAAGCAATACCGAAGATTTGACTCCAGAATCTATTCGCTGTAATCATTGAATAAGTTTCTTCTTCTTGAGTTGGATCAAAAGCTCTAAATGTTGAACTTTGTACCTTACCATCTGTATAAATACTTGTATCTTCATACAAAGTGTTTTGCACTGTAGCTCCGTGGATAGCACAAAGTAGAGCACCACCAAGAATTCCAGCAACTCCCATCATATGAAATGGATTTAAAGTGATATTGTGAAAACCTTGAATGAACAGAATGTAACGGAAGATTGCTGCAACACCGAATGAAGGTGCGAAAAACCAACTATGCTGTCCTAAAGGGTAAATAAGGAAAATACTTGTGAAAACTGCAATTACTGCTGAGAAAGCCAATGCATTGTATGGTCTAATTCCAACAAGGCCAGCAATTTCAAACTGACGAAGCATAAAACCAATAAGGCCAAATACTCCATGTAATGCTACGAAGTTCCAAAGACCACCAAGTTGTAGCCATCTTACGAAACTACCTTGGGCTTCAGGACCCCATAAAAATAGAAGACTGTGTCCCATGGCATCACCAGGGGTACTTACAGCTGCTGTTAAAAAGTTACAACCTTCAAGGTATGAGCTTGCAACTCCGTGTGTGTACCATGAGGTAACAAATGTTGTTCCGACAAACCAACCACCTAT
>QCNI01000049.1 GCA_003213255.1 Prochlorococcus sp. AG-424-P16
TATTGTTTCACTCTTAGTAATCATTCCAATTTCCAATTTTCTTCTAGAGGGAATTGATTACATTATTAGTGGAAATTTTTCATTAGGTATTGCTGGAGGAGAAGAGGTATTAGGCACTTTAAAAGTTCTAATACTGACAAGTTTTTTTGGTGGCGGGTTAGGGACCTTGAATGGATGGTTACTTTCAAATTGTGATTTTAAGTTCAGAAAAGTTATCCGTATTTGTCAGCTAGTTCCATTAGCTGCCCCAGCATATCTAATAACAGCTATTTTGCAGGATTTAGGAAGTATTTTTGGGTATCAAGTAACTGGTTTATGGTGGGGGGTATTAATACTTTCAATTTCTACTTATCCATATGTATTCATTCTTGCTAACGAAAGTTTTAGTAAATTTGGAGTTAATCATATCAATGCTAGTAGAGGATTAGGAGTAGGGCCATGGAGCAGCTTCTTTAAAATCGCTTTCCCAATGGCGTTACCAGCACTAATAACAGGAATAAGTTTAATGTGTATGGAATTAATGAATGAATTAGGTACATTTGCATTATTAAATATACCAAGTATTTCTACTGGTATAGCTGAAAATTGGATAATTGAGGGGAATCCAAAAAGTGCTATTGGATTATCTTTGGTAGCCTTATTAATGATTTTCACTTTAATTATTTTCGAAAAGTTATCAAGAAAGAAATCAAAGAGGTGGAGTGAAAATCCTGCATCAAAAGAGTCTCAAGGATGGGAATTAAACAAAACTAGAGCTTTTTTAGCAATAATAATATCTTTATTTCCTCCAATTTTCTCTTTTGGGATTCCATGTTTTTGGGTTCTACTCAATATAGATCTAATTAAAAAAGGGTTATCTATAGAATTACTAATCCTATCATTAAGGACCATAAGTCTAGGACTTTTAACTGCATTAATAGCGATGCTATTTTCCTTAATAATTTCTTTAGCCAGAAGACCAAATAAAAGCTTTTTACTAGGACTAATAACAAATATTGCGGGAATAGGTTACGCAATACCAGGGACTGTATTAGCTTTATCTTTAATAAGCATTTCTTCTTCAAAATTTAATTTTATTGCTATTTGCTTACTAATTTGGGGTTATCTTGTACGATTTCTAACTATCTCTAAGGGTTCTATTGATTCAAGTCTTGAAAGAATTTCTCCTAGTCTTGATGAAGCAGCACTTGGACTAGGAGAGAATTGGCTGGGGATCATCAAAAGAATTCATCTACCTCTTCTCCAAGGACCAATATTCGTAGGATCACTTTTAGTTTTTGTTGACACGATAAAAGAATTACCCATAACCTTTATTTTAAGACCATTCGATTTCGATACATTATCTGTGAGAATATATCAATATGCTGGAGATGAAAGAATGGTAGAGGCAATATTACCGGCCATTCTTATCATGACTTTAGGCCTTATTGCATCAATGACATTGATACCAAGTTTAGAGAAAAAACACTAAATTCTTTTAGACACTTTTCTTATTAAGAAAGGTAAGCTTAACAACAAATCTGCCGAGGTAGATATAATCCTAAAATAAACTAAACTTATGAGGATTATATTTTCTGGAATACTTTTGCCAACAAATAAAAGGAGGCAAGCCTCAAAAACGCCAACTCCTCCTGGAGCCGCTGGGACTACCAAGCCTATGGACCATGACAAAGAAAAAATTACTAATAAAAATATGATGTTCAGAGTATTATTACTTGTATAAAAAGTATTTAAGCAAATAAAAAACCCAATAAATTTAGATAAAACAAAACCAATTTCAAGAAATAAAGCTCTAGAAGGGAAAAAAGAAACTATATTTATTCTCTCTTCAAATTGGCCCTTAGAATTTGGAAGACTCAAAACCTCAAATACTTTCCCCTTAAAAGACCCTAATATTTTCAATATCAAAAAAATAAATTTTCTATTTAAGAACAATAAAGGAAAAATTAAAAAAAAATAAAGTGGTGAAAAAATTAATCCCATTGATGCCAATAGAAAAGATCCACTCAACATGAAATAAGGTTCTATAAGCGTCGAATATAAAGCAATCTGTGGATTACTTATTTTTTTTATAAAATTAAATCTTTCAACAAAATGCCAAACCCCTCCTGGAACATATTTAAGAATATTGGTTAAAACATAAAAGGAAACTAAATTATTACTTTTAAATTCTTTCCCGAACCATTTAACAATATATTTCCATGCATA
>QCNI01000050.1 GCA_003213255.1 Prochlorococcus sp. AG-424-P16
GAGCTTCTGTGAAATCCGTCTAACCATTGCTTTGATAAATACTTTTTCAGGTAATTTTTCTTCATTACCCTCTTCTAAGGCTTCAAGTTGATGAGCTCCGATTTTTAAATCAGAAGCCAATTTTTCAATAGATTGATTTTTACTTAACCTAGCTTCTTTAATGAAATTTCCAATTCTCTTTAAAGAGAAATCATCTCCTTTATTATTGTTTCCCGAAACAGATTTTATTTCTTTCAAAGCAAGTAAATTTTTACTAATTATAGTAATTAATATTTTTCTAACAACTTTAAGATTATTTATTCCTAAAGAGATGACTATAAGATGGGTTGTAAAGATTAGATCTTTTTTGAGAATTACTAATCGCTGGGCTAATTATGTAAATGGTAGTTCTAATTAGTTTTTTTTCAATAGAAAATTTTTCCATATCTTTTAATTCTATTAATGATGTCCAACCATCATCCCAAGATACTCTAAATCCAACAATTACTTTAGTCTCTGGAGGGTAAAACTCTAGTAAAGTTTCTTGAGACCTTTTCACATGCCTAGCACTTAGATAAAGACAAATAGAGGAATTGTGTTTCGCAAGATCTTTAAGAGATTCTTTTTCGGGCATCCCTGTTCGTCCTCCTGCTCTAGTTAAAATTATTGTTTGCGTTACGTCAGGGATGGTTAACTCAGCTTCATGATATGCGGCAGCAACTTGAAAAGCACTTACTCCAGGAACAACCTCGATTTCAATTTTTTCGGTTTTTAAAATTTCGATTTGCTCTCTTATTGCTCCAAAAAGGCAAGGATCTCCATCGTGCAACCTTACAACAGTTTTCCCTGCCTGAAATTTTTCTATCATAATTGAGGTGATTTGCTCTAAGTTGAGCGAACTCGTTTTTATTTTTTCAGAACCTTCTTTAGAAAAATCTAAAATCTTTTCAGGAATTAGAGAATCAGTCCAAATAATGACATCTGCAATTTTTATCTTTTTTAATGCTTTAATAGTTAATAATTCTGGATCGCCCGGACCAACACCAATAAAGTATATTTTATTATCCATTCTTTTTATTTTTCCCACTATATGTTCTCAATCTTAAAAAAAATATTCCAATTAATCCAGAAGAAAATAGAAAAATACTTATAAATTGAGCCATTCTTATACCGCCATCACAGAAAGGTGGAAGTCCGCCAATGCATAGTGGGTCAGTTCTTAAACCTTCAATCAAGAACCTTCCAAAGCTATAACTTATTAAATAAAGACAGCTAATAAAGCCTGGCCTGAAAAAATCTGTATTACTTTGTTTATTAAAGGTAATAATGAGAACGATGAAAATTAAAAGATTCCACATCGACTCATAGAGAAATGTTGGATGAAAAAATTCATAATTTAGAAATTCTAAAGGCCTATTTTGGATAGGTATAAATAATTTCCAAGGCAAATTTGTAGGAACTCCAAATGCTTCATTATTGAAAAAATTTCCCCACCTTCCTATTGATTGTCCAAGAATAATCGAGGGTATTAATATATCTAGAAAAGTTTTTAAATTAATTTTTTTCGACTTACAGAAATAGATAATAGATATTAATCCTCCAATTAGGCCTCCATGGATTGCTATTCCTCCTTCCCAAACTGCAAGAAAAGAAGGTATTTGAATTATATTATTGAATAGTTCAAAAGAAGTAAAAAAGTTCTCCCCGCTATATTGCCTCCACTCGAAAATTACGTAATAAGCTCTAGCTCCAATTATTGAAGAGATTATTAATGATGGAAGTATTTCACTAATGTACTCTGGATTAATATTTCTTGCCTTTGCTAGTTTTTTAGAGATAAATAGGCCTATTAAAACTGAAACCGAAATAAGCAAGCCATACCATCTAATAGTTATAAATCCTAAATTTAAAAAAGTTTCTCCTGGAGATTGTATAAAAGCTTGAAGTGTAAGCATTTAAAGAAAGTTAGATACCTTCTGCCGCTTGTACTTTTTCTACTTGTTTTTTCTTCAAAACTAAAAGTATTTGTGTTAGACCTACACCAATAAAAAATGCAATTAATCCAATTACTCTATAAGGGCTTTGAAGTACAAC
>QCNI01000051.1 GCA_003213255.1 Prochlorococcus sp. AG-424-P16
GATTGTGCTTTTTCTCTATCTGCATCAGATATTTGCCAAAAAACATAAGCCCAATCTGGATCTCGTGGTAAGAAAACTACATTTGTTTTAACTTTTTCAGTATTGTTGAAAGAATCGGACTCAAAAGTTTCTTCAGGTTTTGACTCAGGAGGTGTTGTGTATGTTTTTTTTGTAGATTTTTCTTGATATTTAAGTATTAAATCAACTAAAACAGCTTTTGTTTTACGACTGTATAGCGGAACCGATAATTTACTTGCTTCTTGACGTAATTGTCTGAGGGTTAGTGAGAGTAATTGAACTTTATTAATGATCCCTTCAGCCACTTTAAATTCTCCGTTTTTGTTTGGGATCAGTATGTTCTTTTTTTTTATGAATTGCGTGTCTTTTTGGCCTGTCGTCAGGATCCTCTGACTACTAGAAAATTCTGTAAATTGATATTTCTCTTCAAAACAGTTGGTATCAATGAAATTGATTAATTTTCAATGCTTTTTCGAATGTAAATTAATTTTCTTTTTTTTTAAATTTTATTACCTGAATTTGTTAACAACTCAACAAAAATATATTTTTTCTTCGGGATCATTTAATTAAAAGTGATTTCAGCGTTGTTCAACTAGAAGTACTAAATCATCTATCTCTAAATCCTCAATACTTTTACCTATTTTTTTTGAAAAAGTACTTAATTTTTGCGAAGCGGATTCTAACTGCTCATAAAAAAGATCACTAAATTTTTTATCATCAAATTTTTTGGATTGGTTATCACACCATTCTCTCAGGGGATTTTTATGTTGATATTCCAGACTATTATCTAAATTGATAATTTTTAAAATCTGAAGGCAATGTGCGAGAATTCTTAAATGATGTTTCTGCATTATAGGTAGATCAAGATTATCAATTTCTTGAATAGTTTCTTTATTTAATAGGTTAGACAAGGGATCAAGATGATTAGACATTAATTTTTAGTTTTAATAAAGGAAAAAAACTCAATATTGGGGGTATCTTTCGTTAAAGTATATAAAGCTAATTGTAATAGGTTATTTTTGATAACATGATCAACGAAAATTTAGTTAAAGATGTAGTAAAAGAGCCTTACAAATACGGTTTCGTTACTGATATTGAAACTGAAAAAATAGAAAAGGGATTAAATGAAGATATCATAAAATTAATTTCACAGAAAAAAGAAGAGCCAAAATTTCTTCTTGATTTTAGATTAAAAGCCTTTAAAAAATGGCAAAAAATGAAAGAGCCTGATTGGGCAGCATTAGGATATAAAAAAATTGATTATCAAGATATTATTTATTACTCTGCTCCAAAGCAAAAAGAGAAAATTTCTAGTTTAGATGAAGTTGATCCCAAACTTCTTGAGACTTTTGACAAATTGGGAATACCCCTCACGGAGCAAAAAAAACTCACAAATGTAGCAGTAGATGCTGTCTTTGATAGTGTTTCTATTGCCACAACTTTTAGAGAAGAACTTGCTGAACATGGAGTTATATTTTGCTCAATTAGTGAAGCAGTAAAAGATCACGCGGATTTGATTGAAAAATATTTAGGTACAGTAGTTCCAGCTAGTGATAATTATTTTGCAGCATTAAATTCTGCTGTTTTTAGTGATGGTTCTTTTGTTTATATCCCAAAAGGTGTTACCTGCCCTATGGATCTATCTTCCTACTTCAGAATTAATAGTGGGGATTCAGGGCAATTCGAAAGAACACTAATCATTGCTGAAGAATCAAGTTCTGTAAGTTATCTAGAGGGTTGTACAGCTCCAATGTTTGATACAAATACCCTACATGCTGCAGTTGTAGAGCTTATAGCATTAGACGACGCCTCAATAAAATATTCAACAGTGCAAAATTGGTATGCTGGCGATGAAGAAGGTATTGGCGGAATTTTTAATTTTGTCACCAAGAGAGGAAAGTGTTTAGGTAAGAGAAGTAAAATTAGCTGGTCTCAAGTTGAAACAGGCTCTGCAATTACATGGAAATATCCTAGCTGTCTTCTTTTGGGGGAAGAATCTGTCGGAGAATTTTATTCAGTGGCTCTCACCAATAATCT
>QCNI01000052.1 GCA_003213255.1 Prochlorococcus sp. AG-424-P16
TAAATTAAGAAACTTAGCTATTAATTCAACTGGAATAGGAAAACCCCATCCTCCCAAATAAAGTATTGATACTAATAAAGCGGAAAGAATTAAATTTATGTAACTACCCAGGTAGAACAATGCGAATTTCATCCCTGCATATTCAGTTTGATATCCCGCAACTAATTCTTCTTCAGCTTCGGGTAAGTCAAACGGAAGTCTTTCACATTCTGCAAGAGCACAAATCCAAAAGACTATAAAACCAACTGGTTGTCTCCATATATTCCAACTTAGGATTCCAGCACCACTTTGTTGGTTGACAATGTCAACAGTACTTAAAGAATTTGTCATTAGTACAATAGCCAGTACAGATAAAGCTAAAGGAATTTCATAACTTATTGATTGAGCCGCTGCTCTTAAACCTCCTAATAAAGAATACTTATTATTTGATGCGTATCCGCTCATAAGAAGGCCAATTGGCTGAATACTGCTTAAAGCAATCCATAGGAAAATTCCAATGCCAACGTTACTTATTAAAAGGTTTTGTCCAAAAGGAACAATTAGCCAGGACAGAATAACTGGGACAAGAACTAATATAGGTCCTGCAGTGAAGAGAATCCCATCCGCTTTGGCAGGAATAATATCTTCTTTGACAAGTAACTTAAGACCATCTGCAATTGGTTGGAGGACGCCGAGCGCTCCAGCATATTCTGGACCTATTCTTTGTTGAGCAGCAGCAGATATTTTTCTTTCAAGCCAAACTGTTACTAAAACGCCAACAACTGCCGCTACCAAAACCAAAAGCATAGGAAGAGGGAGCCATATTATATGAGCGATTTCGCTGGAAAGGCCAAAACCTTTTAAGAATTCATTAAAACTATATTCGAGATCTAATCCGTATTCCAAAGTTTTTATGTTATTTACTTAATAGATTAACTCTTCACAAACAATATGTGTGTTTTTTATGAAAAGCTGCAAATATTATTCTCTACTTTCTAGGCTGATCCAATCTCTTGGTGCTGAACCTGTATAGATTTGCGATGGTCTGAAAATTCTATTTGCTCCAAGTTGCTCTCTCCAATGAGCTAACCAACCAGCCACTCTAGATATGGCAAAAATTGGAGTAAATAAATCACGAGGAATACCAAGTTTTCTATAAACAAGGCCAGAATAAAAATCCACGTTAGGGAATATACCCTTAGGTCCAAGTCTTGGTATTGCCTCTGCCTCAAGTGATTTAGCAACTTCATACATTTCATCTGCTCCAAATCTAATAAAAAGTTCTTCTGCAAGTTTTTGAAGAATTATTGCTCTGGGATCTTTGACTTTATATTCTCTGTGGCCAAAGCCCATTATCTTACTTTTATTTTTTATTGCATTATCTAAAAAAGACCCAGCATTTTCTGGGGTTTTAATCTCTTCTAACATCGCAATCACATCCTCGTTTGCTCCTCCATGCAATGGGCCAGCTAAGGTTCCTACTGCAGAGGCGATGACAGCGTATGGATCTGTAAGAGTACTTGCAGTCACTCTAGCGCTAAATGTACTTGCGTTTAAACTATGTTCGGCATGTAGAATTAAGCATCTATCAAAAACTTTTGCGGCTATAGGATCTTGTTCTTTTTCAGTCAACATGTAAAGAAAATTTGATGAGTAAGTTAGATCATCTCTAGGTTGAATTGGGTCTTGTCCTTTTCTAATAAGTTGGAACGCTGCAATCATTGTGGGTATTTTTGCTATTAGTCTTATGACTGCGTTGTAGATGTAATTAGGATCATCTATTGCTCTACGCGAATAGAAGAGCCCCAAAGAAGCTGCACTAGATTGAAGAGCATCCATAGGATGACCAGTTGCAGGGAAACATTTCATCATATCTCTAACTCTAAAACTTAACCTTCGATGCATCTGAACTTCTTGTTCGAAATCTCTTAATTGAATAGCTGTGGGCAATTCACCCCAAATCAATAGGTAAGCGGTTTCTAAAAAACTGCTTTTTTTGGAAAGTTCCTCAATGGAATAGCCTCTGTACAATAATTTACCTTTGTTGCCGTCAATATCACATA
>QCNI01000053.1 GCA_003213255.1 Prochlorococcus sp. AG-424-P16
TCTCCATATTTATAGATTAGGTTAGCTAGATCTTTTTCATTTAAAGCCTCAATTAATTTCTCAGCATCAACCTCAAGCAAAGGATTCATGCGCATATCAAGCGGTCCATCTTTTTGGAAACTAAATCCTCTTTTAGGGTCATCAAGTTGGTTACTATTTACTCCAAGATCTGCAATCACAAAAGAAACTTTTTCTTTTGGTACAAAATCTGCAAAATTTGAAGCCCTTATATCAATCCTACTTTTAAACTCATCAAGTTTTTTTAATGCTGATTTTCTTGCGAATGGATCTTGATCAAGTCCAATTATATTTAAATCCGAATATTTTCTCAATAAATGATAAGAGTGCCCGCCTCCGCCTAAAGTTGCGTCTATTCCCTTAAGTTGATTGTTATGTATAAGTGGGCAATGCTCTAATGAAGCCATAATCTCATCTGTCATAACTGATTGATGATTGAAAAAAGATGAATCAGATAGGTCAGTTTGCATAACTTTCGACTAAGATTTATTTAGAAGTTAAATTTTGAATGGCTCAGCTAGAGACTAGAACAGAACCAATGGTGGTCAATTTTGGCCCTCACCATCCCTCAATGCATGGGGTATTAAGGTTAGTTGTAACTCTTGATGGTGAGAATGTCATTGATTGTGAGCCAGTAATTGGATATTTACATAGAGGAATGGAAAAGATAGCAGAAAACAGAACAAATGTAATGTATGTCCCTTATGTAAGCAGAATGGATTATGCAGCAGGAATGTTTTATGAAGCTATTGTAGTAAATGCTCCTGAAAGATTAGCTAATATTCCAGTTCCCAAACGAGCTAGTTACATCAGAGTTCTTATGCTCGAACTTAATCGTATTGCTAATCATCTTTTATGGCTTGGTCCCTTTTTAGCAGACGTAGGAGCTCAAACTCCATTTTTCTATATTTTTAGAGAAAGAGAAATGATCTATGATCTCTGGGAAGCTGCTACTGGACAAAGGCTAATAAATAATAATTTCTTTAGGATAGGCGGTGTCGCATGTGATCTCCCATACGGATGGTTAGAAAAATGTATAGACTTTTGCGATTGGTTCGGTCCTAAGATAGATGAATACGAAAAATTAATCACAAATAATCCAATTTTTAGAAAAAGAATTGAAGGTTTAGGAACAATACAAAGAGACCAAGCAATTAATTGGTCTTTGTCTGGGCCAATGCTAAGAGCTTCTGGAGTTTCCTGGGATTTAAGGAAAGTCGATAGTTATGAATGCTATGACGATTTTGATTGGCAGATTGCTTCAGAAAAAGAAGGAGATTGCTATGCGAGATATAGAGTAAGAGTTGAAGAGATGAGACAATCACTAAGTATCATTCGCCAAGCCTGCAAAATGATTCCAGGAGGTCCAACAGAAAATTTAGAAGCTCAAAGAATGGCGACTGAAGATAAGAAAAGTGAAATATTTGGTATCAACTACCAATATGTAGCTAAGAAGGTTGCTCCAACTTTTAAAATTCCTAACGGAGAATTATATACAAGATTAGAGTCCGGAAAAGGAGAAATAGGTGTATTTATTCAAGGAAATAATGAAGTTACCCCATGGAGATTTAAAATCAGAGCGGCTGATTTAAATAATCTGCAAATATTGCCTCATATTCTTAAAGGTGCCAAAATCGCCGATATTATGGCAATCCTTGGTTCAATAGATGTCATCATGGGATCTGTTGATAGATAATTTCTTTAAATGAAACCCGCTGATTGGTTAATATTGCAAAAGAAGGTAAGATTCGGTGATTGTGATTCTGCAGGTGTAATTCATTTTCATAACTTATTAAAATGGTCGCACGAAGCTTGGGAAGAGAGTATCGAAATTTATGGGATTCCATATCAAGATATTTTTCCAGATTTTTCTATACGTAAAAGTCAAATTATTTTTCCCATAGTAAAATGCGAAGCAAACTTTCTTGCGCCTATAAAAATTGGAGATTTCTTAAAAGTAAAAATTGCCCCTCATAAAATTAATGCACATTTGTTCCAAGTAAATAGC
>QCNI01000054.1 GCA_003213255.1 Prochlorococcus sp. AG-424-P16
GGAAACTTGATGGTCCAATGCAACCCAAAGACATTTAGAAATTATGCGTAGAAGCTTAAGAGATTCAATAGTTGGTTTTTCCTTGTTAGGAGGAATTTTAATATTCACATTTTTTTCTTTTTGGCTAAGAGGAGTTAGGTTGTCTTCAAAAAATTGGCACCTTTTTGCTGAATTCAATAACGCAAGCGGTTTATCAAAAAAATCTCCGGTTACATATAGAGGAATTTTAGTAGGATCGATAGAAGATATCTTATTTACGAATGAATCAATTAAAGCAAAAATAGTTTTAAATAATTCTGAAATTATTCTTCCAAGGCCAGCATTTGCCAGGATAGTTACAAATTCTTTCCTTGGAGGAGATGTGCAAGTTGCTTTAGAAACAAGTGACAAGACAATTCCTAAGAATATTGCAGAACCTACATCCGAAAAATGCGATTCCAAATTAATTATTTGTCAAGGAGATACTATCACAGGTAAGCAACTATCAAGCCTCTCAAATGTAACTAATAGAATAAGTCAACTTTTAAAAGAAACAAATCAAGAAAACTTAATTGAGAAGATCCTCAACTCATTTGATCAATTTGACAAAACACAAGAAAATCTTGATGAATTAATTTATTTATCAAAAAAAGAAATAGAAAGAGTTGAACCTCTAATAAGTGAAATTACAATTGCTGCTAATCATTTGAATAACATTTTGTCTACTATCGATGACAAAGAAACTCTTAACGACATTAAATTGACAATTAATGCTGCGAGGTCTATTTCAACGAAAATAGATGATATGAGTGATGATTTTGAAAAATTAACTCAAGATAAAGAATTAACCAAATCCATAAGAGATTTAACAATTGGACTTTCAAAATTCCTTAACGAAATTTATCCATGAGAAATATTTAGAATTCATTAATTGCATTTAAAGCCATAGCTGCGATTGCTTTATCTGTAGCTTTTGGCAATTGGACGTATTTCCCTTGAGCAGCCTCAGCTAATTCTTTACCAAATCCACTTGCTATAAATTTTCTCTCTGTATCAATTACTAAGAGTTTTATCCCAAGCATTGGATATTTGGCAGCGATATCTAGAACCTCCTGTTTTAAATTGACATTTTCATTTTCGTTATCTTTTCCCTCAACCTCATTTTGCCCTAGAGATAATCCTAATGGAACATTTCCTCGGCCATCAGTGATTCCCACAACGATAACTTGACCTATATCTCCTGTTGCAAGAGCATTTTTTGCTACTTTTGCTGATTGTGTTAATCCATGTGCCAAAGGGGAACCTCCGCCACAAGGCATTGTTTCCAACCTTCTTTTTGCAGCAGTTATTGATCTTGTTGGAGGCAAAAGCACTTCGGCCTGATTACCTCTAAAAGGAATAAGAGCTACTTCATCTCTATTCTCATATGCCTCTGTTAAAAGTCTTATTACAGCACCTTTGGCACTTTGCATTCTATTTAAAGCCATAGAACCACTAGCATCAACCAGAAAAATTACTAAAGCTCCCGCCTTTTTTTGAAGAAGCTTTGCCCTAAAATCATTTTCTTCAATAACTATTGATTTATTAGGGTTTCTTAATCTTCTCGATTTTTGATAAGGAGCAGCAGCTCGAAGGGTAGCATCTACAGCAATTCTTTTCACTTTACCTCTTGGGATAATAGGTTTTACATATCTTCCTCTACTGTCACTAAATATGACTGATCTACTCCCGCTATTCCCCGCTTTAGCTTTAGCTGATGAAAAAAGCAATAAATCAGGATCAACCATACATGCCTCAGGGTCTAATATGAATTCTTCAGGTATTTCGGGAGTAGACTCTTCTTCTCCATCAGAATTATCTTCTTCTTGTCCTTGGTCTTGCTCATTATCATTTTCACTAGTCTCAGGTTCAGACTCTTCATTGTTTGATTGAGGAGGAGGTGGGGGACTCTGATCCTCTGGAGGGGGTGGCTGTATATCATCATCGTCGGGAGGTAATTGCATTGCTCGTGGAAGAATAACTAACCTTACTGCGACTT